>JAGRLT010000073.1 GCA_020441665.1 Nitratireductor sp.
CGACTGTTCGCTGCAACGCCGCCACCAGAAGGTCTGGGAGGAAGCCCCCTCTCCCATTCTCGGTGAAGCCGACCGCAAGAAGATCGGCGACATCTGCGCCAAGGCCGTGCAGGGCATGGGCTATTCCGGCGCCGGCACGGTCGAGTTCCTCTGGGAGGACGGCGAGTTCTACTTCATCGAGATGAACACCCGCCTGCAGGTCGAGCATCCGGTGACCGAGATGATCACCGGCATCGACCTCGTCAACGAGCAGTTGCGCGTCGCCGCCGGCGAGGGCCTGTCGATCAGGCAGGAGGATGTGAAGATTTCCGGCCACGCCATCGAGTGCCGGATCAATGCCGAGCATCCCGACACCTTCGTGCCGTCGCCCGGTCTGATCACTTACTATCATCCGCCGGGCGGGCTTGGAGTGCGTGTCGATTCCGGCGTCTATCAGGGCTATTCGATCCCGCCGCATTACGACAGCCTGATCGGCAAGCTGATCGTCCACGGCCGCACCCGTGAGGAGTGCCTGCGCCGTCTGCACCGCGCGCTCGACGAATTCGTCGTCGACGGCATTCAGACCACCCTGCCGCTGTTCCGCGACCTCGTCACCAATCCAGATATCGAGAAGGGCCAGTACGACATCCACTGGCTGGAAAAACACCTCGCCGCCAAGGCATCGTGACGGCCCATCGGCAAGCGCATTTGCATCGGGCATGACACGCCATTATCTGTTCCTGGAACGCATGGAGCCATCATGGCCGGAAGCCAGGACATTCTGCTGGAAATCACGCCGCAAGTGCTGCTGAAGGCCTATGCCTGCGGTATTTTCCCGATGGCCGAAGCGGCCGACGATCCGGGCCTCTACTGGGTCGAGCCGGAGCTGCGCGGCATCCTCCCGCTGGACGGGTTTCACCTGCCCGCAAGCCTCAGGAAGACGATGCGCCGAAACCCGTTCGAGGTGCGCATCGATACCGCCTTCCATCGGGTGGTCGAGGCCTGCGCCGAGGCGACCGACAGCCGGCGCTCGACATGGATCAACGAGCGCATCAAGCGGCTCTATGGCGAATTGCATCTTCTGGGCCACGCCCATTCGGTCGAGTGCTGGCAGGGTGAGAACCTGGTCGGCGGGCTCTACGGCGTACGGCTGGGCGCTGCGTTTTTCGGCGAAAGCATGTTTTCGCGGATGCGCGACGCGTCGAAAGTGGCGCTGGTGCATCTCGTTCACCGCCTGCGGGCCGGCGGCTTCCAACTGCTCGACACGCAATTCACCACCGACCATCTCAAGCGTTTCGGCGCGGTCGACATTCATCGCGACGATTATACCGTGCTGCTCGAGGAGGCGGTGCAGATGGATGCCGACTTCTTCCCCTACGAGGGCGGCGGCACGTCGGACTCCATTTTGCAGTCCTTCAGCCAGACGTCGTAGACCGGGTGCTCGATCGCATTGAGGCCGGGACTGTCGGCAAACATCCAGCCGGTGAAGATGCGGCGGATGTTGGAATCGAGCGTGATCTCGTCGACCTCGATAAACGCCGTCGTCTTCGGCGCCTCGGTGTCCGGCCGCGTATAGCACACCCGCGGGGTCACCTGCAGCGCGCCGAACTGCACCGTCTCGTCGATATAGACATCGAAGGTGTGGATGCGGCCGGTGATCTTGTCGATGCCGGAGAAGACCGCGACGCGATTGGCGATTTTTTCCTGCGCCGCCGCCGGCGACAACGCGGCAATGGCCGGCATGCAGACAAGCGCCAGGCCGATCCCGCGGCCTGCCAGTTTCGCCCATGCCGGCCCGCGGCTCCCGCGCGATACCTTGCCCGATTTACCCATTGTCACCCGCCGCATTTCCCATTCGCAGTCGATTCCGCTCGAACCGTTTTCCCGCTCAAACCCGCCATACCATGGCGCCCGATGAAGTCAAAGATACGGCAGGCTTGAGCAAGGCCCACGCCTCAGGTCTCCGCCTGAATCACCCGGACACTATTCCCCTCCAGCACGGCGCAGCTCAGAATGCCGCTGTCATAGGCACCGGTATCCACATTGATCCGGTTCGGCTGGATGTCGACCCGGTCCCAGGGCGTGTGGCCGTGCACCACCACCTTGCCGAAATCGCCCTGATGCTGAAGAAATTCGTGCCGGATCCAGATCAGATCCTTTGCCTGCTGATCTTCCAGCGCCACGCCCGGCTTTACCCCGGCATGGGCGAAGAAGTAGTCGCCCTCCTCGTGAAACAGTCTGAGCTTGGCCAGGAAGCGCCGGTGGGAAGCCGGCAGCGCCCGCGACAGGGCCCGGCTCGCCGGTAGCCACTCTCCATCGGGATCGGCTTCGAGCCCGTAGGATTGCAGGGTCTCCAACCCGCCAAAGCGAAAGAAGTTGAAGGGCGTGGCATCCACCCCATCGGCAAAGTCGCGCAGGCGCTGGTCGTGATTGCCGAGCAGAAACACCATGTCGCGTGTGCCGGCCTCGCCGATCAGGAAATCGATCAGCCCGCTTGTGTCCGGTCCCCGGTCGCAATAGTCGCCCAGCATGATGACGCGGGCATGGTCCGGCGGGTTGCTGGCGATGTCGCGATCGATCGCGGCAAAGAGTTGCCGCGCCAGTTGGAGGCAGCCATGGGTATCGCCCACCGCATAGAGCCGCACGCCTTGCGGCGCGGACGCTTCGTCGATCAGCATGGACGTAATCCCCGCATCGGTGGACAGGGGCGACGATGGCCCCGATCAGGGCCGCCAGGCCTCGTAGTCGCCGGTAACCTCCGGCCGCTCCTGCGGATTGGCCATCGAGCCCTTCGGATAATAGGCCGCGGCCGTGCCGGTGGGGTTGGGCCGGTGCGGCAATTGCCAGGCTTTCGGCCGGTAGTCTTCCTTCGACGGCGGCGTGTCGACCCGATGGTGCATCCAGCCATGCCAGCCGGCGGGAATGGTGCTCGGCTCGGCCAGGCCGTTGTACTGGACCCAGCGCCGGCCGCCATCGCCTTCGTAATAGACATTGCCGAATTCGTCTTCGCCGACGCGACTGCCCTTGCGCCATGTATAGAAGCGCGTGCCCCAGGTCGAACCGTTCCACCAGGTGAAAAATTGCTTGAAGAGCGACATGGCCAAGTCCGCCGAAAACCCGTTTGACTTTGGCGCGGTTATGCCGTGATGTACCCGTCTTGTCCATAGCGGCGGTAAAAAGCGGCCGCCTTTTCACGGCATTCGCCGCAAGCCACACCCATGACCCAGCAAACCGCAGAAAGCCCCGCCCGGCCCGACAGCCCCTATGCCTGGCGCCGCCTCGGCCTCTCGGTCCTGTCGGCGACGGTCCTGAGCGTCGGCATCTGGGCAACCGTATTGGTGATGCCGCAAATCCAGGCGGATTTCGCTATCAGCCGGGCCGAAGCCGCCTTTGCCTACACGCTGGCAATGTCCGGCTTCGCCCTCGGCAACTTCCTGCTCGGGCGTGGCGTCGACCGCTACGGCATTGCGCCGATCATGGCCTTCTGCGCCCTGCTCGCCTCGAGCTGCTTCGCGCTCAGCACGGTGATGCCGAGCTACTGGCCGGTCGCCCTGCTGCAGTTTCCGATCGGCCTTGCCTCGGCGGCCGCCTTCGGCCCGCTGATGGCCGACATCTCCCACTTCTTCCGCAGGTATCGCGGCATCGCGGTCGCCGCCACCGCCTGCGGCAACTATCTCGCCGGCTCCTTCTGGCCGCTCGTTCTCAAGGCGCCGATCGCCGAGAACGGCTGGCGGTTCGGCTTCCTCATCATCGCGGTCGCCGGCCTTGTGGTCATCCTGCCGATCGCACGCCTGCTCCGCAACCAGCCGGGCGGCCATTCCCAGAAACCCGCCTTCGAGCCGCCGGCAAAGGTCATCTCCCTGTCGTCGGGCCAGTTGACGGCCTTGCTGATGATCGCCGGCTTCGGTTGCTGCATGGCAATGGCGATGCCCCAGGTCCATATCGTCGCCTATTGCGTCGATCTCGGCTTCGGCAGCGGCGTCGGCGCCGAAATGCTGGCGATCATGCTGGGCGCCGGCATACCCAGCCGTCTGCTGTCAGGTTATCTCGCCGACCGCTTCGGCGGCGTTCCCATGCTGCTGGTCAATTCGGTGCTGCAATGCCTGGCGCTGTTTCTCTACATCCCGTTCAACGGCATCGTCTCGCTCTACGTCGTCTCGCTGGTCTTCGGCCTCTCCCAGGGCGGGCTGGTGCCCAGCTATGCCATCATCGTGCGCGAATATCTGCCGGCCGAGGAAGCCGGCAGGCGCATCGGCTTCGTCCTGCTCGCCACGGTGCTGGGCATGGCGGCCGGCGGCTGGGCCTCGGGCTATATCTACGATCTGACCGGCTCCTACCGCATGGCCTTCATCCACGGCATCGCCTGGAATCTGATCAACATGTCGATCGCCGCCTTCGTTCTGGTGCAATCGCGCCCGTCCCGGCCGGATCGGACGATGGCCGCCGCCGAATAGACCCGATAGGAATGGCCGGCGTCGGCCGCAAACAAAAAACCGGCCCGTGGACACCGCCAGGGCCGGTCTGGATGGCTGTGCTGATATGGCCGGCGGCCTACAGCACCTGCAGATTGACGGCCTTGGGGCCTTTTCCGCGCGCGTCGTCCTCCGTCTCGAAGGAAACCTTCTGGTTTTCAGCAAGACCGGTCAGTCCCGAAGCCTGCACGGCAGAGATGTGCACGAAGATATCCTTGCCGCCATCATCCGGCTTGATGAAGCCGAAGCCTTTTTCGGTATTGAAGAACTTCACGGTTCCATTGATCGGCATTTCAATTCCTTTCTTGAACAGTCGATCTTTCGCCTGCGGGAGGCTGACGGCGAATTCACCGGCGGACCGGCAGTTGGCAGGCAGAGCAAGATGTCGAAGAAAGGCAGCAACCTTGTCGCCCGATCGGAACGCGGGGTCAGCCGAGAATTCCGCACGGACGCAACCGGATGTTTCAACTCGCGCTTCCGGTACGCCTTTGGACCGGATCAGCGTCGCTGCCGGCCGCAAAACTATGGTCTTCCAGTCGTCTTCATGTTCGCAAGATGCCCGAACGCCTCTATCATTGCGTTTCGCCGGCAAACTGGCAAGTGAAAAGATGTGACACCGGCGCGGCCGCGGCCGCCGCAACGCTTGCCTGGCCTTGCTAAGGTATTGCATTTGCGGGCAGAATCCCCGAACCTTGGAAAAAACCCGCCGGCGAAGGCCGGTACGCAAGGAAGGCTAAGCGCAGATGGAAGTCACGACAGCAGTCGAAAAACGCCGCTCGGTGCGGGCCTTTACCAGCGAGCCGGTCGAGACCGCGCGCCTCGTCGAATGCCTCGCAAAGGCGGCCCGCGCGCCCTCCGGCGGCAACGTCCAGCCCTGGAAGATCGCGCTTCTCAACGGCGCGGCGACAGAGCGGTTTCGCGCCTTGATGGAGCGCCGCCTTGCCGGCGAAGCCCATCCCGAAGGCGAAGCGGTCGAATACCAGGTCTATCCGCCGAAGCTGATCGAACCCTATCGCACGGCGCGCTTCGAGGTCGGCGAGGAGATGTATGGCCTGCTCGGGATCGAACGCGAGGACAAGGCCGGCCGCCGCGGCTGGTTTGCCAACAACTACCGCCTGTTCGGCGCCCCGGCCGTCGCCTTCTGCTTCATGGACCGCATCATGCTGCCGCCGCAATGGGCCGATTGCGGCATGTTCCTGCAGACCTTCATGCTGTTGCTGGAAGAAGCCGGCCTGCAGTCCTGCCCGCAGGAAGCCTGGTCGAACTATCCCAGAACGGTGGCCGAATTCTGCGGCGTGCCGGACGACTGGATGCTGTTCTGCGGCATCGCCATCGGCCATGAGGATACCGGCCATCCGGTCAACGCCCTGCGCACAAGGCGGCTGCCGACGGAAGACTGGCTCAAGATCGTCGAATAGACGGCCTACTGCTTTTTCAGCGAGATCGACCCGGCCGGCTTGTATTCCTGCGTGGCGTTGTCATAGGTGAAGAAGGTCGCCTTGATGCCGCCATCGGTGCGCTCGACGCTCTGGCGCACCCGGATCAGCCGTCCCACCTTCTCATCCATCATCATCGTCGAAAGCACCATCTTGCCATTGGCATATTGCCCGTCGCTCTTGGTGACCTTGACGTTCTGGCGCGTCGAGACGAAATTGCCCTTGAGCTGGTCGTTGCTCGCGGTAACCGTGCCGCTCACCTTGCCCTTGCCCTTGGTGCTGGCGCATTCGCCGGCGACGTTGAGCGAATTCGAGCTCTCCTCGAACCGGTTGGACAGTTTGCAGGAAATCTTCGTCGTATCCTTGCCGACGACCACCGCGCTGCCCCGGCCCGAAAAATCGCCCTCGAGGCTCTTCAGGAATTCCGAAGCGGTCTCGGCCCGGGCGGGCGCCTGGAGCAGGCTCAGGGCCAGGGCGGCCTGGCAGAACAGGGTGAATTTCATGGCTGCGCTTTTCCTGCTTGGGTCTCGGCGGCGTCGGAGCCGGCTTGCGGCTCCGACGGAAAGAACCGCTGCTTAAGTCCCTCAAGTGTCAAAATATTGGCAGGCAATATCAGCAGGTTCGACAGAAGCGCGACCACCAGCGTGGCGATGATCAACTCTCCCAGCGCCGGCACGAGCGGCATGGCACTGAACTGCGTCACCACGAAGCTCACGCAGATGATCACCGTGCCCGCGGTCAGCGCCGGCCCCGCTTCCTCGAGCGCCGATGCCAGCGCATGGCGGGTCTCCTTGCCCTCTTTCCTCTGACTGTCGAACACGTTGATCAGATGCACCGCATTGTCGATCGCGATCCCGAAGGCGAGCGTCAGCGCCACGACCTCCGACATGTTGACCGTGCCGCCCTTCAGATAGAGCAGCGACAGGATGAAGAAGATCGGCAGCAGGTTGGGCGTCGTCGCCGCCAGGAACATCAGGGGCGAGCGCGTCGCGATCCCCAGTATGACGACGCCGAAGGAAATCGCCAGAATGAGGCTGATTCGCAATTGCTCGATCAGATGGGTGAACTCGATGCTCATCAGCACCGGAAAGCCGGTCACCCGCACATCCGCGCCGTAGGAGAGTGCCGAAAGCCGCTTGCGAAGCGCGCGGGTCTCGGCCTCGACCTGCGCCACCGGCATTTGCGAACTCAGGCGCACCGTGACGAGCGAGGCATCGCCCCGCTTCGATTCAAGGCTGGTGCCCTCGCGCTCGGCCGCCTCGCCCAGAAGGCCGGCGATCTTGGCTTTCGCCGTTTCGCTCGATGCGGTCGCAAACAACTGGCGGGCCGAAAACACCTTGTCGGCGCCGAACTGTTCGGCGGCAACCGCGTCCACCGCCTCGAGCCGCGCGCGGTTGGCCGGATTTTCAAGCCCGCCACTTTCCGCGAACGGCACCGAGATCAGCATCAGCGCCCTTCCGCCGGTCACCTCGTCGGCGAGCAGTTCGCCATAGCGCACATTGGAGTCGCTCGGCAGATACTCGACCAGCCGGTATTCGGCGGTGATGTCCTTCTGGGTATAGCACAACACCCCGACCAGAACGACGCCGGCAAGCGCCAGTATCCAGGGATGGCCGATGATCGCCGGCCGCACCTGTTTGCCGACCCGCTGGAAGGCCGGCTCCTTGTGAATGCCCGTCCTGGCAAGCCCGAGCCGGATCGCCCAGTGGATCGACACCGGCAGGCCGACGATCACCGCGATAAAGGCGAGGCTGACCGCGCCGGCGCCGAGATAGGCGAACTCCTTCAGCGCCTCGCTGTCGGCATAGGCGAAGGAGAGGAAGGCAAGCGCCGTGGTGATCGAGGTCAGCGAGGAGGCCGGCCCCACCCGGGTGATCGCCTCGGTCAGGTTTTCCTCCGCATCGTGATGATGTGAATTGAGCGTCTGCCATCGGAAGTAGAGAAAGATCCCGTCGGCAAAGGCCAGGATCAGCGCGAGGCTCGGCAGCACGGTGGTCAGATAGTTGATGCGAATGCCGAAGAACGCGAACAGGCCGAACGCCCATAGCGCCGTCAGCACCGGCGGAATGGCGCAGAGCAGCGCGGCGAGAAAGTTGCGGAAGATGAGATAGGCGATCAGCGTGCCGAGCAGCAGGCCGAGGCCGGTGAGCTTGACCTGATCGTCGATCAGGGTTTCCAGGATGGCGGCGCCGATCGGCGTCAACCCGGTGAACGACAGCTTGAAGTCCTCGGGCGCGGCGGCGAGCGCATCCTCCCGCAACCGTCGGAAAGCCTCGAAACTGACCCCGTCATCCTCCTGCACGCCGGCCGTCAGCGTGGCGATGATGACGGCGACCTTGCGCTGCCGGTCGAGCAGGGAAGCAGCCGGCGGATATTTCGCGATCAGCCGGTCGACCAGATCGGCGGTTTCGCCATCGCTGCCCAGTTCCTCGGGAAACCATTCGACCACCTCGCCGCTATCGACATCGAAGTCCGGCACCGAAAAAATCGACGATGCGTTGGTGACGCCATCCGATAGCGAGATATCGAGTTGCAGATTGCGCAGCGCCTCCATGCCCTCCGACGTCAGCAGCCGGTCGGACTCGACCAGGACCGTCACATCGCGGGAGAAATTGCGGTAGTCGTCCTTGATTTCCTCATAGTCGCGGAACGCCCGGCTCGAATCCGGCAGCACGGCCAGCACGCTGCCGGTAAAGGCGACATTGCGGAAATTGACGCCGGCAACCGCGATCAGCACCAGGACGAGGAGCGAAAACAGGACCGGCCGCCGTTGCGCCAGAAGGCCCAGTTTCTCAAGCCCGAATCCTACTCGCCACATGCTTCCCCCGCTGCCCGCGCGAAAACCGGGCGCAACATTCCTGGTGATACGGAGCGGCATTGCACACCGGTCGCCGTTCTGTAATGAAAGCCGCCATCCGCAACAAGGTCATAGCAGAAGAATTCCGGGGTCAAAGGTTGAAATTCACTCCCCCCTTGATCGAAGGCAGATTGCTGCGGCGCTACAAGCGCTTCCTCGCCGATGTGCAAATGCCCGATGGCAATGCGATCACGGTTCACTGCCCCAATCCCGGCGCCATGCTGGGGCTCGACGCACCGGGATCGCGCGCCTTCATCTCCGACAGCGGCAATCCCAAGCGCAAGCTGCGCCACACGCTCGAGATCGTCGAGGCGGACGGCACGCTGGTCGGCATCAACACCAATCTGCCCAACCGCCTGGCGCGCGAAGCCTTCGACACCGGCCTGGTGCCCCTGCCCGATGGCGCGCGCATCCGGCCGGAACAGAAATATGGCGAAAACAGCCGGATCGACTTTCTGGTCACCAGGCCGGGCGATCCCGATCACTACATCGAGATCAAGAACGTCCACCTGATGCGGACGCCTGGCCTGCACGAGTTTCCCGACTGCAAGACGGCGCGCGGCACCCGGCATCTGGGCGAACTGATCCGCCAGGTCGAGGCCGGCAACCGGGCGACCATGCTCTATGTCATCCAGCGGATGGACGGCGACCGCTTCGCCATCGCCGACGACCTCGATCCCGCCTATGCCGCCGCGTTCGCCGCAGCGCGCGCCGCCGGCGTCGAGATGCGGGCAATCAAGTGCGCGATCACGCCCGAGACCATCACCCCGTGCGAAACGGTGCGCATCCTCGATCCGCAAATTTGAGCTGCCAAGCCGCCTTGCACCGGGCGCGGTTTCAACGCATAACCCGGCCATGCTGAACTATGTCGATGCCAAATCCGCGCCGGTGAAGAATACCGGCAGTATCAAACTCTATGACGAAGAGGGCTTCAAAGGCATGCGCCGTGCCGGCCGGCTCGCCGCCGCCTGCCTCGACGCGGTCGCAGCGCTGGTCGTGCCGGGCGTCACCACCCAGGAAATCGACGATTTCGTCTTCCGCTACGGCATGGACCACAATGCCCTGCCGGCAACGCTCAACTATCGCGGCTACACCAAATCGTGCTGCACCTCGATCAACCATGTCGTCTGCCACGGCATTCCCAACGACAAGCCGCTGAAGGAAGGCGACATCGTCAACATCGACGTGACGCTCATCCTCGACGGCTGGCATGGCGATTCCAGCCGCATGTACACGGTGGGCGCGGTGCGGCGCGCTGCCGAGCGGCTGATCGAGGTAACCCATGAATCGCTGATGCGCGGCATTGCCGAGGTCAGGCCGGGCGCCACCACCGGCGATATCGGCGCCGCGATACAGGAATATGCCGAGGGCGAGCGCTGCAACGTGGTGCGCGATTTCTGCGGCCATGGTCTCGGCCTGCTGTTTCACGATGCGCCCAACATCCTGCATTTCGGCCGCCGCGGCGAAGGCATCGAACTGCGGCCGGGCATGATCTTCACCATCGAACCGATGATCAATCTCGGCCGGCCGGCGGTGAAGATCCTCTCCGACGGCTGGACAGCGGTCACCCGCGATCGCTCCCTGTCGGCGCAGTTCGAGCATTCCGTGGGCGTTACCGGGGAAGGCTGCGAAATATTTACGCTTTCCCCCGCCGGCCACACTGTGCCACCATATCTTTGAGGGAGCCCCCTGGACGATCTGAGGAGCGGGCGACCTGGGGAGCGGGCAATCTGGGGCGAAGCCTGAGGCAACGGGGGAATCATGCCGGGCGGCAAGCGGGACAGCGACACGGGCAAGTTCGAGGAAACCGCCTCGCGGCCGGTCACCCGCCCGGTTTCCGGCACATCGAAAGACAAGCCGCATTATCATGGCCATCGCGAGCGCCTGCGGGCGAAATTCACCTCCGCCGGGCCGGCCGCCCTCGCTGAATACGAAGTGCTGGAAATGCTGCTCTTCCGCAGCATCCGACAGGGCGACACCAAGCCGCTGGCCAAGCGGCTGATCGACGAATTCGGGTCGCTCTCCGAAGTGCTGTCGGCGCCGATGAAGCGCCTTATGGAGGTCAAGGGCGTCGGCGAAGTGGTCGCCTTCGATCTCAAGCTCATCGAGGCGGCCGCCATGTCGTTTGCCAGCGGCAATATCCGCGAGCGCCCGCTGCTCTCCTCCTGGTCGAAGGTTCTCGAATACTGCCGCACGGCCATGGCCTTCGCCGACAAGGAGATGTTCCGCATTCTCTTTCTCGACAAGAAGAACCAGCTCATCAAGGACGAGCTCCAGCAGACCGGCACCGTCGACCACACGCCGGTCTATCCCCGCGAGATCGCCAAGCGCGCCCTCGACCTCGCCGCCACCGCGATCATCCTGGTGCACAATCATCCTTCCGGCGATCCGACCCCGTCCCAGGCCGACATCCAGATGACCCGGACCATCATCGACGTGCTCGCGCCGCTGGGCGTGACCGTGCACGATCACATCATCATCGGCCGCAACGGCCATGCCAGCCTCAAGGGGCTGAAACTCATATAGATCCCTTCACCGGCAGCCGGTCGCGCACCAGCGCCGCCCAGAAGGTTGCGCCGACCGGCAGCAGCGCATCGTTGAAATCATAGTCGGAGGCATGAAGCGGCTGGCCATGCGCGCCTTGCGTTCCATTGCCGAGCAACAGGAAACAGCCGGGCACGGCAGCCGCGAAATGGGCGAAATCCTCCGAAAAGCTCATCGGCGGCCGCCCGCCCTCGGCTTCGATCCCGGCAGCCCGTGCGGCGCGAAGCACCGCCTCGACCGGCCCCGGCGCATTGACGGTCTCGATGAACCCGGTCTGGAAGGAGAAGCTGGCTTCAACGCCATGGCTCGCCGCGATACCCTTTACCATCCGGCGCATGAACCGTTCGATCACCTTTCGGTCTTCCGGCAGCCGGGCGCGCACATCGCCCTTGAGCGTGGCGTGTCCCGGCAGCACGTTGCGCCGGCCATCGGTCAGGAATTCGGTCACCGAGACGACGGCGCCGGCACCCGGCGCCAGCTTGCGCGATACGATCGTTTGCAGCGCCATCACCATTTCAGCACCCACGGTGATCGCATCGACGCCGACATGCGGCATGGCGGCATGGCCGCCCTGCCCCGAAATCCCGATCTCGAAAAGGCTTTCGGACGCACAGATCTGGCCGCTGCGCGTTGAAATCCGGCCGGCTGGCGCGCCCGGCAGATTGTGGATCGCATAGACCTCCTCGATGGGAAACCGCGCCAGCACGCCTTCGGTGATCATCGCCTGCGCGCCCAGCCCGTGTTCCTCATTGGGCTGGAACAGAAAGACCACCGTGCCGTCGAAATCCCTTTCGCGCGCCAGCAGTTCGGCAGCCCCCAGCAGCATGGTGATATGACCGTCATGGCCGCAGGCATGCATGACGCCGGGATTGGCGGAAACATGGTCGTGGCTCCCCGTTTCCTCGATCGGCAGCGCGTCCATATCGGCGCGCAGTCCGATGGCGCGGTTGCCGGTTCCAGCCCTCAGAATGCCGACGACGCCCGCGCCCTCATAGACCTCGATGCCCAGTTCTCGCAGCCTTGCCGCCACCCGCGCCCTGGTACGGACTTCCTGAAAGCCCAGTTCGGGATCGCGATGGAATGCGTGCCGCAGCGCCGTCAGTCTTGTGTGAAATGCGTCCATGCCGGTCCCTGTCTGCTGGTGGCGAATTCCAGGCTGTATCGACCGAGACTATCAGAAAGGCGCCCGGCAGAAAGGTGTTTGGCAGAAAGATACGCCGGCGCGACATCGCCCGGGCGCCCGCGTACGGAAAGCGAGGAAGGTCGCAAGGGCTGGCGCGCGGCCGGCATCATCACGGATGACAAGCCCTTCCGCCGATTGTAGAACCGCGCGATGACCGCGCCGCCGCCCCGCCCCCTGCTCCTTGCCAGCGCACCGCCGCCGCTCCTTGCCGGCACCGATGCGGTCTTCCACGAGATCGAGACGCTGGCCGAGGCCTTCGGCGGAACCGTCATCAGCCTGCATCCGTTCGCCGATCCGGCAAGGCGCTTTCCCATGGCCGCGATGGGCCTGACGAAACTTCCGCAAATTCTCGGCGCGGCAAGCCGCTGCGATCTCGTCCATGTGTTCAATCCGGCGCCTTATGGTTTCCCCCTTTTGCGGCTGTTGCGAAAGCCGGTGGTATACACCGTCACCGCCGCCCTCGACGCGGCAACGCCCCCGCGCGGCAGGGCCGCCCTGCACCGGGTCGGTGCCCTGGTGACATCGAACCGGCACGACGAGGCCATTCTGGCGGCAGCCGGCTTTGGCAATCTGCGGCAGATCGGGCCGGGTCACGAACTCGCGCAGTTTGCCGCCCTCGCAAGGCGTCCTCCCGGCGCGATCGGCGGGCCGCTGAAACTGCTGTCGGCCTCCGCCCCCTGGAACGCCGCCCAGTTCGAGATCAAGGGCATCGACGCGCTGCTGGACGCGGTGGCGCTGTCGCCCGGGCTGCAGCTGACGCTGGTGCTGCGGGGGCGTTTCCGCGATCTGGCCGAGGCAAGGATCGGCGCCCTGGGCATTGCCGGTCGGGTCTCGGTGCTGGATGGAAGGCAGGACATGCCGGCACTGGTCGACGCCGCCGACGCCCTCATCCTGACGACGAAGAGGCCGGAAGTGCTGAAAGCCTGGCCCCACTCCCTGCTCGAAGGCCTCGCCGCCGGCAAGCCCGTCATCGTCAGCCGCTCGATGCCGATGGCGGCGTTCGTCAGCGACCATCAATGCGGCGTTGTGGTCGAGACCGTCGACGGCCCGGCCATCGCCGCCGCGGCCGGCGAGATCGCGAGGCGTTATCCGCGCTATGCCGGGGCGGCGGCCTCCTTTGTCTGGCAGGATTTTTCTGTGCAAAGAATGCTTGCCGAATATGAGGCGCTCTACCGTTCCGTTACGGGCGCCGCCCGAAGATGACCTCATACGCCCGCCGCAGGCGTCTGGCGGCAATCGCCAGAAGGCCCGGCGCCGGCTGCTCCCGGCTCAGCAGGCCCTCGATCTCCGCCGCCGACAGCCGTATCCGCGCAAGCCGCTCGCCGCGTCCGGCCAGCATGCCCGGCAGATCGCGGCAAAACAGCATCAGACCCTGAAGCGTCGCCATCGGCTGCCCGTGATCGAAGGCGAATTGCAGCGTGCCATAGGCAATCCGGTGGGCGTTTCGCAGCAGGTGGCCGGCCGGCAGGTTCCGCACCATGAGCGCAAGCCGGTTGCGCGTCGTCAGCACCAGATAGCGTCTTTGCGGCATCGCCGAACCATGCCCCTTGTGCAGCACGCGGGCGGCGGGCAGCAGCCGGTGCCGGTATCCCGCAAGCCGCGCGCGCAGACCAAAGTCGACATCTTCGAGATAGGCGAAGAAGCCCGCGTCAAACCCGCCCAGCGCCAGGAAATCGGCACGGCGCAACAGGACCGCGCCGCCGCAGGGGGAGAAGATTTCCCGCTCCCGGTCGAAGTCGGCCACCGGTTCGCCATGTCCGGTTTTCACCGCCTGCCCGTACCAGCTCAGCCGGTCGCCGGCATCGTCGACCCGGTCCGGCGCGTCGAGGCTGACCATGAGCGGCATCACGGCAATCAGGTTTTCAGGACAGGTTTCAATCGCATCCTCAAGCTTCCGGATGCAGTCCGCCGCCACCTGCGTATCGGTATTGAGCAGAAAGACATAGCGGCCCGCCGCCGCCTCGACCCCCCGGTTGGCGGCGACCGCAAAGCCGGTATTGACGCCCAGTTCGATGATCGTCGCATCGGGCGCATGGCGGCGCGCCAGCTCAAGCGAGCGATCGGACGATCCGTTGTCGACCAGGATGATTTCGAGCGGCCTGCGATCCTGGGCGTGGAGCGACCGCAGGCAGGCTTCCAGCCAGCGCTCGCCGTTCCAGTTGGGAATGATGACGGAAACCCGGCTCGCCGTCTCAGCCATGGCCGGGTGCCCCACCGGCCGGATGCCGCGCGCCCCAGCGCCCTCTCACTCCGTCACGCGCGGCCGCGAGGCAAGCGCGCGCGCGGTTGAACCGGCCGGTCGCAAGCGCCTTTGCCGCCTCGAAGAGCGCAATCACCGTCCATCGCGCGAACAGAAAGGCCTTTCGCCGTACGCGGTGGCGGGCAATGAACAGAAACCGGTTTCTGAGCGAATAATAAAGATAATCGCCGTCGCGCGCGCCATCCCCCGCCATCGCTGCATCGTGGAACGCCCGCGCCTCGCGATCGACCGCGAGCGCGAAGCCCTGCGCCCTGGCGCGTTCGCACCAGTCGGCGACTTCGCCCGAAAAGAAATAGGCCTCGTCGAGCGGGCCGACCCGCCGCCAGGCGGCGCTCCGGGTGACGAGAACCGTTCCCATCAGGTGATCGGGATGGGTAAAGCGCGCATTCGATCCCTCGCCCCCGAAGACGATGCGGGTCTGGCGCGCGCGTGAAATATCCTGGCCGCCGGCATAGACGCTTTCCCGCGCCCCGTCCCGCTCGACGATAAGCGGGCTTGCAGCCGCCAGATCGCGGACCTGACCGAAAGCCTGCAGGAGGGTTGCGAAATCGTCCTCGGCAATCTCCGCATCGGTGTTGATCAGCGCGATCTTGTCAAATCCGGCTTCGAGCGCTGCCCGGATGCCGGCATTGTTGCCGCCGGCAAAGCCTGCATTGTTCGGCAATTCGAGGAACCTGGCGTGTCCGGTACAGGCATCGCGCAGGCTCGCCCGCCCCGCTGGCGTGTCGCCATTGCACACCACGAACACGGCCGGGTGAAGCCTCCGCCAGCGCCCGATCCGCGCGACCGACGCGATGGTTCGCCCGGCGTGAAACCAGTTGATGAAAATCACGGCGATGTTGCGCTCGTTCGACGGCAAGATGGCGTTCCGGCATCAGGAGTTGCCATCTGCTAACACGAAACCGGGAGGCAGACGAGCCTGCCAGCGCGTCGATACAGCCGCTCGCGCCTCCCCACATTCCTGCCCCACACTCCTGCCAGGATCGGCTCCCATGCGCGGGCTACAGGCGCTGCGTGACTTGCGACCGACAGCGCAAATCCCTATAGGCTTGCGCCTGACTTGAAGAGGAGCTGGCAGGCCGGCGGATCGGCATTTCGGCCAGACCGACGTTTCGGTGGGAAACTCGCAACGGGCGCGCGATCAAGCAGGCTCGGGCAGAGAATGTGGGCACGATGAACGACCAGCGAACCGCGATCCTTCTGGCGACCTATAACGGCGCTGCCCATCTCGACGAACAGTTGGAGTCTCTCGCCTGCCAGGATCATCCGGTGATCGACGTCTACGCATCGGACGACCGGTCATCGGACGGAACGCTCGACATACTGCGCCGACATGCCGATCGCTGGCGGAAGGGCCGGTTCGAGATCATCCGGCGCGAGGCCGGCAATGCCGGATCGCCACACACCGGCACCAGCAAATTCAGCCACGGGCTTAGCGGCAGCAACGCCAATTTCATGTCGCTGGTCCGAAACACGCAGATCGATGCCGCCTGGTATGCCTTTTGCGACCAGGACGATATCTGGCGCCCGTCGAAACTGAGCAAGGCGATTGCCTGGCTCGAACACCAGCCGGCCGCGGTGCCGGCCATGCATTGTTCTCGAACCCTGATCATCGAGGAGGGTGGCAAACCGCTGCGGCCCTCGCTGCGGTTTGCCAGGCCACCCTCGTTCCAGAATGCGATCATCCAGAACATCGCCGCCGGCAACACGATCGTCATGAACCATGCCGCGATCGAAGCCCTGCGGCAACATACGCGGGACGGCGCCTTCGTCAGCCACGACTGGTGGGCCTATCAACTGGTCACCGCCCTTGGCGGCAAGGTGCATTACGATGCGACGCCGCTTACCCTCTACCGGCAGCACCAGCGCAATCTGATCGGCGAGAATGCCTCCTGGCGAGCCCGGATGACCCGCCTGCGCATGGTGATGGCAAACCGCTTCCGCGACTGGAACGAGACCAATCTGCGCGGCCTGTCGCTCATCCGCCACCTGATGCCGCCGGAAAACCGCCGCGTACTGGACGACCTCGTTGCCTTACACGAAGCCGGCCTGCTTCGCCGCCCGCTGCTGCTGGCGCAAAGCGGCATTCACCGCCAGACGATACTCGGGCAGGTGTCGCTTTTCCTGGCCGCCATCATGGACAAGGTCTGACTTTCCGGGGTATCGCCTCCTTGCTGAAACGCGATGCCGCCACGCTGCTGCCCGTTTCTTGACATTTCCTGCCTGCGATGCGAGCGCTACACGTGGCGCGTGTGGAAAAAGGAGCGTTTTGTGAAGGGAATCATCCTGGCCGGCGGCGCGGGAACACGCCTCTATCCTCTGACGCTCGCGACCTCCAAGCAGATGATGCCGGTCTATGACAAGCCGATGATCTATTATCCGCTGAGCGTCCTCCTGCTCGCCCGGATCACCGACATTCTTGTCATCTCGACACCGCAGGACCTGCCCAATTTCAAGCACCTGCTCGGCGATGGCCGCGATTTCGGCATATCCCTTTCCTATGCCGAACAGGCCCATCCCAACGGGCTGGCGGAAGCCTTCATCATCGGCCGCGACTTCGTCGGCGACAGCCCGGTGGCGCTGGTTCTGGGCGACAATATCTTCTATGGCACCGGCCTTTCGGCAAAATGCCAGGCGGCGCGCGCGCGCCGGAAGGGCGCGACCGTTTTCGGCTACCAGGTCTCCAATCCGCAGGCCTATGGCGTCGCCGAATTCGAACCGAAGTCGGGGCGGGTGCTGTCGATCGAGGAAAAGCCGGTCGAGCCGAAGTCGAACTGGGCGGTCACCGGCCTTTATTTCTACGACAACGACGTTCTCGACATCGCCGCTTCCATCAAGCCGTCGGCGCGCGGCGAACTCGAGATAACCGATGTCAACCGCCACTATCTCGAGCGCGGCGACCTGCATGTCGAGCAATTGGGGCGCGGCTATGCCTGGCTCGACACCGGCACCTTTGACGGGCTGCACGAGGCGGCCGCCTTTGTGCGCACCCTGGAGCATCGCCAGGGCATCAAGATCCTGTGTCCGGAGGAAATCGCCTTCAATCTCGGCTTTCTGTCGCGGGACGGGCTGCTGCGCCGGGCCGAGAAGCTCGGCAAGTCGGATTACGGCGCCTATCTCCACGGTTTACTGAAACAGGCCGGCTGATGTTGGAAGTAAGACCCCTGGGGCTGGATCGCGTCTTTGAAATCGTCCCCAAGCGGTTTGGTGACGAGCGCGGTTTCTTTTGCGAAACCTACAACCAGGCCCGCTTCGCGGCAGCCGGTATCCCCGAGACCTTCCTTCAGGACAATCACTCCCTGTCGGCAAGGAAGGGAACCCTGCGCGGCCTGCATTTTCAGACCGAGCCCTTTGCCCAGGCAAAGCTGGTTCGCGTGCTCAGCGGCGCGATCTTTGACGTTGCCGTCGACATTCGCCCCGAGAGCCCGGATTTCGGCAAATGGGTCGGCCTCACCGTGAGCGCGCAGAAGGGCAATCAGATCTTCGTGCCGGCAGGCTTTGCCCATGGCTTCGTATCCCTTGAGGACAACACCGAGATTGCCTACAAGGTCGACAATTACTATTCGTCCGGGCACGATTGCTCGGCGAAATTCGACGATCCGGCGCTTGCCATCGACTGGCCGGTTTTCGACAGCGGTTACGTGCTCTCGAAAAAGGATGCCGAGGCACCGTTGCTCGAAGACCTGATCCGGCGCACGGGCTGAACTCCGGCGGCACTTCCGAAAGGGCCCGACATGAAAATCCTGGTAACCGGTGGCGCCGGATTTATCGGATCGGCCGTTTGCCGGCATCTGATATCGGCGGGCGGCGACACGATCGTCAATGTCGACTGCCTGACCTATGCCGGCACCACCACCTCGCTCAGGGACATCGACAATTCCGGCCGCTATTTTTTCGAGCAGCAGGACATCCGCAACGGCGAGGCGATGCTTGAGATCATGCGCCGCCATGACATCGACGCGGTGATGCATCTGGCGGCCGAGAGCCATGTCGACCGCTCGATCGACGGGCCCGGCGCCTTCATCGACACCAATATCGTCGGCACGTTCCGCCTGCTCAACGCGGCGCTGGAATACTGGAACGGCCTGCCGGCGAACCGCCGGGAGACTTATCGCTTCCACCACATCTCGACCGACGAGGTGTTCGGCGACCTGCCCTTCGACAGCGGCATCTTCACCGAGGAAACGCCCTACGCGCCCTCCTCGCCCTATTCGGCCTCGAAGGCGGCGTCGGACCATCTCGTGCGCGCCTGGCACGAAACCTATGGCCTGCCCGTCGTGCTTTCGAACTGCTCCAACAATTACGGCCCGTTTCATTTTCCAGAAAAGCTCATTCCTCTGGTCATCCTCAACGCCATGGAGGGAAGGCCCCTGCCCGTCTACGGCAAGGGCGAGAACGTCCGCGACTGGCTCTATGTCGAGGACCATGCCAGGGCGCTGGAAACCGTGCTGAAAAAGGGCAAACCGGGCGAGAGCTACAATATCGGCGGCAATTGCGAGCGCACGAACATCGACGTGGTGCGCGCCATCTGCGCCGGGCTCGACCAGCGCATGCCGCGCGGCGATGGCGCTTGCCATGCCGACCTCATCACCTTCGTCACCGACCGGCCCGGCCATGACCGCCGCTATGCGATCGACGCGACCAAGATCAGGAACGAGTTGGGCTGGGAGCCGGCTGAAACCTTCGAGAGCGGCCTTGCGCGCACCATCGACTGGTATATCGACAACCGCTGGTGGTGGGAGCCGCTGCGCGCCGAGCGCTATGCCGGCGACCGGCTCGGCAGGAAGGCCTGAGCGATGCGCCTGCTCGTCGCCGGCAAAAGCGGACAGGTGGCGAGTGCCCTGGCGCGGCGGGCGGCGGAAAACGCTATCGAAGCCCTGTGTCTCGGCCGGCCCGAACTCGACCTGACCCGGCCGGAAACCATTGGCGCGGCACTTAAGGCCTGCAAGCCTGACATCGTCGTCAACGCCGCCGCCTATACCGCCGTCGACAAGGCCGAAAGCGAGGAGGAGGAAGCCTTTGCGCTCAATGCCGATGGTATCGAGGCCCTTGGCCGCGAATGCGCCTCTCGCGGCATACCCACCCTTCACCTGTCGACCGACTACGTCTTTTCAGGCGACAAGGAAACGCCCTATGTGGAGAGCGACCCGACAGGCCCGACAGGCGCCTATGGCCGCAGCAAGCTTGCAGGCGAAATCAGGCTGCGCGCGGCAAATCCCCGGCACGTCATCCTGCGCACCGCCTGGGTGTTCAACCGCACCGGCGGCAATTTTCCGCGCACCATGCTGCGCTTGGCTGCGGATCGCGACACGATCAACGTGGTCTCGGATCAGATCGGCAATCCCACCGATGCGGAAGAGATCGCTCATGCGATTTTTGCGGTCGCCTCAACCATCGCAACCAGCAAAGAGGATTGCTGGGGTACCTGGCATTTTGCCGGGCCGCTCGCGGTTTCCTGGGCGGATTTTGCCCGCATGGTGATGCGCGCGAGCGCCAGCCATGGCGGTCCCTCGGCTGAGATCAGGGACATTTCAACTGCTCAGTATCCGACCTCCGCGCGCCGGCCGGCCAATTCGAGGCTGGAGTCGGGCGCCTTTGCGCGACAGTTCGGCTACCGCCACACAGACCTTGCGCAGGCAATCGACCGCGCCATGCCGGATTGGCTGGCTTCCGGCTGAAAATCCGTTGTAAGCCTGACGGATAGCTGATTTTCTTGAATCAATTGATTTAGCCGGAGGGGCCGCATGCAGCACTGGTATCTTGCCGCACCGCTCGCCTGGCTCGTCATCCTCGCGACACGTCGGCTGGCGGAACCTGATTTCCTCGCCGCCGGTTCCAGCGAACGCTCCAACCATACCGGCCGGCCGCAACAGATCGGCGGCTTCGCTCTCATCTGCTGTGTCGCGGTGCCGGCAATCCTTGGCGCGATCACCGCGCCTGCCGTCCTGCCGGTCGCTGCCGGCTGGCTGCTGCTCTTTGCGCTCGGCCTTTTCGACGACCTTTACGATTGGTCTGCCGGCATCAAATTCGCGGTTCAGCTCCTCGCCGCCACCCTGATCGTGCTGGCGCTTGTGCCCGCTGCACCGGCCACAATGCTGCTGCTGGCAGCTTGCGCCATCGTCGCGCTGGCCTACTGGATCAACGCGGTCAACTTCATGGACGGGCTCGACTGGATGCTGGCCGCCGGCCTTGGCATTCCGCTCGCCGCCGCATCGCTGCTGCTGCTCGCATCCGCGCCTTCTGCCCTCTCCCCCTTCGCCTATGCGGGATTGTGGAGTGCTGCCGGCCTTGCCGGTTTCGCGCTCTGGAACGCGCCGCCGGCAAAAGTCTTCATGGGCGACAGCGGCGCCCTGCTGCTCGGCGGCGTATCGGGAACGCTGATCCTGCTTCTTTGCCTGCACGGTTCACCGGCGGCGGCGATCATTCCGTTTCTCCACTTCCTGTTCGACACGCTGCGCACGATTGCGATCCGGCTCAAAGCCGGGGAAAACATCTTCCGCGCCCATTCGCGCCACGCCTATCAGACCGCCTTTCGCTCGGGACTGGCGGCGCGGGCGATCGCGCTGCGCGTCGCCCTGCTGTCGCTGGCGCTGAGCGCGATTGCGGCGCTGGCGGTCTGGCTGGATTCGGTTTTCGCCGATGCCGCGCTGTTGGCCCTGGCATTGCTGATGACCGCATGGTTCGACGCAAACCTGCGCAATCGAAAAAACGCTGTGTAGAGCCGTTCAGGCCGAACCCGCCTCTTCGGCAATTGCCCGCTCGACGATCGAAAGCGCCTTGTCGAGATCGGATTTCGCGATCACCAGAGGCGGCGAGAGGGTCAGCACGCTGCCGGCGCTGATCTTGAAGCTCAACCCTTCTTCGAGGCAGCGATAGTAAATCCGTTCCGCCGCCGCGACATCCTTTTCACGGCTGTCCCGATCGCCGACGATCTCGACACCGAACATCAGCCCCCGGCCGCGCACATCGCCGACAATCGCCCTGCCTTCGCCAAACGCCCGCAGCCGCTCGAGCGCATGGCTGCCCAGCTCCGCGGAGCGTTCGACGAGCCCCTCCTCCTCAATGATGGCAAGCGTCGTCAGCGCGGCGCGCGCGGTGACCGGGTTCTTTTCATGGGTGTAGTGGCCGATGGCGAAATCGCCGCAGACATCGAGATCGCGCCGCGCCACCACGGCCGCGATCGGCAGGATGCCGCCGCCCAGCGACTTGCCGAGCACCACGATGTCGGGAACGACCTCATCGTGTTCGAAGCCGAACATCCGGCCGGTCTTGCCGAGTCCCGTCGGTATCTCGTCCATGATCAGCA
Source organism: Nitratireductor sp. (assembly GCA_020441665.1). GTDB lineage: Bacteria > Pseudomonadota > Alphaproteobacteria > Rhizobiales > Rhizobiaceae > Salaquimonas. The sequence continues at coordinate 22,038 of JAGRLT010000073.1, forward strand.
GCGCGCCATGCCGGTCACAGGCCTCGCGCACCGCCTTCCAGTAGCCGGGCGGCGGCACGACCGGGGTCGCCCGCATCGGCTCGGCGATCACCGCCGCCACATCGCCCTCGCGCTCCAGCACGAAATCGACCATCCTGGCGCAGGCCAGGCCGCAATGCTCGGGGCCGGCATGGCCATAGGCGCAATGATAGCAGTTGAACGGCGCCACATGCTCCGCACCCGGCAGCAAGGGACCGGCAATGTGCGAACGGAAGGTCGCCTCGCCGCCGACGCTGGAGGCGCCGAAGCCCGCGCCGTGAAACGCGTCCCAGAAGGACAGCGTCTTGAACCGGCCCGTCGCGGCGCGAGCGATCCGGAGCGCCACCTCGACCGCATCCGAGCCGCCGGTGGTGAACAGCACCTTGCCGAGATCGCCGGGCGCAAGGGTGCCGAGCCGTTCGGCGAGTTCGACGGAGACCTCGTTGGTGAAGCGGCGCGGTGCGAAACTCAACCCGTCGAGCTGCCGCTTGATCGCGGCGACCAGCACCGGATGGCCATAGCCGATATGGTGCACGCTGTTGCCGTGGAAATCCATGTAGCGGCGGCCGGCCGTATCCTCGATCCAGATGCCCTCGGCCCGCGCTATCGTCGCCACGCAGGGCGAGGACAGGCTCTGGTGCAGGAAGGCCGCGCCGTCGCGGCGCAGCAGTTCGCGCGTGGCGGGATCGCCATGGCCTTCCGCCCATTGTTTACGGGCGGCTGACGTATTGGACTCACCCTCGGTATGGGTAATCCGACCCCTATGCCCCTCGTTGCGCTCCCCTTTGTGCACCATCGCCCGCCACGGTCCTATCGCGGCCAGGGCAGGGAATAGGTTTTGACGTTGGTGAAGAACTTCATCGCCTCCAGAACCCCTTCCTTCACCGCATTGCCCGAATCCTTGATGCCGCCAAAGGGTGACATTTCAATGCGATAGCCCGGCTGCTCCCAGACATTGACCGTGCCGACATCGAGCCCGTTGATGAAGCCGATCGCCCGGTTGAGATTGTTGGTGCAGACGCCCGCCGAAAGGCCGAAGGCGGTCGAATTCGAGATCGCCATGACTTCCTCGTCATTGTCCGGTACGCGCACGATCGGCACGATCGGCCCGAACGTCTCTTCCATCACCAGTTCGCAATCATGCGGCACGTGATCGACGGTGATCGGCGGCAGCAGCGCGCCGTCCCGGCCGGGATGATAGAGAACCTTCGCGCCGCGCTTCTGCGCCTCGTAGACCCGGTTCTCGAAGGTCTCCGCCGCCTTCGCGTGTACGACGCAGCCAAGCTGGGTCTCGGGATCCTGCGGGTCGCCGAACTTCAGCGCCCTGGCCTTTTCGACGATCAGCGGCACCAGCCGGTCGGCAATCGATTCCTGCACCAGGATGCGCTTGATCGCCGTGCAGCGCTGGCCCGAATTGCCCGTCGCGCCGGCAACCGCGATCGTCGCCGCCTTCTCAAGATCGCCATCGTCGAGATCGTTGAGCACGATCAGGGGATCATTGCCGCCAAGCTCCAGTGCCGTGCGCTTGTAGCCGGCCTTTTCGGCGATCATCTTGCCGACCGGCACCCCGCCGGTAAACGTGATGATGTCGATGTTCTCATTGACGATCATCTCCTCGCCAATGTCCTGCGGCCAGCCGGTGACGATCTGGAACATCTCATGCGGCAGGCCCGCCTCATAGAGGATGTCGGCGAGCGTGATCGCGGTCAGCGGCGTCAGTTCGGTCGGCTTGCAGACGACGCAGTTATTGGTCGCGATCGCCGGCGCGATCTTGTGCGCCACCATGTTGAGCGGGTGGTTGAACGGCGTGATCGCGGAGATCGCGCGAACCGGCTCGCGCTTGGTGTAGATCTTGCGGTCCTTGCCATGCGGCGTCAGATCGCAGGAAAAGATCTGCCCGTCATCGAGGATCGCCATCTGGCCGGCAAGAGTGAACACGTCATAGGAACGGCCGGTCTCGTAGAGCGAATGCTGCTTGCAGATGCCGAGTTCCAGCGTCAGCCAATGGGCGATCTCCTCGCGCCGCTCACGGATCAGCTCGGCGGCGCGAAACAGGATCTGCTGGCGCTCGTAGCGGGTCAGCTTCGGCTTGTAACTGGCGGCGATCTCGAAGGCGCGCCGGGCATGCTCCGCCGTCCCCGCCGGCACGGTGCCGATCACCTGCTCGCTATAGGGATAGCGCACCTCGACGACATCCCTGGTGGTCACCTTCTCGCCGCCGATGCGCATCGCATCGTGGCGGACTTCAAAACCCGATTTCAACATGGGATTGCTTGCGCCTTTCACAAAGAGAACCTAACGCGCCGCGGCCATGCAGGCGAAATGGAAAGCATCGAAATTGCGCAGTTGCGGCGCATCCGGCAGATCGGGCAGCGCCCGGTTGACGATGAACGGCACGCGCTGCTCGGTCAGCCCGCCATGGGAGCGCAGCGGCTCGTTGAGCGCGGCAAGGTCGTGGCGGTGCTCGCTGGTGCCGAGCGTCATGTTCTCGCCCGAAATGACGACGAGATCGCCCATCCGGTCCTCGGGAAGCTCGAAACGCGCGCAGGCATCCTCTTTGCCGAGCACCAGGATGATGTCGTCCATTGCCTCAAGCCGGGCGATGAGACCGGCCCGGTCGGCATCTTGCGGCAGATAGACGGTGGCGAACGAGCCCAGCGCGCCGTGATGCACCACATAGGGATCGGTGATCGGCAGGATCACCCGCGCCCTGCCCTCGCCCAGCCATTGGTCGAAATGATCCTGCAGATAGATCACCGAGGGCGACCCGTCGGCACCATGCTTCGGCTTCATGCCGTGATCGCCGGTAACGACGATCGCCGCTCCCATCGCATCGAGCTTGGCGAGATACTTGTCGAACATTTCATAGAAGGCATTGGCCTCGGGAACGCCCGGCGCATATTTGTGCTGAACGTAATCGGTCGTCGTCAGATACATGACGTCGGGCCTGACCTCCTTGAGCAGCTTGACGCCGGCAATGAAGACGAATTCGGAAAGCGCGGCCGAATAGACCTCGGGCACCGGCGTGTCGAGCCAGGCCGACGCGTTCTCGATACCGTTTTCATCGAGCGTCGACTGGTCGGATTTCTCGGCCGAGAAGCAATAGGCCCTGCCCTCGTCGAATTTCAGCCCATGGCCCAGCAGCGCCCGCAGCTTGTCCTTGGCGGTCACCACCGCGACCTTCTTGCCGGCATCGTAGAACGCCTTGAAGATCGTCGGCGCGCGCAGGAATTTCGCATCGTTCATCATTACTTCCTCGCCCGTATCGGGATCGATCAGGAAGTTGCCGCTGATGCCATGCACCGCCGGCGGGCGGCCGGTGGCGATCGACAGGTTGTTCGGATTGGTAAAGCTCGGAATGACGCTGTGGGCAAAGCGCACCGTGCCGGTCTCCTTGATACGCTTCAGCGTCGGCATCAGGCCGGCGGCGATCGCCGCGTCGAGATAGGCCGGCTCGCAGCCATCCAGACAGATCGCAATCGCGCAGGTCCTGGGAATGGCATAGCTGCGATCGTTGACGACGACGCTGTTGTCTTTGTCCGAGACGTTGATTTTCGACAGGGTGTTCATTCGGGCTTTCCAGTTCTGTTATTCGTTCGCAGCAAGCGCGACCGGCGGCATGTCGAGCAGTTTTTCACGCTCGCGCAGCGCCGATTGCGGCGGGTTGGCATTCCTGACCCCCATGGTTTCGAGCGCCGCGGCGGCCGCCCTTACCACATCGGACATCACGTGCTCGTCCATCCTGCCGATGCAGCCGATGCGGAAGCTCTCGGCCACCGTCAGCTTGCCCGGATAGATGATGAACCCGCTCTGTTTCATCAGGTCGTAGAACCGGCCGAACTCGAAGGCCGGGTCGGCGGGATTGAAGAAGGTGACGATGATCGGTGAAAGCCAGCGGTCGGTCAGCAGGGTCTCGAAGCCCAGTGCCCGCATGCCGGCAACCATGACGTCGCGATTGCGGGAATAGCGCGCGCCGCGCCCGGCAACCCCGCCCTCCAGCCGGTGCAGCCGCAGCGCTTCGATGAAGGCCGCCACCACATGGGTCGGCGGCGTGTAGCGCCACTGGCCGCTCTTTTCCATGTTGACCCATTGGTCGTGAAGGTCGAGCGACAGGGAGTGGCAATTGCCTTTTGCCTGTTCCAGTTCCGATTTTCGCGCCACGACGAAGCCGAAGCCCGGCACGCCCTCGATGCATTTGTTGGCCGAAGACACGAAGGCTTCGCAGCGTATGCTGTCCATGTCGAGCGGCAGCGCGCCGAAGGCGCTCATGGTATCGATCAACAGCTTGCGCCCCGCCGCATGGGTCGCCTCGGAAATCTCCTCGATCGGATTGAGAATGCCGGAAGAGGTCTCGCAATGGACCACCACCACATGGCTGATCGCCGGATCGGCTTTCAGGATTTCCGCGACCTCGCTGCCGCGCGGCGGCAGATAGTCGCCCTTGTCCAGCGTCACATGCGCCCGGCCGATCCGCTTCAGCGTCTGCGAGATCCGCGTCCCGTAGGCGCCGTTGGAAAGCACCAGCGTCTTGCTGTCGGGCGCCAGAAACGTGCCGAGCATCGCCTCGACGGAAAACGTCCCGCTGCCCTGCATCGGCACACAATCGAATTCGCCCCTGCTGTCGCCGGCAAGCGCCAGAATGCCCTCGCGCAGGGCGGCCGTCATGGCACGGAAATCACCATCCCACGACCCCCAGTCGCGCAGCATCTTTTCCTTGACGCCATAGGCGGTCGTCAGCGGACCGGGCGTCAGCAGATAGGGTTCACCCAGCCTTGGAGCTTCCATCCCTGGCAGCTCCCCGGCGGATATTGCGGGAATTTCGGCTTGACGGACCATAACGGCCTCCCACGCACATGAATTGTTCGGTCGGAAGGCACTATTATCGACGTTATCTCATATGAAAAATCGATAATATAGTTTGATCCATAAATTCCATCGTTCTATCCCTTGGCGACACGGCTTTCCATCAGCACCCCGTAGCGCGACAGGATCGGATAGGCGAAGCTGATAAAGCGGGAATTGATCTCCTTGATGCCCTGAATGGCCTCGATGTGGATGTCGCTGGTGGCGATGCTCTGGGCATTGCCGGTGCCGAGCCGCCTGATATGGGAATCGTGGCTGCGGCGCTCCATCTGCCGCATGGTTTCCTTTTCGCCGGCAAGCTGGGTCGCCGATTCGAGGTCTTCCGAAATCAGCACATTGAGCGCAAGCCGGATATTGGTCCGGGCCCGGCCATGGAAGGTCATCAACTCCTTGCGCCCTTCTTCGGAAAACTGCAGCCCCTTGCGGCGCTTCACGTCGCACAGCCTGAGCAGGTCCTTGCTGATGATGTCGCCGACCCGTTCGAGGCTGATGGCGAAATTGGTCAGTTCCATGCTGCGCTCGGCCTGTTCGCGGGTCAGTTCGCCCTGGTTGAGCCTGGCGAGATAGAGCTTGATCTCGTTCTGGCTCTGGTTGATCCCCTCGTCCATGTCTCGGATCCGCTTGATCTGCGCTTCCGTCGGCGCATCGAAGACATCCATCAGCGGGTCGAACATCCTCTCGATGTGCTCGCTCATGCGCAACAGTTCGCGCGTCGCGCTGGCGAGCGCCAGTTGCGGCTGCCCGAGAACGCTTTCATCGAGCGCACTGGCCGGCCGGGCCGCCGGATCGACCTCCTGGGGCGCCTCGCGGATGATCCATTTGACGAGCCGCGCCATCGCCACCACGAAGGGAAGCCCCAGCACGGCCAGCGCCAGGTTGAAGGCGAGGTGGAAATTGACGATCTGGCGGGCCGGCTCGACACCCAGCCGGTCGAGCGGCAGCACATCGGCCATCAGCAGCGCCAGCGCCGCAAGCCCGCCGGCGGCGCGGAAGAACAGGTTGGCGGTGGTGATCCGCCGCGCCTTGATGCCCATATTGCGGGTCAGCCAGATGCCGACGACGCCGCTTCCCATATTGGCGCCCAGCACCAGCGGCAGGGCGGCGGCAAGCGGCAGAACGCCCTGCGAGCAGAACACCGCCAGCAGCAGCACCGTCGCGACGCTGGAATGAAACAGGAAGGCGATCAGCCCGCCGCTCAGAAAGGCGGTCACCGGATCCTGCGCCAGAACCGAAATGACCGCCGGAAAATGCCGGCTCTCCTTGATCGGGCCGCTCGCCTCGCCCAGCATGCGCAGCGACAGCAGGATGAAGGCGACGCCGAACAGGATGCGGCCAATCTGCTTGAGATGCCGAGACTCGGTCTTCAGGAACAGAACGCCGCCCGCCGTCAGCAGCACGGGCACGAGCCAGGACAGATCGAGGCTGAGAAACTGCACGACCAGCGAGGTGCCGAGATCGGCCCCCAGAACGACGGCGATCGAGCCGGTCACGCCCATCGCCCCATTGGCCGCGAAACTCGACGCCAGCATGGCGACCGCCGTCGAACTTTGCAGCAGCACCGCCGCGACGCCGCCCAGGACGACATTGAGCATCAGCGATTTGCGTGTGCCGCGGAACAGGTCCCTCAGCGACGGGCCGGCAAGCCGCTCGACACCCGTTCGCACCATCCGCGTGGAATACAGCAGCAGCAGCACCGCGCCGGACAATTGCAACAGGAAGATCAGGACCTGCATGGTTTTCTCTTTCGCTATCGGCCTCGGCCGCGCATCATGACGCCGCTCCACCGCTCAACCGAACAGACATACGCCCGCAAATTGCATAAATCAAAACGATGGTATTTATTGCAGCATCGATCATTCTTATGCGGAAGGCGGCCATGCGCTACGTTCAGCTTCGGGCATTCCATTACGTCGCGATCGCCGGCGGCTTTTCGCGCGCGGCCGAAGCACTGCACCTCACCCAGCCCGCGATATCAGATCAGGTCCGCAAGCTTGAGACCGAATATGACGTGCGCTTGTTCAATCGCGACAAGAAACAGATCACCCTGACATCTTCGGGCGAGAAGCTCCTCGACATAACCCGGCGGATGTTCGAGATCGAGGATCAGGCGATGGAACTGCTGTCGCAATCGCGCGCGGTCCGTTCGGGCCGGCTGGCGATCATCGCCGATTCCGCGCATCACGTCACCGGCATCATCCGGCTCTTCCGCGAAAAATACCCCGGCGTGTTCGTCTCCATCAGCGCCGGCAATACCGGGGAGGTCCTTGCCAGCCTCAACAATTTCGAAGCCGATATCGGCGTCCTGGGCGAAATCCCCGAAGGCCGCGAATACGAACTGCTCAAGCTGAGTTCGACGCCGATCATCGCCTTCGCATCGGCGACCAGCCCCATCGCAAGACAGCCATCGATCCGCATGCAGGACCTCGCAAAGCTGCCGCTCGTCATGCGCGAGCCCGGCTCGAAGACGCGGGCGAAGTTCGAGGACTTCGCCGCCAAATCCGGCATCGCGCTCCACATCACCATCGAGGCCGAGGGGCGGGAGGCGGTGCGCGAGATCGTCGCCTCGGGCGATGGCGTCGGCATCGTCTCGCAGGCCGAGTTCGGCGGCGACCCGCGCTTCGTGCAAATTCCGATCTCCAACGCCAATCTGGTCATGGATGAGGCGCTCGTTTCGCTTCGCGAGCGGCAGGAAAGCAAGCTGATCCGGGCGTTCATGCAGGTGGCGCGGGAGCAGGTCGCGACGTGACCCGTTTCCATAATATCCAACGATAGATTTATCATAATTATCGATTTTAATTATGAAGCCTCGCAGTTCATCCTTCTGATAGTCTGGACACGAGCCGGGTTGGAGTTGTCGTCTTTCTGTAATGGAGCCGGGTTAACCGGAGCCGCAGGACGACAAACGGACTTGTGCCGGATAACGATGGAGGAACCTCAATGTTTTTGAAGCCACTGAAGAAACTGTCTCTCGCCCTGGCCTGCACCACCGCCGTGGTGGGTGCGGTCAACGCGGCGGAGCTGACCGTCTACACCGCCATCGAGGCGGAAGATCTGGCGCGCTATGCCGAGGAATTCAACAAGGTCAATCCCGATATCAAGGTCAACTGGGTTCGCGACTCGACCGGCGTCATTACCGCCAAGCTGCTGGCCGAGAAGGACAATCCGCAGGCGGACGTCATCTGGGGCCTCGCCGCGACATCCCTGCTGCTGATGAAGTCGGAGGGCATGCTCGAGCCCTACGCTCCGGCCGGCGTCGAACAGCTCGACAAGAAATTCGTGGATTCCAGCAATCCCCCCACCTGGACCGGCATGGACGCCTGGGTGGCCTCGATCTGCTACAACACCGTGGAAGCGGAGAAGGCCGGCCTGACCCCGCCCACCTCCTGGAAGGATCTCACCAAGCCCGAATACAAGGGCATGGTGATCATGCCCAATCCGAACTCCTCGGGCACCGGCTTCCTCGACGTGTCGAGCTGGTTGCAGATGTTCGGCGAGGAGGAAGGCTGGGCGTATATGGACGCCCTGCACGAGAACATCGCCCAATACACCCATTCCGGTTCCAAGCCCTGCAAGCAGGCGGCGGCCGGTGAAATCCCGATCGGCATATCCTTCGCCTTCCGAGGCGCCAAGTCCAAGGCCGATGGCGCACCGCTCGAAATCATCGTGCCGAGCGAGGGCGTGGGCTGGGACATGGAGGCAACCGCGATCGTCGCCGGCACCGACGATCTCGACGCCGCCAAGAAGCTGGTGGACTTCACCATCACCAAGCAGGCCAGCGAAATGTACAATGTCGGCTATGCCGTCGTTGCCTATCCGGGCGTGGCAAAGCCCGTCCAGTTCTTCCCGCCCAATCTGACCGAGAAGATGATCGACAACGATTTCGAGTATGCTGCCAACAACCGCGCCGCCATCCTTAAGGAATGGCAGGCCCGCTACGACTCGAAGTCCGAAGCCAAGTAAGCCCCCTCGGCACGGAGCGCCGGAATCATCCGGCGCTCCGCTCGGTCCGCTTCATCCGTATTTCCGTTTCAGCGATCGGATCGAAGGGGGTCATGGGATATCTTTCCGTCCAGGCTCGGGAGCGACCATTGGATACCGGCGACGCGGCGCCCGCCCGCAACAACTATCTGAGAATTGAAAATCTCTGGAAGGCATTCGGCAACTTCATTGCCTTGCGCGAGATCGGACTGACCGTCGAGGAAGGTGAGTTCATCTGCTTTCTCGGCCCCTCAGGCTGCGGCAAGACCACGCTGCTGCGCGCCATTGCCGGCCTCGACCCCCAGTCGCGCGGCTCGATCGAGCAGGCCGGGCAGGACATTTCCGACCTGCCGACGTCGAAGCGCGATTTCGGCATCGTCTTTCAGTCCTATGCGCTGTTTCCCAACCTGACGATCGAGCGGAACATCGCTTTCGGCCTCGAAAATGCCGGGCGGCCACGCGCCGAAATCGACAAGCGCGTCACCGATCTGCTCGAACTGGTCGGCCTGCCCGATCAGGGACGCAAATATCCCGCCCAGTTGTCCGGCGGACAGCAGCAGCGCATCGCGCTTGCCCGCGCCATCGCCACAGAGCCCGGCCTGCTGCTGCTCGACGAGCCGCTTTCCGCGCTCGACGCCAAGGTGCGCATCTCGCTGCGCCACGAGATCAAGGAATTGCAGCGCAAGCTCGGCATCACCACCATCATGGTCACCCACGACCAGGAGGAAGGCCTTTCCATGGGCGACCGTATCGTGGTGATGAACCATGGCGTGATCGAACAGGTCGGCACGCCGATGGAGGTCTACCGCGAGCCGAGTTCGCTGTTCGTCGCCGACTTCATCGGCGAGATGAACCAGATTCCGGCGATCGCGCGCGGCAAGGACAAGGTCGAGATCAGCGGCAGGGTCCTGACCTGTTCGAAGCACGGCCTGGCCGATGGCGATGCCGTCATCGCCACGGTGCGGCCGGAAGACGTCATCCCGCACGGCATCGGAGCCCGCTCGCCCGGCGCCATCGACCACATCAGCGAGCAGGAGAACTGCCTCCCCGTGCGGGTCGCCGAGATGGAGTTCCTCGGCTCCTTCTGGCGCGCCCGTCTGACCGATGAAGGCGCCGGCGACATCCATGTCGAATGCAATTTCTCGATCAATGCGGTTCGCCGGATGGCGATCGCGCCCGGCAAGGAACTGGTGATCGAGATACCCTCGAACCGTCTCAAGCTTTTTACCGCCGGCAAGGCGGACGGCTGACCATGGCCGCCACCGCCCTTCCCCCCGGCAGGACCACGCGCATCCGCCTCGACGGCGACGCCTGGGCAAAACGCGGCTTCATCGCGATCATCGCGCTTTATCTGGTCGTCGCCCTGGCCCTGCCGCTCTATGCGATGCTCTCCAAGGCGTTCTCGACCTTCCAGTTCGATCTTGGCCGCTATGAATTCCAGGTCAGCGACGCGGCGGGAACTTTCGACGGAACCATCGTGACCGGTGCCGAGCTCAACGCAACCGCCGGCGTCTATGCGCCGGAAGACCTTATTGCCGGATCGGCCGACCGCATGCCCGTCGCCAAGCTCTTCGCCGACTTCTCCTTCCGCAGCCCGGTGCGCTACCGCGTCCGCGGCGTCACCGCGGGCGACGCCTTCGTCGCCGGCTCCGACCGGGTGGCGGGCGGCGCGTGGCAGGAATACGATTCCAACACCTTCCGCCGTGTCGCCCTGCTGCCCTTCGCCTCGACCGGCCTCGGCAACTTCACGCGCTATTTCTCAACACCGAGCCTGGTGCGCTCGATCGAGAACTCACTGGTGATCTCAACCCTCAGCACCATCGTCACGGTGCTGCTCGCCTTCTTCTTTTCCTACGCGCTCAACCGCAGCTGCATGCGCTTCAAGGGCGTCTTCCGCCTGATCGCCATGGCGCCGATCCTCGTGCCCTCGCTGCTGCCGGGCATCGCCCTCGTCTATCTGTTCGGCAATCAGGGCTTTCTCAAAGCGCTGATGATGGGCGAGACCATCTACGGACCGATCGGCATCGTCGCCGGATCGATCTTCTTCACCTTTCCCCATGCGATGCTGATCATCTCGACGGCACTGGCGATCTCCGACGCGAGGCTCTACGAGGCGGCGACCTCGCTGCGCGCCAGCCGCTGGAAGATCTTCTGGACGGTCACCGTCCCCGGCGCGCGCTACGGCCTGATCTCGGCCGCCTTCGTGGTGTTCAATCTCGTCATCACCGATTTCGGCCTGCCCAAGGTCATTGGTGGCCAGTACAACGTGCTTGCCGTCGACATCTACAAACAGGTGATCGGCCAGCAGAATTTCGAGATGGGCGCCGTCGTTTCGGTCGTCCTGCTGGTGCCGGCACTGCTCGCCTTCGCCGTCGACCGGCTGGTGCAGCGACGCCAGGTGGCGCTGCTTTCGGCCCGCTCGGTGGTCTACCAGCCCAAGCCCGATCGCGGCTTCGACTGGCTGTGCTTTGCCTATTGCGGGCTCATCGCCTTCTTCATCCTCGCCATTCTGGGCATTTGCCAATTCGCCGCCCTGGTGAAGTTCTGGCCCTACGATCTGAGCCTGAGCCTGAAGAACTATGCCTTCGACCTGATGGATGGCGGCGGCTGGCAGGCCTATCGCAATTCCATTCAGCTCGCCCTGTTGACCGCGGTCTTCGGCACCATCGTCGTCTTTGTCGGTGCCTATATGGTGGAGAAGACGGACGGCTTTCTCGCCGGCCGCACCCTGTTCCAGTTCCTCGCCATGATGCCGATGGCCATTCCCGGCATGGTGCTCGGCCTCGCCTACATCTTCTTCTTCAACAATCCGGCCAATCCGCTGCACTTCATCTACGCGACCATGGCGATCCTGGTCCTGTCGACCATCACCCACTTCTACACGGTTTCGCATCTGACCGCCGTCACCGCGCTCAAGCAGATGGACAACGAGTTCGAATCCGTCGCCTCCTCGCTCAAACAGCCCTTCTTCAAGCTGTTCGCCCGGGTCAGCGTTCCGGTCTGCCTGCCGGCGATCCTCGACATTTCGATCTATCTCTTCGTCAATGCCATGACGACGGTTTCCGCCGTGGTCTTCCTCTATTCGACCGATACGGCGCTCGCTTCGATCGCGGTCCTGAACATGGACGATGCCGGCGACATCGCACCGGCCGCCGCCATGGGCATGATGATCTTCTATACCAACGTCGCCGCCCGCACGGCGCACGCCTTCATCTCGAACAGCGTGCTCAAACGGACCCAGGCCTGGCGGCTGAGATAGCAGCCGGCCGATTGGCACCCATGATTGCCGCTCATTCCGGCCGTCAGTAAAGCAGCGCCGGAAGAAAGGTCGCGAGCGAGGGAAACAGCGCCACGACCACGAGCGCCAGCATCTGGATTGCCACGAAGGGGATGATCGCCAGATAGATGTCGCGGGTTCTGACCGCTGCCGGCGCGACGCTGCGAAAATAGAACAGCGCATAGCCGAAGGGCGGCGTCAGGAAGCTCATCTGCAGGTTCATCGAGATCAGGATGGCAAACCAGACCGGATCGACGCCGGCCATCATCAGCGGCGGTGCCGCCACCGGCACGACGATGAAGATGATCTCGACGAATTCGAGGATGAAACCGAGCAGGAAGATCACCGCCATCACGGCGAAGAGCGCGACGGGAACGCCGCCCGGCAGGTCGAGCAGAAAGCCGCGCACCCGGTCATCGCCGCCCAGGCCGCGAAAGACCAGCGACAGCAGCGTGGCGCCGAGCACGATCAGGAACAGCATCGATGTCAGCGTCGCCGTGGTGAGCAGCACCGGCACGAGACGGCCCGTCACAGTTTCGCGCCGGATCGCCAGCAGCATGCCGCCGACCAGCACGATCAGCGCCGCCGCCGCCACGGCCATCAGCACCGGTGAAGCATGCGCGCCGCCCAGCAGCTTGACGACCAGCAGAACCATGGCGGCGGGCAGTGTTCCAAGCAGCAGGCGGCGCTGCCAGCGCGGCCCTTCCTCGCCGTCGAGCGCCACCATGATCAGCGCGCCCGAAGCCCCCAGCGCCGCGCTCTCCGTCGGCGTCGCGATCCCGCCCAGGATCGATCCCAGCACCAGCAGGATCAGCAGGAGCGGCATGACCAGGCTTTTGACGATGCCGGCGGTCGAAGCCGTGTCGCCGCCCTGCGCCGCATCTTGCGGCCGCAACGCGGGGCATGTATCGGGCCGCAGCCGAGACAGGACGAAGACATAGATCAGGTAGAAGCCGACCAGCATCAGGCCCGGCAGCAGGGCGCCGGCGAAGAGATCGCCGACGGTTACCGGCTCGGGTGAAAAATCGCCCGCCAGTCGGCGCCCGGCCTGATAGGCGGCCGAGACCTGATCGGCAAGCAGGATCAGCAGGATCGAGGGCGGTATGATCTGGCCGAGCGACCCCGATGCGCAGATCACGCCGGCGGCAAGGCGCGGCGAATACTTCGCCGACAGCATGGCTGGAAGCGCGATCATGCCGAGCATGAAGATCGTCGCGCCGATGACGCCGGTCGATGCCGCCAGCAGGGCACCGACAAGGATCACCGCATAGGCGATGCCGCCACGCCGCTCGCCGCACAGCGCGCCGGCCGCCAGCATCATGCGCCGGGCGATATCGGACTTTTCCAGCAAGGCCCCCATGGCGACGAAAAGCGGCAGCGCCACGAAAACCGGATTGGTCAGCACGCCGAAAGCGCGCGCCGGAAAGGCGGTGAGAAAGGCCGGATCGAAGCTTCCCGCCGCGATCCCCGCCAATGCCACCAGGGTCGGCACGCCGAGCAGCACGAAACCGACCGGAACACCGCTCAGAATGCCGGTAATAAGACCAAGGACGAGCAGGACCGCGAGCAGTTCAGGGCCCATGGCGAACCTCGCCAGGGTGGGCCTCGCCAGGGTGGGCCTCGCCAGGGTGGGCCTCGCCAGGGCGTACATCATCTGGGCGCGCCGCGTCCTGCTCACTGTCCGCATAGGGCGCCCGGCGCAGGGCAAGCAGCAATCCGGCAAGGGCGAGAACGGCGAAGAACAGGGTCAGCACGGTCTTCAGCAGGAACACGCCGGGAAGCCCGCCGGCGCTGGCCGAGCCCTCCAGCACCTGCCAGGACTGAAGCGTCGCGCCGAGCGATGCCCAGGCCGCGCAGGCCATGGACGGACAGAGCAGCAACAGCAGCGCCAGCCGGTCGACGAGCCGCCGCCGGCCCCTGAGCCAGCCAGCATAGAACAGATCGACCCGCACCCCCGAATTGCCGGTCACCACCAGCAACCCCGGCAGGGTCGCGATCAGCAGGAACAAGAACACCGTCAGGTCGAGCGACCAGGGCCAGCCGGCGGAAAACACATAGCGCAGCACGACGATCATGAGTTGCAGCACGATGAGCGCGGCGATCAGCCATCCGCCCGCTGCGGCAAGCCCCCTGCTGACGGCCGACAGAAATCGCATCAACTCCACTCCCGGCGCCGCCCCTGCCGGCTCAGCCTTGCACAAACAGGTCCCGATAGCGCTCGCGCAGAATATTCTTCTGCACCTTGCCCATCGTGTTGCGCGGCAATTCATCGACGACGACCAGCTTGCGCGGATGCTTGAACCGCGCCAGCCGGCCGGCGGCACTGGCGAGCACCGCCGCCATATCGAGCCCGCCGCCCGGTACCGCGACCAGCACGCCGACGACCGTCTCGCCGAAATCGGGATGCGGCACGCCGATCACCGCGCTTTCCAGCACACCCGGCTCCTCGTCGAGCACAAGCTCGATTTCCTTGGGATAGATGTTGTAGCCGCCGGAAATGATCAGGTCCTTGTTGCGGCCGACAATGTGAACATAGCCGTCCTCGTCCACACGGCCGAGATCGCCGGTGATGAAGAAACCGTCGGCCCGCAGTTCAGCCGCCGTCTTGTCCGGCATCTGCCAATAGCCCTTGAACACGTTGGGGCCGCGCACCTCGATCTGCCCGACCGCGCCGGCGGCCACCGCGCCGCCCGTCTCCGGATCGGTGATTTTGAGTTCCACCCCCGGCAGCGGAAAGCCGACCGTGCCGGCGCGTCGTTCGCCGTCATAGGGGTTGGAGGTGTTCATATTGGTCTCGGTCATGCCGTAGCGCTCCAGAATGCGGTGCCCGGTGCGCGCCTCGAACTGCAGGTGGGTCTCGGCAAGCAGCGGCGCGCTGCCGGAGACGAACAGCCGCATATGGGACACGCATTCTCGCGTCAGCCGGGGATCGGACAGCAGCCTGGTATAGAAGGTCGGCACCCCCATCATCGACGTTGCCCGCGGCAGTTCGGCGAGGATGGCATCGAGATCGAATTTCGGCAGGAAGATCATCGCCCCGCCGGTGACGAGGATTACATTGCTGGCGACGAACAGGCCATGGGTATGAAACACCGGAAGAGCGTGCAGCAGCTCGTCATCGCCCGAAAACCGCCAGATGTCGGCCAGCGTGATCGCGTTGGAAAGCAGATTGGCCTGGGTCAGCATCGCCCCCTTGGAGCGGCCCGTCGTGCCGGAAGTATAGAGAAAGGCGGCGAGATCGTCCTCGCCGCGCGCCACCGTGGCGAAGTCCGCCGGCTGGTCCGCCGCCAGATCGCTCAGACTGCCCGAACCGCCGCCGTCGAGCGTCAGCACCGAGGCGCCATGGCGGCTGGCGACCGGCGCCAGTTGCGCCAGGTTGCCGGGATCGCAGATCAGCAGCCCGGCGCCGCTATTCTCCACGAAATAGGCCACTTCCTCCGCGGTATAGGCGGTGTTGAGCGGCAGGAAGACGATGCCCGACTGCACACAGGCGGCATAGAGCGCCAGCGCCTCGGGCGATTTCTCGACCTGAACGGCCAGCCGGTCGCCGGGGGCCAGTCCCTGCGTGGTCAGGACATGGGCAAATTGCGCCGCCCTTTCGAGGAACTGCCGGTAGCTGATCCGCTTTCCGTCCCGCAGATGCAGAAACGGCTTCTCGCTGCCGGCATGCCTGCCGAAAAGCTGGTCATAGAGGGGGTTGCTCATTGCCTGTCTCTTGCGGTCCGGTACGATTGTACTCCGGCGATTAGTAGCCCCGCCGCCGGATTTTGCAAACCGCCAAGACCGCGCCTGCATGAAAAGCGGAAACCGTGCCGATCCCGGCAACCGGTCCCGAGGCGCAAGAAAAAGGCGGCCCGAAAGCCGCCTTCCCGATTTTTCGATGGATCCGCCGCCTATGAGGCGAACCACCAGCGCTCGGTGGCGCGCAGGCCGTCCAGATCCCAGTTTGCGGCGACGTTCTCGCCATGCTGGACCTTGTCGCTGTGGCCCATGATGTAGTTGTTGAACAGCGGAACGATCGCGCCGCCATCGTCGCGCAGCAGAACCTGCGTCTCCTTGTACATCTCGGCGCGCTTGGCCTCGTCGAGCTCGGCCTTCGCGGCCTTGGTGAGCTCGTTGAACTTCTTGGCCGCGTCGGTGTCGCGCCAGGCCGTGTCGTTCCACTCGGTATCCGCCACATAGGCCGAGGCATACATCCAGTCGATCGTCGGCCGGCCGGACCAGTAGCAGGCGCACCAGCCCTTCTTGTTCCACACGTTCGACCAGTATCCGTCGGTCGGCTCGCGCACCACTTCGATGTCGATGCCGGCTTCCTTGGCAGACGCCGCGATAAGCTGCGCCGCATCGACGGCGCCGGCAAAAGCGGCATCGGAGGCCGAAAGCTGGATCGTGCCGCTATGGCCCGACTTCTTGTAGTGCTCGGCGGCTTTCTCCGGATCGAATTCACGCTGCTCCAGCGCCGCGTAATACGGCATGGAGGGCGAAACCGGCACATCGTTGCCCAGCGAGCCATGGCCCAGCAGGATCTTGTCGACCAGTTCCTGACGCTTGATCGACAGTTTCAGCGCCATGCGCAGATCGTAATTGCCGAACGGATCGACATCGAGGCGCATCGGGAAGGTGTAGTGCGCCGTACCGGAAGTCTCCAGGATCTTGATCGCCGGATTGCGCGAGATCAGCGCCACCGTCTTCGGGTCGACGCGGGTGATGACATCCACATCGCCGTTCATCAGCGCGTTCTGGCGGGCGGTGACATCGATGATCGACAGGATTTCGACCTCGTCGAAATGCGCCTTGCCTTCCTTCCAGTAATTGGGATTGCGCTTCAGCGTCACGCGCACGCCGGGATCGAATTCCTCGAGGACATAGGCACCCGTGGCCACCTTGCCGTTCGGGTCGATCTTGCCGTCGGCGGCCGGCAGGATCAGCAGATGGTAATCGCTGATCAGATACGGGAAGTCGGCATTGGGCGCGTCCAGGGTGAAAATGACGTCGTCGCCGTCCTTCTTGATATCGGTGACGCCGGACAGGACGCCCTTGGCCGCCGATTTCGAATCCTCGCCGCGATGATAGTTGATCGAGGCGATGACATCGTCGGCATCCATCGTCTTGCCGTTGTGAAACTCGACGCCCTTGCGCAGCTTGAACACCCAGGTCTGGGCATCCTTCGAATCATAGCTTTCCGCAAGTTCGGGGACCAGCTTGCCGCTCTCGTCGACCTCGGTCAGAAAGTTGCCGCGCGCAAAGCCGGTACCCGTCGAAAAGTCGTTTTCATAGGTGCCGGGGTCGAGCGAGTCGGTCGTCGAACCATGCGCCAGCCCGATGCGGAACTTGCCGCCCTTGTTCGGGGTCATGGCCATTGCCTTGTCGGCCATGGAGAAAGCCGCGGGCAAGGCGACACCGGCCGCCAGCGCCCCCATGATGAACTGACGACGGTCGATCTGACGCTCCGTCAGCAGTCTGGCTTGCTTGTTCAGGTAGTTGTCCCTGCTCATATGTGATTTCCTCCCGATATTGAACAGTTCACGGCTGTCACACCAACAGCATTTCAGTCGTCACCCCACACTAGTACCAATCACGTCCCATCGTCAAAACCCCTCCCCCCGCCGGTGCTCCCCGACTGGCGCTCCCCGACTGGTGCCCCCCGACTGGCGCCCAACAGCACCTCATGGGAAATAGGGCGACGATGCCCGCCAGCAAGCCGGCAATCGCGATCGGCCCGCTTCGGGGCGATACGATCTAACTTATCCGCGAAGTCTTCCTTTCGTGATGGCCATTTGCGACATTGCCATGTCACAAGGGCGAATGATTGACTGATCAGTCAATCAAGCACTCTGGCCGAAGTCAATTCAAAAATCAACCTCTGCCGGGCAGAGCGGCAATCGTCGGGCTGCCTCGGCCCTCAGACGCCGGCCATGCACGGGCCGGCGCCCTATTCTCCGAGCCGCACGGCCGGCCCCGAACTGCTTTCGGCCGTCGAAAAACCCATCTGGCCGAGCACCAGGTCGGCGCATACCGCAATGACGAATATGGCGCCAAAGGCAAACAGCATGCTTCTCATGGGTTCCTTCCTTTCTCTCCCGTCCCCGTGGATGTGGCCTGTTTCAGGAAGGCGGCGGGATCGGCCCGCTCCCGCGTATTGCCTGTGCGCCAAACGGCGGAAATGTTCCCTATGGCGTCATCGATCGCCGGCTGGCCGCCGCCAGGGACGATGCGCCATGGCTCGATGCTATTCCGCCGGTTGCGCCTTTCTGAGCACCTTGCCCGCTTCGCGCGCTTCTGCTTCGCGCACTTCCTCAAGCCACAGGCTGTGATGCTCGCGCGCCCATTGCTCCTCGACTTCGCCCGTTCCCATCGCTTCGAACGCACCCTCCATGCCGATCGTGCCGATATAGATATGGGCGATGATGATCGCCATCATGATAAAGGCGACGATGCCGTGCCAGATCTGGGCGAATTGCATTTCTTCCTGGGGCGCCAACTGCTCCGGCAGGTGCCCGAGCCCGAAGAGACCGGAAATGCCCAGGGCATTGAGCTTTTCAAACGTACCGGCAAACAGCGGCAAATCGAACGGAAAGAGCAGCGAAAGCCCGGATGCCGACACCGACAGGCCGAGAAGGACCACCGACCAGAAGATCAGCTTCTGGCCGGCATTGAACTTCCTCGCCGGCGGATGGCTGTGCTTCGACAAAATGCCGCCGCCCTTGGCGAGCCAGTTGAGATCGGTGCGGTCGGGCAGATTGTGCACGATCCACAGCACGCTCACCAGGACGAGGCCGAGCATGAAGGCCCAGGAGACGTTGTTGTGCAGCCATTTCGAGCCGATCGCCAGCGTCGAAAAGGCGTCCTTGCCGAACAGCGGTATCAGCACGAAGCGGCCCGACAGCGAAATCAGCCCGGTCAGCGCCAGCAGGATGAACGAGCCCGCCAGGAGCCAGTGGCCGAACCGCTCGACTGGGTTGAAGCGGGTGACCGTGCGGCCGGTCTTCTTGCCTTCGATCTTGATGCGTCCGCGCAGCAGGTAGAAGACCAGCAAGAACAGCACCATCGCCGCGAGTAACAGGCTGCCGAGGGTGAGCAGCGGCCCCTTGCGCCATTTGAGCCAGCGCATGCCGCCATCCTGTATCAACACCTTGGCAGCCGGATTGTCGGTCGAAACCGTGACATCGGCCGAGCCATAGCGCAGCGCCCGCCACAAATCCGGATCGGACGCGCCGCCCAGCGTGCCCAGTTGCGAAGAAAGCGGCGGCGCCGAGTTCGGATCGCCGGTCTCCTCGCGGCGGAAACGGTCGTCAACCGCCTCGCCGCGCTGGCGCCGCAAGATGTCTTCAAGCGTCTGTGCGCCGCCGGTCGCCGAGCGATCGACCGCCTCCGCCGATCCGCTCTCCTGGGCACTTGCCGCGCCGGACAGGACCGGCATCTGCGCCAGGAGCGCTGCAAGGACAAAAAGCGCGACGATCAACCGGGCCATGACCGGCTCCTTCCTGAAATATGCTGCACGTCAATCAGGGCGGCCCGAGGCCGCCCCGCTGCCTCCCGCAAAGCGGGGAGAATTGACAGTTGCATGAAACCGTCAGCCGCCCTTCTGCTCATAGGCGGTTCCCCAGCCCCAGGCGCCCGATCCGAAGCCGCGCGCCACGACGCGCTCGCGATAGATGGCGGAGACCACATCCCCGTCGCCGGCCAGCAGCGCCTTGGTCGAACACATTTCCGCACAGAGCGGCAATTTACCCTCGGCGATGCGGTTGCGGCCGTATTTCTGGAACTCGGCCTGGGAATTGTTCTCCTCCGGACCGCCGGCACAGAAGGTGCACTTGTCCATCTTGCCGCGCGAACCGAAATTGCCGGCCTGCGGATATTGCGGCGCGCCGAACGGGCAGGCGTAGAAGCAATAGCCGCAGCCGATGCACAGATCCTTCGAATGCAGCACGATGCCTTCCTCGGTCTGGTAGAAGCAGTCGACCGGGCACACCGCCATGCAGGGCGCATCCGAACAATGCATGCAGGCGACCGAGATCGTCCGTTCGCCGGGCTTGCCGTCATTGATGGTCACCACCCGGCGACGGTTGATGCCCCAGGGGACTTCGTTCTCGTTCTTGCAGGCCGTCACACAGGCATTGCACTCGATGCAGCGCTCGGCATCACAAAGGAATTTAGCTCTGGCCATCGTGATATCTCCTTATGCCGCGCTGATCTTGCAGAGCGTCGCCTTGGTCTCCTGCATCTGGGTGACCGAGTCGTAGCCATAGGTCTGCGCCGTATTGGACGCCTCGCCCAGCACATAGGGGTCGGCACCCTTGGGATATTTGTCCCTCAGATCCTTGCCCTCGAAATGGCCGCCAAAGTGGAACGGCATGAAGGCAACGCCCTCGCCCACCCTTTCGGTGACCATCGCCATCACCTTGACCTTGGCGCCTTCCGCCCCCTCGACCCAGACCTGCTCGCCATCGCGGATGCCGATATTGTTGGCATCGCGCGGATTGACCTCGACGAACATGTTCTGCTGCAATTCGGCAAGCCACGGGTTCGACCGCGTCTCGTCGCCGCCGCCCTCATATTCGACCAGCCGGCCGGAAGTGAGGATCATCGGATAATCCTGCGTGAAGTCCTGCTTCTGGATCGAAGCATAGAGCGTCGGCAGCCGGTAGAACTTGCGGTCTTCATAGGTCGGGTAGTCGGCCACCAGATCGCGACGCGGCGTATAGAGCGGCTCGCGGTGCAGCGGCACGGGATCGGGGAAGGTCCACACCACCGCCCGCGCCTTGGCATTGCCGAAGGGCGCACAGCCATGCTTGATCGCGACCCGCTGGATGCCGCCCGAGAGATCGATCTTCCAGTTGGCCTTCGGCCCGCCGACGGCATCGATCGCCGCGCGTTCCTCATCGGTCAGATCGCCGTCCCAGCCGAGATCCATCAGCATCTGCATGGTGAATTCGGGATAGCCGTCGCGCAGTTCGGCCCCCGGATTGGAAACCCCTTCGGCAAGCAGGTTGTCGCCATCGCGCTCGACGCCGAACCGCGCCCTGAAGCACAATCCGCCCTCGGCGACCGGCTTCGACATGTCATAGAGGTTCGGCGTGCCGGGATGACCCATTTCCGGCGTTCCCCAGCACGGCCAGGGCAGGCCGTAATACTCGCCGTCATTGGGTCCACCCACCGCCTGCAGGGTCGTCTTGTCGAAAGTGTGCTGGTTCGCCATATGCGACTTGAGGCGTTCCGGCGACTGGCCGCTATAGCCGATGGTCCACATGCCACGGTTGAATTCGCGGGTGATGTCCTCGACATTCGGATCGTCCTCGCCATCCATCGCGATGTTGCGGAACAGCCGGTCGGCAAAGCCGAACTTGCGGGCGAATTTCGCCGCGATCACCTGATCGGGCAGGCTCTCGAACAGCGGATCGACCACCTTGTCGCGCCATTGCAGCGAGCGGTTGGAAGCCGTCACCGAACCGCGAGTCTCGAACTGGGTCGCGGCCGGCAGCAGATAGACGCCATCGGTGCGGTCATGCATCACGGCCGATACCGTCGGATAGGGATCGACCACGACCAGCATGTCGAGCTTTTCCATCGCGGTTTTCATTTCCTTGCCGCGCGTCTGGGAGTTCGGCGCATGGCCCCACAGCACCATGGCACGAACATTGTTCGGCTGATCCATATTGGCCGGGTCTTCCAGCACGCCGTCGATCCAGCGCGAGACCGGAATGCCGGTCACGTTCATCAGGTTCTGGTCGTTTCCGTCCTTGTCCTTGATCGTGCCGAACCGGCCCTTGAGCCAGTCGAGATCCTCGCCCCAGACCCGGCACCAATGCGCCCAGGCCCCTTCCGCCAGGCCGTAATAGCCAGGCAGGTCGTGGCTCAGAACGCCGAGATCGGTCGCGCCCTGCACATTGTCATGGCCGCGAAAGATATTGGTCCCGCCGCCCGAAACGCCCATATTGCCGAGCGCCAGCTGCAGCACGCAATAGGCCCGCGTGTTGTTGTTGCCATTGGTATGCTGGGTGCCGCCCATGCACCAGATCACCGTGCCGGGCCGGTTGTTCGCCATGGTGCGGGCAACGCGCTTCAACTGGCTGCCCGGAACCCCGGTCACCCGTTCGGTCTCCTCCGGCGTCCATTTGGCGACCTCGTCGCGAATCTGGTCCATGCCCCACACGCGGGTGCGGATGAACTCCTTGTCCTCCCAGCCATTGTCGAAGATGTGGTAGAGAATGCCCCAGACCAGCGCCACATCGGTGCCGGGGCGGAAACGCACATATTCGTCGGCATGGGCCGCCGTGCGGGTGAAGCGCGGATCGCAGACGATCAGCGGCGCATTGTTCTGTTCCTTGGAGCGCAGCAGATGCTGCAGCGACACCGGATGGGCCTCCGCCGGATTGCCGCCGATGACGAAGATCGCCTTGGAATTGTGAATGTCGTTGTAGGAATTGGTCATGGCGCCGTAGCCCCATGTATTGGCGACGCCGGCAACCGTGGTCGAGTGGCAGATGCGTGCCTGATGATCGACGTTGTTGGAGCCCCAATAGGCGGCGAACTTGCGGAACAGATAGGCCTGCTCGTTATTGTGCTTGGCCGAGCCGAGCCAGTAGACGCTGTCGGGACCGCTCTCCTCGCGGATCTTCATCATGCCGTCGCCGATCTCGTTGATCGCGTCTTCCCAACTGAGGCGCTTCCACTCGCCGCCTTCCTTCTTCATCGGATATTTGAGGCGGCGCTCGCCATGGGCATGTTCGCGAACCGACGCGCCCTTGGCGCAATGGGCGCCGAGATTGAACGGGCTGTCAAAGCCGGGCTCCTGGCCGATCCACACCCCGTCGGAGACTTCCGCGATCACCGTGCAGCCGACCGAACAATGGGTGCAGACAGACTTGACCGTCTCGACCGGCTTGCCGCCGGTGGTCTGTGCCGCTGCCCGGGTCACTGTGCCGCCGGTCGCCGTGACCGCCGCCAGGCCGCCGACGGCAAGTCCCGATCCCTTCAGAAAGGCGCGGCGGTCGACGGTCCTGCCGGCCGCCTCCTGCAGGATACCGCCGCCGGAAGCCCGCCGTGTCACGCCACTGGTCTTTTTCCTCAGCATCTTCTTCTCCCTGTCCGGTAGCCGCTACCGATGCGTCTGCGATCCGGCCGGCACCCCGCGAGAACGGTGCCTGTCATGCGGCCGGGGTTGTGTGCCGGTCAGAACCGGGCGCTGTCGTAATAGGCGCGGATATGCGCCGTGTCCTGGATGCGGTCCGATGCCGGATCGGGCGCGGCGGCTTCCGCCCTGCCCGTGCCCGCCGCGCTGGCTGCGGCAATCGCGGCGGGCGCCGAAAGCGCCGCCATCTTCAGAAAGTCGCGCCGACCGCCCTTTGGCTTGCCGGCCGTCTTTCCCGACGGTCCACCCGCCTCGTTTCCTGTCGTCATAAGGGTTTCTCCCTTCCGGTTGGGCCCGCCAGCGCCACCCGCGCGATCGGCCGTTTCTGCAATTTCAAACCCCGAACTCCCTGCCACCCCTCGCGCCGGGCATCTCAGGTGTCGGCCAGCATTCGGAAGGCCTCCGCCTCGATCTCCATGAACTGGCGGCCGACCGAGCCGACCGCCGCATAGAAGGGCGAATTGCCGGTCGCCTCCAGATCGGTGAAAAAATGCACGGCCCACGGGCCGATATGAGCGTCGAAGAAGCGTCTTTGCGCCGCGAGCGGCAACACCGCGCCGTAGCGCCCGGTGATCATGCCGCCCATCATCTCCATCAGCGAGGCGATGTTGTCTTCCGGCTCCTTGCGGCCGTCGCTGCGCGCAATGCCCGCCTTCGCCATGTCGCGCCGAAGCCTGGCGAGCGGCTTCTCGTTGAGAAATCCGGTCAGATAATAGCTCGCATAAGGCAGCAGCTCGCCCCGCCCCAGACCGATGAACAATTGATTGTATTCGCGTTCTGCCGCCCCCGCCGAGGTTATCCCGGCAAGGCGCGCCAGCATGCCCAGCGCCTGGCCGAGCGGCGCATCGTCGCTCTGCAGGGCCGAAACCTGTCGCAGCAGCGCCGCGTCGGCCGGCCTTACCAGCAGCAGTCCAAGAAAGTCGTACAGATCGGCGCGGGCCCGGTCTTCCGGGTCGATGACGTGCAGTTTGCGCACCGCCGACATGGGGTCGTCTCCTCAAAGGGCGCCGCATCCGCCGAGCAACCGCTGTGACCATCCCCACATGACCAGCGGCGGCATGATGCCGCTGCAATACGAACCACGGTTTCGGGCCTTGGCGAAAGGCCGCCGCCACGGCATGAGAACCGGCACTACCCGAAACGAAACCGCATCCGCCTCCTGGCAGGTGCTGTTTGCGGATCATTCTCCTCGCCGGCATCGCTGGAAACAGGCTCCGCTTCGCCGGTGTAATTATCTTGCACCGGATTCTCTTCGACAGTCAATGCGTCCGTCTTCACGATCTCCCCATATTCGACTTCAGTATTAGAAACCTCATTTTCAGCCGTAAAATCAACATCTTCTATTGTCGCATGCGCATCCTGTCCGCGCTCAGCCTGTTCGGCCATATGCACTATATGTCTCATCATGCCCTGGCCGACCCGATAGCTGCTCGAAACGGCACCCGCCGAAACCGCCGCATCGCGATAATCCTCGCCGTGATCGACCAGGCCGTCGAGATTGGCGAGAACCGGATTGCTGCGCCAAAGCCGTTTCAGCGCCCGGCGGCGGATCGCCTCGGGAATGCCTTTCGCCAGAAAGCGCGTGAAGTCGTCGCCCTCTTTGAGCGTGTCGGGATCGGGCAGGCCGAGTTCCACGAGGATTTCCGCCTCGCTTCTGTCGGCCTGCGCGGCGGCCTCCACCTCCTGCTCGGCGGCAATCCGGGCCTCTTCAAGCGCTGCAAGATGCGCCCGCTCCTCCGCCGCCTCGGCGTCACGCACCGCCGCCTTGCGCCGCGACCAGAAATCACCACCGTCGCGCCTGCCACTCATCGCCCGCCGTCCTTGCGCCTGGCGGCCGGCGCACGATAGACATCGCTCATCTGCTCGATGCGTGCGTCACCCACGCCGTCACCGGCCCCGTCCATGCGCAGCCCGTCGCGCTTGCGCTTGACGAACCTCTCTTCCTCGTGATGGCGCGCGATGAACGCCGCGACCCAGGCGACGACACCGGGCGGCATGGCGACCTTCTCGACGAGACCGCTGCCCGGATCGCCATAGGCCTGGCCCTCATAGGGCGACGCGGTGACGAGTTTCAGCATGTAGGGAAACGGACTGCCCTCATGGCTTTCGGCCATCACCACGTAGAGCGAAGGCTGGCGGTCGGTGAGTGCCGCCCGGTAGGCCTCGGTATCGGCGCGGTGGAGAACGAGATCGGCGGTGCCGGCATGATATTCGACCGCATCGCCTTCCGCGCGCAGCACCTTCCAATCGGCAGGCCCCGCGCCCGGCAGCAGGGCGACCGGTTTCCAGACCCATTTTGCCCAACGCGTAACCCCCGGCAACCGCCGGACCACCACGCCGATGGGCATCGATATGGATTTTTCGCTCATGCCATCCTTCGATCCGGTGCCGCAAGCGGCCCAAGACTGCGCGAAGCGGCAGCCCTTTGTAAAGCGGCCCTTTGCAAAGCAGCATGGCAAGGCGGCATGACGATCGGCCAAGTCTCATCAAAGCCCTGTCTTGACAGAACCCGCTCCCGCGCGACTACTCTGCCGGCCGAAACCCATGCGCCGCAGGCGCCCTCCTCCATCCCGAAGAGCCCGATGACCGGACCCAAACTCGTTCTCTGCAATTGCCTCAGCAGCCAGTCGCTCGATCCGCAGGCGCTCGAAAAGGCGACGGGCCTCGCCTGCGGCAAGGTGCATTCAGACCTTTGCGGGGCTGAAAGGGAGGCCGCCGCCAGGGCGATCTCCGAAGGCGATGCGATCATCGCCTGCCGCCAGGAACAGCTTTTTTTCGAGGAATTGGCGACCGAAATCGAGGCGCCCGTGCCTAGCTTCGTCGATCTGCGCGACCGGGCCGGCTGGTCCGCCGACACTCGCGACAAATCGCCCAAGATGGCGGCGCTTGTCGCCGGCGCCCTGGTTCCGGTTCCCCCGGTCAAGACCCGCGACGTCGTCTCCGCCGGCACCTGCCTGATTCTCGGCGAAACCGAGGCCGCCCTGGCGGCGGCGGTCCAGCTTTGCGAACTCCTGGCGGTGACCGTGCTGCTCCCCCCCGGCGCGGAACTGCCGCTCGTCGATGATCGCCGCTTCGACATCGTGATGGGAAAGCTCGCCGGCGCAACCGGCACGCTGGGCGGTTTCGCCGTTTCGATCGACGCCCTGCAACAGCGCATCGCCGGCGGCCGCGGCACGCCCGCCATGACCGAGCCCCGGGACGGCGCCCGGTCGGAATGCGATATCCTGCTCGATTTCGCCGCCGGCAAGCCGCTCTTTGCCGCGCATGAAAAGCGCGAGGGCTATCTGCGCGTCGATCCGGGCAACCTGCAAGCCCGCATCGCCGCGATCCTCGAAGCCTCGCAGCTCGTCGGCACGTTCGAAAAGCCGCTCTATCTGCGGCTCAACGAACCGCTTTGCGCCCATTCCCGCGCCGCCAGGACCGGTTGCACGCGATGCCTCGACCTCTGCCCCACCGGCGCGCTCGCGCCCGATGGCGACCATGTCGCGGTCGACGCCATGGTCTGCGCCGGTTGTGGCGCCTGCGCCGCCGCCTGCCCTTCGGCGGCGATCGCCTATGACGCGCCGCCGGCGGCAACCGTCTTCCAGCGCATCGCCGCCATGGCCTCGGCCTGGCGCAAACTGTCTAAGGACCGGCCCCGTCTGCTGGTCCATGATGGCGGCCATGGAGCGGAACTGATCCGGCTTTCCGCCCGCTACGGCAGGGGCCTGCCCGCCGATGTCGTGCCGATGGAGGTCGCCGCCCTGGCAGCTTTCGGCCATGCCGAGGCGCTTTCGGCGCTGGCGAGCGGGTTTTCATCCGTCACGATCCTGCTTTCGCCCGCCACCGAGCGCGACGGCATGCCGCTACAGGCCGACCTTGCCAACACGATTGCCGGGCACAGCGCCGTCAGCCTGATCGAACCGGCCGATCCCGATGCGCTGGAAGCCGGACTGGAGGGCGAACCGCAAGCGGTGCCGGCCATCCCGCCGGTGACACCGGTCGGCTCCCGCCGTCAGGTCACCCGGCTCGCCGCCAAGGCGCTCAACCCGCCGGACGCGGTCATCGTGCTTCCCGCCGGCGCGCCCTACGGCACGCTCAAGGTCGATACCGGCGCCTGCACGCTCTGCCTTTCCTGCGTGTCACTCTGCCCTTCCGGCGCGCTGGGCGAAAACCCCGACAGGCCGCAATTGCGCTTCCAGGAAGATGCCTGCCTGCAATGCGGCATCTGCAGAAGCATCTGCCCGGAAAGCGCGATCGTGCTCGAACCGCGCCTCAACCTCGCCGACGACGCCCTGCGCCAGAACATCCTTCACGAAGAAGAGCCCTTTGCCTGCATCGAATGCGGCAAGCCCTTCGGCGTGCGCTCGACGATCCTGAAGGTGACGGAAAAGCTTGCCGGCAAGCACGCCATGTTCGCCAACAAGGATGCTGTCCGCATGATCCAGATGTGCGACGACTGCCGGGTCAACGCCGCCTATCATTCCCGGAACAATCCCTTCGCCGCCGGCGAGCGGCCAAGGGTCCGCACCACCGACGACTATCTCGACAAGCGCCGCGACCGGTAGAAAGCTCCGGTTTTGCAAGCCCTTGGGCGAAAGACCGGAATCAGTCCGGCAATCCGTTGAATCATTTTCTCAACCGGCAGCGGCGCGATCGGCCATGATTGCTCCGTTGGCATTGCACCGGCGCTGCGGTTATATGACCGCGAAAATCGATGAAACGCGCCGGCGCGACGCCGGCATCCGCCAGACAGGAGACGAAGCAATGAGCGAAAATTTCAACATGTCGATGCGCAAGTTTCTCAAACAGGTGGGCGTCACCTCGCAGCAGGCCATCGAGGAAGCCATGCGCAAGGCAGGCGACACCGCCGGCCGCAAATTCGAGGCGAAGATGGTGCTGACCATCGATGGCCTCGATCTTGAACATGTGGTGAAGGGCGAGATCGAAGGTCAGGGCTGAGCCGCGTGGCGTCGGAGGGCCCGCTCACCCGCCAGGCCGTCCTGGCGGCGCTGAAAAACGTCATCGATCCGGCGACCGGCGAGGACATCGTCTCCTCCGGCACGATGCGCGCCCTGCAGGTCGCCGACGGCGCGGTGCGCTTCGTGCTGGAAGTCGAGGCGGCGCGAGCGCGCGAGATGGAGCCGCTGCGCGCCGACGCCGAAGCCAGTGTCCGGGCGCTCGCCGGCTGCACCTCGGTGCAGGCGGTGATGACCGCCCCTTCCGCGACCCCGGCCGCAAGACCCGCCCCCTCCCCGGCGGCGGCAGCCCCATCGACCCAGCCGAGGCCGATCAAGCCGCCGCCGGCGCCGCTGCCCGGCGCGGGCCCGCAACGCGTTCCCGGCATCGGCCGCATTCTGGCGATCGCCTCGGGCAAGGGCGGCGTCGGCAAGTCGACCGTTGCCGCCAACCTCGCCTGCGCGCTCGCCGCGGCGGGCCGCCGGGTCGGCCTGCTCGATGCCGATGTCTACGGCCCCTCCCAGCCGCGCATGCTCGGCATCAGCGGGCGGCCCACCTCGCCCGACGGTCAGATGATCCTGCCGCTGCGCAACCACGGCGTGACGATGATCTCCGTCGGCCTGATGACAAAGGAGGATCAGGCCGTCGCCTGGCGCGGGCCGATGCTGATGGGCGCCCTGCAGCAGATGATGGCCCAGGTGCAATGGGGCGCGCTCGACGTATTGCTGGTCGATCTGCCGCCCGGCACCGGCGACGTGCAGATGACGCTTGGCCAGAAATTCAGGGTCGATGGCGCGGTGATCGTCTCGACGCCCCAGGACATCGCGCTGATCGATGCCCGCAAGGGGATTGACATGTTCCGCCAGATGAACATTCCCATCGCCGGCATGATCGAGAACATGTCGACCCATGTCTGTTCGCAATGCGGCCATGAGGAACACATTTTCGGCCATGGCGGCGCGGTGGCGGAAGCCGAAAGGATCGGCGTCCCGCTGCTCGGCGAAGTGCCGCTGCACCTTGCCATTCGCATCGCCGCCGATGGCGGCACACCGGTGGTGATCGAAAAGCCCGAAAGCGCGCAGGCGGCAGCGTTTCACGCCATCGCCGAAAAGCTCGTCGCGGATGGCTACGCATGAGCGCGGCCGCGAGCCGCGCACCTTCCTTTCCGCCGCTCTTTCGCGGCGAGGCCGTTGCGCCGAAATCCGATCCCTTCCGCGCCGCCTGCCGGATCGCCGCGGCGGGAACGGATCCCGGCCTCGTACTGTATGCCGTCACCGGTGACGCTCTGCGCGCCGCCATCGTCTTCGCCCCGGAAGTGCCATTGCGCGAGGCGGTCGCGGTCCTGCCCATCTGCGGCATCGGCTTTCAGAACGCCTTCGGCGCACTCGCCCCGCCCGAAGTCGCGCTGCATCTGCAATGGGACGGGACGATCCGGATCAACGGTGCACGCTGCGGCATGCTGCGCATGGCCGCCTCCATACGGGACGCGGAAGCCGAACCCGACTGGCTCGTCTGCGGCCTTGATCTTGCCCTTGCCAGCCGGACGCAGAACCCCGGCAACGATCCCGGCCGCACATCGCTGGCCGAGGAAGGCTGCGGTGCGATCGACCCGCTAAGCCTGATCGAGGCCTGGACGCGCCACACCCTCTATTGGCTCAACCGCTGGATGGAGGATGGCGCCCGCCCGTTGTACGCCGAATGGCTCGGCCTTGCCCACGATGTCGGAAAGACGATAGAGATCGGCGGCAGGAGCGGCGTCTTCACCGGTCTTGACGAACGCCTCGGCCTGCTGTTCGAAACTGCGGGCGGCACGGAATTGATCCCGCTCACCGCCCTTGTCGAAAGGACCGCATGAAGCTCGCCCGCGCCATCCATCTCGATGACAGCGACCGCAATGTCTATCATGCGCCGGCGCGTACCGGCGAATGGTGCGTTTCGGGCGGGTTCGAGTTTTCCGACTGGACGCAGGACGACCTTGCCGGCAAAGCGCGCCAGGCCTTCGCCAATGGCTGGCTCGGCGTCGAGACCTTCGGCCGCGTCACCTTCGTCGCGATCACCCGGATCGAGCCGTCGGAATTCAACATGCTGGCCCAACGCCTGGCGGCGCATTTCGTCGACTATTACGGCGCGCCGGCGATCGAGGCGGCGCTTCCCGTTGCCCGCGACGAACTCGCTTTCATGGCCGGCCTTTGCGAGGAGCATGACGACAACGCCCTGCTGACCGTGCTGCGCGAACTGGACGCCGACGGCGTGCGCGAGAGCTATCGGGTGATCGAGGTGCCGGCGGCCGAGCTCGACCTGGTCGCCATGCACGGCCATATGGAGCCGTGAACATGGCGGAACATCAATATCTCACCACCAGGGAAGTCGGCGAACTGCTGCGCATCAAGGAGCGCAAAGTCTACGACCTCGCCTCATCCGGCGCGCTGCCCTGCACGCGCGCCATCGGCAAGCTGCTGTTCCCGCGCGAGGAGATTCTCGCCTGGCTGGCGGAAAATTCGTCGACGGCGGAGATGGCCAAGCCGCTGGCCAGGCCGCCGGTACTTCTCGGCAGCCACGATCCGCTGCTTGAATGGGCGATCCGCGAATCGCGCTGCGGGCTTGCGACCCTGCTCGATTCGAGTGGCGACGGCCTGACCCGTTTCGCCGCCGGTGAGGGTATCGCCACCGGCCTGCACCTGCCCGGCAACGGCAGTGACGACTGGAATGTCGACGCGGTCCGCGACCGCTTCGCCGCGCGCCCGGTCGTTCTCTTCGAATGGGCAAGGCGCGTGCGCGGCATCGCGGTGCACGAGGCAGTCGGCGAGCCGCCCGCCGGGCTTGCGGCGCTGGGCGGCCTGCGCCTCGTGCCGCGCCAGAGCGATGCGGGAACGCAGATCTTCTTCGAACATCTGCTCGCCGCCGCCGGCATCGGCGCGGACCGGTTGACCCTGACCGCGCCGGCGCTGAGCGAGAACGACCAGATCGCTGCCGTCGCAACCGGCCGGGCGGAGGCGGCCTTTGCGCTCGAAAGCCTGGCGGCAAGCTACAAGCTGCGCTTTACCGCCCTTGCCGCCGAGCGCTTCGATCTGCTGGTCGACCGCAAGGCGTGGTTCGAGCCGCCCTGGCAGAAACTCCTGGCCTTTACCCGCAGCCCGGCCTTCGCCGCCCGTGCCGCCGAACTGCCCGGCTATGACATCGCCGGGCTGGGCACGGTGCACTTCAACGGGGCATGAGGCCGCCGGGCTCTATTCGGCATCCGGGAAGAACAATTGCTGGCCGTCGATCTGATAGCCGCCGATCGCCTTCTGGCCGTCGTCCGACAACAGCCAGTCGATAAAGGCCTGGCCGTCGGCCTGTTTGACGGTCGGGCATTTGTCCGGGTTCACCAGGATGACGCCATACTGGTTGAACATCTCGGGATCGCCCTCCACCGCGATCTGGTAGTCGCCCTTGTTGCCGAAGGAAATCCAGGTCGCCCGGTCGGTCATCACATAGGCGCCCATGCCGATACCGGCATTGAGCGTCGCCCCCATGCCGGATCCCGTCGAGCGGTACCACTCGCCGGAAGGTTCGATGCCGGCGGCCTTCCACAGCGACATTTCCTTCTTGTGGGTGCCCGAATCGTCGCCGCGCGAGGCAAAGGCAGCCCCCGACTGCGACAGCTTGGCGAGCGCCGCCTTGACATCGTTCATGCCGGCGACCCCGGCCGGATCGGCCTGCGGCCCGACGATGATGAAATCGTTGTACATCAGGTCCGAACGGGTGACGCCATAGCCCTCGGCAACGAATTTCTCCTCCGCCGCCTTGGCATGCACCAGCAACACGTCACCATCGCAATTCTGGGCGTTCTTGATCGCCTGGCCGGTCCCCACCGCGACCACATTGACCTTGATGCCGCTCGCCTTCTCGAACTCAGGTAACAGATAGTCGTAGAGGCCGGAATTCGCCGTCGAGGTGGTGGACTGCACCAGGATGGACTTGTCCTGCGCCTGGGCGCCGCCCGCAAGGGCCATGGCGCCGGTAAGGGCGAGGAGGTGAAGGGAAGAGGAAAAACGCGTCATGCTTGGCTCCTGTGGATTTGAAACTGGTGCGGCAGCCGGCCTTCGAGATAGGCCTGCGCCACCGCGGATCGGGGGTTGTTGAAAAAGCTGTCGGTGGGGGCCGCTTCCGCCTTGCGACCACGGTCGATGAACACCACCTCGCCGGCAAGGCGCTTCGCCTGGCCCAGATCATGGGTCACCATGACGACCTTGGTGCCGGCGGCGACCGCGTCGAGCACGATTTCCTCGATCGCCTGGATCGAGGCGGGATCGAGGCTGGCGGTCGCCTCGTCGAGAAACAGCAATTGCGGCGCGCGCGCCAGCGCCATCGCCAGCATCAGCCGCTGCTGTTCGCCCCCCGAGAGCAGCCGCGCCGCCCGGCCCGCCGCATCGGCCAGACCGACGCGAAAGAGCGCGTCCTCCGCCCGTTCGCGGTCGTGAATGCCGTGGCTTGCCAGCGCGAAGACCACATTGTCGAGCGCGTTGCGCCTGAGCAGCACCGGCTTTTGAAACACCATGGCCTGCAGCTTGCGATGGGCGGGCGAAAGCGCCTCGCCATGCCACAGGATTTCGCCGGAGGATGGCCGGATCAGCCCGTGCAGAAGGCGCAGGAGCAGGCTCTTTCCCGCACCATTGTAGCCGATCACCGCCGTGATGCCGCCGCGCACCAGATCGAGCGAGATGCCGTCGATCAGCGGTCTGCCGCCGGCTCGGTAGGTCAGGTTCCGGCAGGACAGGGCATGGTGTCCGGGCAACCCCGCCCCGACCAGTTTGAGGTGCCCGCGCCCGGCCTCGGCTTTCGTTTCGCCGTCACGCATAGCCGAGCCTCGAAGCAGACAGCCGCAGGCTCGACACCAGCCCGTTGACGGCCAGCGCGATCACCAGCAGCACCATGCCGAGCGCCATGGCGAGCTGCAGATTGCCCTTGGAGGTTTCCAGCGCGATCGCCGTCGTCATCACCCTCGTCAGATGCTCGATATTGCCGCCGACGATGATGACGGCGCCCACTTCCGCCACCGAGCGGCCGAAGGCGGCGAGCGCCACGGTGATCAGCGAGTAGCGTCCGTCCCACAGGATCGCCCTCACCTGCCCCATGCGGCCAAGTCCCAGCGAAGCGAAGTGCTCGCCATATTCGCCATGCAGGTCTTCCAGCACCTGCCGCGACAGGGCGGCGACAATCGGCGTGATCAGGATCGTCTGGGCAAGGATCATCGCGGTCGGCGTATAGAGCAGCCCGAGCCAGCCGAACGGCCCGGCCCGCGACAGGTTGAGATAGACGAACAGCCCGACCACCACCGGCGGCAGGCCCATCATGGCATTGACGAGGATGATCAGCGCCTGGCGCCCCGAAAACCGCGCCACGGCAAGCCACGCGCCGAGCAGCAGTCCGATCAGGCAGGAAAGCAGGGTCGCCGTCAGGCTGACGCGCAGCGACAGGCCGACGATCTCGACAAAGCCTGCGTCGAGCGCGAGGATCTGGCGAAACGAATCCGCGAAGGCCCGGGCAAAGTCCTGCATAATTTCCGTTCTTCTCCTTTTTCGGAAATTATGCAGGACTTTGCCACGTCGATCCGACGAATGGCAAGCGTCATGGCGCCATATTCGCGCGGAAACGGAACATTTCCGCCACCGGTGACGGACCGATCATACCGGGCTCGCCCGGTGTGAAGACCCGCGAC
This sequence comes from Nitratireductor sp., assembly GCA_020441665.1. Classification (GTDB taxonomy): domain Bacteria; phylum Pseudomonadota; class Alphaproteobacteria; order Rhizobiales; family Rhizobiaceae; genus Salaquimonas. The sequence continues at coordinate 55,944 of JAGRLT010000073.1, forward strand.
ACGATCGGGTTCGCGGCAAGGCCATCACCCCATTTTGGTCGGCATTTCGTGGTCGGATGAGGGCAAGGATATCGCTTCGGACAAGCCGGCAGCGATACGGCGCAAGCGCCAGCCGGTCGCCGGCCTGTCGCCGGGCTGAACGCCCGCTGAACAGGCGCTTCATCGGCGGTTGGGGCATATCTTGCTATGACGGGACTGTCATCGTATGGCGGCAAGGAGGCGAGGAAAGCACCATGAACATGCCCGACAGGTTGAAGATTGCGGCGCTCGCCGCGCTGATGCTGCTTCCCGCGGCCGCCCAGGGTCGGGCCCAGGGAGCGGTTCCCGAAAGCGGTACACGGCAATGCCCGCCGGGCTTCGTCTGCGCGCCAGCGCCGGCACAAAGGGTTCCGCCCGGCTATTATCGCAACGATACGCCAGGAGCGATCGGTGGCGGCAGCGGTGGCGCCAGCGGCGGCAATAGTGGCCACGCTGCGGGCCGTTCGGGCGGCGGCATCTATACCAACGAGCTCCCCCGGCAAAATCCGCCGGCCAATTTCCCGGCCCATCGCAATGTCAGTTGCGAAACGGCCCGCCAGATATTGCTGGCCGACGGCTATCGCCGCATCCGGACCGCCTTCTGCTTCGGCAGCCAGTACGGCTTTCGCGCCAAGCGGGGCGGCACATGGTACTTCGTCGTGATTCGCAGATCGGACGGCAGGATCGTGTCCGTGCAGCTCCTGTAGCCGGCCTCGACCGCATGAATGACCGCCGGCGTCGAAACGCGACCTTGTCCCGATCGGGCAACAAACCACGGCGGCCTGAGGACTAATTTCCCCCATAAGCTTTACAAGCGCGATGAACCCCGTCTAACCTTTCCGCTGAGGAGACGGCGAAATCGGCAACGTGCCGGCATCGCCGTGCATACTGGGAGGAGCGGGCATGCACCCTGTCTTGGCGACGGTCCTGCAACGGCTTGCATTGGGGGTTGCGACCCTCATCATGGTCTCGATCATCATCTTTTCGTCCATCTCGCTGCTGCCGGGAGACTTCGGCCAGGCGGTTCTGGGACAGGCCGCCACTGAGGATACGGTGGCCGCCTTCCGCCGCGAGCTCGGCCTCGATAAGCCCGCCCCCGTGCGCTATGTCGAATGGTTCACCTCGGCCCTGCAGGGCGATTTCGGCACGTCGTTTTCGGGCCGTGCCGCCTCCGGCGTCGACCGCTCCCGCCCGGTGGTCGACCTGATCGGACCACGCCTGAAGAACACGCTCTTCCTGGCGGTCTATGCGGCGCTGATATCGGTGCCGCTTGCCCTCTTCCTCGGCATCACCGCCGCGCTCTACCGAAACTCGATCTACGACCGGATGGTCAATGCGGCGACGCTGACGACGATCTCGACGCCGGAATTCTTCGTCGCCTATATCCTGATCCTGCTGCTCGCCTCGCTCAATCCGATCTTTCCATCGCTTGCCAACGTCACCATCGACACGCCCTTCCTCGAACGCGTCTACCGCACGTCGCTGCCGGCCCTCACGCTCACCCTCGTCATCGTCGCCCATATGATGCGCATGACCCGGGCCGCCATCATCAACCTGCTGGCAAGCCCCTATATCGAGATGGCGCGTCTCAAGGGCGCCTCGCCGCGCGAGGTCATTATCAAGCATGCGCTGCCCAATGCCTGGGCGCCGATCGCCACCGTCATCGCCTTCAACCTCGCTTATCTCGTCGTCGGCGTCGTCGTGGTGGAGGCCGTCTTCGTCTATCCGGGCGTCGGCCAGTTGATGGTCGATGCGGTGACGACCCGCGACATCCCGGTGGTCCAGGCCTGCGCGCTGATCTTCGCCGCCACCTACATCATCCTGAACCTGATCGCCGACATCGTCGGCATCGTCACCAATCCCCGCTTGCTGCATCCGAGGTAGAGGCAGATGAGTTCCGACAAGACACAAGCCGCCCAATCCGCCGGTGCCGCCGCGGAGGAAACCTATTCTGCAGCCGCCGAAGTCGGCGCGGTCCGCAAGCGGCGCACCCGGCTGGAGCGCATCTGGATCGGCCTGAAAAAGGCACCGCTATCGGCCTGGTTCGGCATGACCGTCATTCTGATTTATTGCCTGGTCGCGCTGTTCGCTCCGCTGCTGGCCCCCTATGGCGAGGCACAGGTCTTCCCGGTCCCCTACGGCCCCTGGGACGCAGAACACATTTTCGGCACCGACCAGATCGGCCGCGATGTTCTTTCCCGCCTCATCTACGGCGCCCGCAATACGATGGGCATCGCGCTGGTCACCACGTTTCTTTCCTTCCTGATCGGCGGCGGTCTGGGCCTCGTTGCCGCCATCAACCGATCATGGATCGACCAGATCCTCAGCCGCTTCATCGACATCCTGATGGCGATACCGAGCCTGATCTTCGCCCTCATGCTGCTGTCGATCTTCGGCTCGACGGTCTCGAGCCTGATCATCATCATCGCCATCCTCGATTCGACCCGCGTCTTCCGCCTGACCCGCGCCGTCGCGGTCAGCGTTGCCGTGATGGACTATGTGGAAGCTGCCCGCCTGCGCGGAGAGGGGCTCGGCTGGGTGATGCGGCGCGAAATCCTGCCCAACATCATGCCGCCGCTGGTCGCCGAATTCGGCCTGCGCTTCTGCTTCGTCTTCCTGACGATTGCAGCACTTTCCTTCCTCGGCGTCGGCATCCAGCCGCCCACCGCGGACTGGGGATCGATGGTGCGCGACAATGCCTCCCTGATCCAGTTCGCCCAATACGACCTGAAGGCCGGGATCACCCCCCTGCTCCCGGCAGCCGCGATCGCACTGCTGACCGTGGCGGTAAATTTCGTGGTCGACTGGTTCCTGCACAAAACGAGCGGATTGCGCGATGAGCACTGACAACGGCACAAAGAAGGGCGATATCCTCGTCGAAATGAAGGATATCCGCATCAACGGATTTTCCGACGAGCGCTGGCACGAGATCATCAAGGGCGTCGATCTGACCCTCAGACGCGGCGAGGTGATGGGGCTGATCGGCGAATCGGGTGCCGGCAAGTCGACGTTGGGCAAGGCGGCCATGGGCTACACCCAGCCGGGCTGCAAGCTCGTCGGCGGCACGATCCTGTTCGACGGCATTGACCTGGCCCATGCCAGCGACGGCCAGAAGCGCGAGCTCTGGGGCTCGCGCATCGCCTATGTGGCGCAATCGGCCGCCGCCTCCTTCAACCCCGCCCACCGCCTGATCGACCAGACGGTCGAGGCCACCGTCTCGCACCATGTGCGCCCCGCCAGGGAAGCCCGCGCGGATGCCGTCGAACTGTTCCGTTCGCTGCAGCTTCCCATGCCCGACACGATCGGCTCGCGCTATCCCCACCAGGTCTCCGGCGGCCAGTTGCAGCGCATCATGACCGCCATGGCGATGTCGCCGCGGCCCGATCTCATCATCTTCGACGAGCCGACCACCGCGCTCGACGTCACCACCCAGGTCGAGGTGCTGGCCGCCATGCGCTCGATCGTCGAGGAGTTCAACACCGCGGCGATCTACATCACCCACGACCTCGCCGTCGTCGCCCAGATGGCCGACTTCATCAAGGTGCTGCGCTATGGCGAGGAGGTCGAGGAGGCTGAAACCCGCAAGATGCTGTCGAAGCCCGAACAGGCCTATACCAGGTCGCTCTGGGCGGTGCGTTCGATCGAAAAGCCCGAGCAGCCATCCGACGACATCGCGCTCGAAATCGCCGATGTCGATGCCGCCTATGGCGGCCGCGTCAAGGTGCTGCACGACGTGTCGATCCGCCTGCCGCGCGGCAGGACGGTCGCCGTGGTCGGTGAATCGGGCTCCGGCAAGTCCACCACTGCCCGGGTGATCACCGGGCTTCTGCCGCCGATCAAGGGCGAGGTGCGCTTCAACGGCCAGCCGCTGCCCCGCGCGCTCAAGGACCGCAACCGCGATCAGTTGCGCCGCATTCAGATGATCTACCAGATGGCCGACACCGCGATGAACCCGCGCCAGACCGTCGGCGACATCATCGGCCGGCCGGTGCAGTTCTACCTCGGCAAGCGCGGCCGCGAGGTCGAGAAACGCGTCATCGAACTGCTTCAACTGATCGAGCTCGACGAAAGCTTCATCGACCGCCTGCCGGGAGAGCTTTCCGGCGGCCAGAAGCAGCGCATCTGCATTGCCCGCGCACTCGCCGCCGAGCCCGAAATCATCATCTGCGACGAGGTGACCTCGGCACTCGACCAGATCGTCCAGGAAGGGATCCTGAAACTGCTTCTGCGCCTGCAGAAGGAACTGGGCCTGACCTATCTCTTCATCACCCACGACATCGCCACCGTGCGGGCGATCTCGGACGAGATCGTCGTCATGTTCCAGGGCAAGGTGGTCGAACAGGGGCCGAAGAGCGAAATCCTCGCCCCGCCCCATCCCGACTATACCGAACTGCTGCTCTCCTCGGTGCCGGAGATGGATCCCGACTGGCTGACGCAACTGCTGAAGAGCCGCCGCGCCGAGCAGGCCGCCGGATAGCGCGGCTCCCGCTGCTGTCTATGCCGCCCTTCGAAGCGCCTGGGCCATGCAGTGAATGCCGCCGCCGGTCTTGGAGATCTCGGCGGTATCGACCGCGGCAACCTCGAACCCCCGCGCCCTGAGCGCTCCGATCAGCACCGTCGAGGAACTCGGCGCGATGATTTTGTCATTGCCGAGCGACATCATGTTGCAGCCGAGCGCCATCGTGTCCTGGAACGGCACGTCGATGATCTCGTGCCCCTTGGCCCTGAGCCAGTCGACGATCGCCGGATCGGTACAGGCAAGACAGACCGCCGTCAGCTTCTCGGCGATCGGCACCACCATCAGGTCGATATGCACGTAATACTCGTCGATATGGGCGATGCGGGTTTCCCAACCCTCCTTCTCGAACCAGCCGGCAACCTGTTTCGCCCCCTCTTCCTGGGTGCGCGCGCCGCCGCAGCCGATCAGAACGCAACCCTCCTCGATCACGTTGAAATCGCCGCCCTCGAACGTGCCGGCCGTCACCATGTCGTAGATCGGAATGCCGAGCTTCTCATAGGCGCGGATCGCCGCATAGTTCTCGCCGCGCCGCCACCATTGCGCCATGGCGGTGATGACCGCGCCATAGGGCGTCATCACGCTCGAATCGCGCGAATAGACCTGCATGGTCAGTTCCGGCTCCGCTTCCAGCATGTGGACCTTGACGCCGAAATGATCATAGGCCGAAACCAGTTCGGCATGCTGCGCCTGGGCGACCTGGATGTTGCACGGCGCCTCGCGCAGATGCTTGCGCGACAGGCTCGACGTCGCCCGGTGAAAGAGATAGGCCGGCGAGCCGAGCAGCACGTCGGTCAGCGGATCGGTTTCGTTGCGAAATCCCCAATAGCCCAGTTTGTGGGTACCGCCGGCGGGATTTCGCCTGCGCAGGGAGAAAGCATCGGTGCTGGCATCGGCGGTCATGGATCGGTTCCTTTCAGGCATCTTTGAAATCTGCGGTCATGTTAGCCACCCACAACGACCGGATCGATCGGCCCGAGCGGACCGCCGGTTGCCACTTCCACCGCCCGCGCGGCGGCAAGCAGCGCCGCCTCGCCGCGCGGCTTTCCGATCAGCTGCATGCCGACCGGCAGGCCGCGCGGCCCGAGACCGGCGGGAACCGAGATGGCCGGAAGCCCGGCCACGGTCGCCAGAAAGGCAAAGCGCAGCCAGTCCATGTAGCCCGTCAGTTTCCGGCCGCCGACCTCGCCGACCCACTCCTCGGACTGGGCATGGGGCAGGCAGCCGACCGTCGGGCAGGCCAGCACGTCATGGGTCGCAAACAGCGCCAGCATGACATCGTAGATCGCGCTGCGGTCGATATTGGCATCGGCGATATCGGCCATGGTGAGCGCTTCGCCATAGGCGACATTGTCGGCCAGTGTCTTCTTGAAATGCCGTGTCTCGCGTTCCGGCATGCGCCGCGCCATCGTCGCCCACATCTGGCCGCGCAGAACGTGATAGGTGCGTTCGAGATGCGGCAGGTCGGGCGCCACCTCATCCACCGTGGCGCCGTTCCTTTCGAGCAGGCGCAGCGCACCGCGCAAATGATCCTCGACCTCCCGGTCGACCGGGGCAAATCCGCCAAGATCGGCGGAAAAGGCGATGCGAAGCCTGCCATCGGCCCGTTTGACCGCTTCCTGAAAGAGGACCTCAGGTGCCGGATAGGAGGTCGGGAAACGCGGCTCGAAGCCCGACATGGCATCCATGAACAGGGCGCAATCGCGCACCGTGCGCGCCATCGGCCCCTGGACGCTCTCGATGCGGAAAGTGTCGGTTTCCGAACCGCCACCCGCCCTGCCGGGCGAGGGCCGCAGTCCGACAATGCCGCAAAAGGCGGCCGGCGTTCTGAGCGAGCCGCCATGGTCGGAGCCATGGCTGAGCCAGACCTCGCCGGTGGCGAGCGATGCCGCCGCCCCGCCCGACGAGCCGCCCGCATTGAGCCTGGTATCCCAGGGGTTCAGCGTCGGCCCGAACACATCGTTGAACGTATTGCCGCCGGCGCCGAATTCCGGCGTATTGGTCTTGCCGACAACGATGCCGCCGCGCGCCTCCAGTCGCTCGACCAGCGGATCGGAGGCTTCGGCGATGAAATCGGCGAAGCCCTTCGAACCCCAGGTCGTGCGCACGCCCGCGACCGGGGTCAGATCCTTGATCGCGATCGGCAGGCCGGCCAGCCAGCCGGGCTCGTCCTCGTTGCTGAAATCAAGCAACTGTGCCGCCTTGCGGGCGCGCGCTTCGCATCGTATCGGCATCGCGTTGACGACAGGCTCCACCGTCGCGATGCGTTCATAAGCGGCATCCAGCAATTCGGCCGGCGAGACTTGCCGCCGGCGCAGCAGGTCGACGATCTCCACCGCCTCGTAGCGGCAGAGTTCCGGGCCGGAAAACGTCGTCATTCCTCACCCATTCACGCCACCGCCATCACTCGTCCTGTTGCCAGGTTGAGACGGATGCCCGCCTCAGCTTGCATAATTGCTGCCTTCCTCATCGAGGATCGCCATGATCTCGCGCAGATGGGCTTCCGCCTGATCCGGATAGTCCTCAAGCTCGCGCGCGGTCTTTTCGGCGATTTCATCGCTCAAGAAGCGCAGCTTCCGGCCGGTCTGCAGCGCGCGAATATAGGTCTCCGCCGCGCGCTCGAAATAATACAGCCGGTTGAACGCGTCGCCCGCATCGCTGCCGAGGACAAGAACGCCGTGATTGCCCATGATCATGACCTTCTTCTTCGGATCCGCGAGCATGCCGGCGCAGCGCATGCCTTCCTCCTCGAAGGCAAGCCCGCCGAAATTCTCGTCGATCACATAGCGGTCGTAGAAGGTCGCCGTGTTCTGGTCGATCGGCGGCAGGGTGCTGTCGGCAAGACAGGCGAGCACGGTCGCGTGGATTGAATGCACATGCAGGACGCAGCGCGCATGGGGCACCAGGCGATGGATCGAGCCGTGCAGGCCCCAGGCCGTCGGGTCGGGCGCATGCGGCTGCGACAGCGTGTCGGGATCGTTGGCATCGATCAGCAGCAGGTCGGAGGCCTTGATGCGGCGGAAATGCGCCTGATTGGGATTCATCAGAAACCGCGTCCCATCCTCATTGACCGACAGGCTGAAATGGTTGGCGACCCCTTCATGCATGTTGAGCCGCTCGGTCCAGCGGAAGATGGCGGCAAGCTCGACACGCTCGCGCCAATGGGTGAGATTGGCCCTTGACGGCCCATCGGCCAGTTTCAAAGCGGAATGCGGCATGGCTACGCTCCCTTTCGTCAATGCCGCGAAAAACCGGCATCTTCCTCACGATCGGGTCAGGATACCCCCGCTTCCGCAACGCCGCCAGAGCGCAGGCAGAACATCAAAGTCGCACTTGTTGCAGTTCTTCCAGCATGTCGAGCAGTTGATCCATCTTGTCGCGGCCATATTGCGATTCGAGGCGGGAGAAGATCCTGGAATTGCGATTGAGGTGGCTCTCGATCAGCATCCGGCCGACCTCGGTAATCTGTACCAGCGTCCGGCGCCGGTCCTGCTTGTCGGTCTTGCGCGAAATCAGCTTCTCCGCCTCCATGGTGCGCAGAATGCGCGTCAGGCTCGGCAGTTTCAGGCAGGCGGCAAGCGATATCGCCGTCTGCTCCATTTCGCCGGCCTCCTCCACCACCCTGAGCACGCGCCATTTCTGCTCGGAAATATTGCTGGCATGCAGCATTTCGCGGATCGGCGCCAGCACGGTCTCGCGCGCGCGCAGCAGGGCGATCGGCAGCGATCGCGACGTCGGGCCGAACGGCTTCACGGCCTCGTTCACAGGCCCGTTGACGGCATGGTCCATTCTAGAGCCTTTCCAGCGGATATTGAATCGTTCGAACGTCGGGAATTTGCTTGCCGGCAAGGCGCGGGCGGCGATGCGGTGTCAACACCGCGAGACCGTGCGCAACACAGCCAGCGGGCAAAGAACCAGGTTCGGGCGATTTTCCTTTTTCGTCTGTTTTCAATCTATCGTGCCTCGAGGCTTGGATGTCTTTTCCGTCCTGGCTGCGTCGAGATCCCCGCGCGATGGGTAAACATCGCGCTGCGGTGTTCTCCGCGCCAATCCGAAAAATCCTGTCCATCGAACCGATCCAATATCCGCTGGAAAGGCTCAGACTCCAGTTTACGTAAGATGAACCCATATCGCGTAAAAATTGAAACAAGGCAACCTCCATTCCTTTACGTGGCAATCAAGCCGGCCCGGCGGCCCGTTCCCGCCTCATCGAAGGAAAAAATCACACCCCGTTGCCATGACCGGTTGGTGTGGTAGTCCGGGTGGACGGTTTCATCACACGACAGGCAACGCCATGGACTGGAAAGCATTCGAACATTGGGGCCGCAAGATCGTCGGCTGGGCTACCGACTATCATGCCAACATTCGCGATCTGCCCGTCCGCGCCAAAGTCCGGCCCGGCGAGATCGCGAGCCGGTTGCCCGTCTCCCCTCCCGAAACGGCCGAAGCCATGGAGGTGCTGATGGCCGATTTCGAGCGCATCGTCATGCCGGGCATGACCCATTGGCAGCATCCCCGCTTCTTCGCCTATTTTCCTGCCAATGCGGCGCCCCCCTCGATGCTGGCCGAAATGCTGGTAAGCGCGCTCGCCGCGCAATGCATGCTCTGGCAGACGAGCCCGGCGGCGACCGAACTGGAAACCCGGATGCTGGACTGGCTGCGCCAGGCGCTCGGCCTGCCGCAGGGATTTTCCGGCGTCATCCAGGATTCCGCCTCCTCCGCGACCCTCGCCGCCGTGCTGACCATGCGCGAGCGGGCGCTCGGCTGGGCCGGAAACCGCAAGGGCCTGAGCGGCCAGCCATCCCTGCGCATCTATTGCAGTTCGGAAGTGCATACCTCCATCGACCGGGCGATCTGGGTCGCCGGCATCGGCGAGGAAAACCTCGTCCGTGTCCCGGTATCAGGCCCGCTGCGCGCGATGGATATCGAACGGCTCGACGCCGCAATCACGGCCGACCTTGCCGCCGGCCATCTGCCCGCCGGCATCATCGCCTGCACCGGCGGCACCGGCACCGGCGCCTGCGACGACATCGCGGCGGTCGTTGAAATCGCCAGGCGGCACGATCTTTTCACCCATGTCGATGCCGCCTGGGCAGGCTCGGCGATGATCTGCCCGGAATTCCGCGCGCTGTGGCGGGGCGTCGAAGGGGCCGATTCGATCGTCTTCAACCCGCACAAATGGCTCGGCGCGCAGTTCGATTGCTCGGCGCACTTCATCGCCGATCCCGGCAGCCTGGTGAAGACGCTGGCGATCCAGCCCGAATATCTCAAGACCCACGGCCATGACGGGCTGATCAACTATTCGGAATGGACGGTTCCCCTCGGCCGCCGCTTCCGCGCGTTGAAGCTGTGGTTCCTGATCCGCGCCTACGGGCTCGAGGGCTTGCGCGAGCGGCTTCGCAACCATGTCGCATGGGCCTGCTCCCTGTGCGAGAAGCTGCGCCGGCACGCCCGGTTCGAAATCGTCACGGAGCCGGTCCTGTCGCTCTTCACCTTCCGCCTGAAGGGCAAGGACGACGACGTCCAGATCGCCTTTGTCAACGCCATCAACGATGACGGCCGCATCTATGTCACCCAGACCCGGGTCGACGGCGCCATCGCCATCCGGTTTCAGGTCGGCCAGTTCGATACCACCGAGGCCGATGTGGAATTTGCCTTCGAGGTTCTCTGCGAACTGGCCGGCTCGGCGTGAGCGGCGCAAAAATGCGTTCCGCGATGTGACGCTTGACGCATCGCGAAATTCCAGCCCAGTCTATCGGCGGGCAATTCGCCCACCAGACAGGAACCCGACCATGCGCCCACAATCGCGCCCGAACACACTGCCCCTTGCCGGCCTCGCCGCCGCCCTGCTGACGCTCTCGGCCGCCGCTGCCCTCGCCTGTGGCGGCAATCCGACCTGCACGGTCAAGGATCCCACCGGCACGCCGCTCAACATCCGCCTCGGCCCGAACGAAACCATTGTCGGCACGGCGGCAAACGGCACGCAGCTCTCCTTCATCGACCATCAGGAACACAACGGAAAACTGTGGGCGCGCGTTGCCCATTTCGATGTCGCCACCGAGCCCCTCGACTGGGGCGAGGGCTATCTGTTCGCCGCCTATCTCGAATGCGATCAGGAAATCACCGAAGGCGCCTATAGCGAGGAATTCCTCTGCCGGGTGCAGGATCCGACCGGCACACCGCTCAACATCCGCGCGGAACCGGGCGGTGAAATCCTCGGCTCGATCCGCAACGGCGAAACCGTGCGCGTTTTCGGCGGCGACAGGCGCGACGGCAAATTATGGGCCCGCGCCTGGCGCGATCCGAGCGACAATGCCATTGGCTGGGTCTTCGACGATTACCTGCAATGCGAGGAGGACGAGGCGCATTGAGAACGCTCGCGGCGCATGCCCTGCCGCCAATCCTGGCTTCGGTCCTGATGGCGGCTCTGGCCCCCGCAGCAAGCGCCCAGGACTGGGATTGCACCAGGGCCGACGACCTGCCCCAGCAGGGCATGAACTACTGCGCCCATCTCGACTATCAGGCGGCCGACGCTGAACTCAACGCCGTCTGGAAGGAGGTCTATGCCGCGATCAGGGCACGCGACGGCGAAATGTCCGCCGACATGCGGGGCTGGCCGCAGGCCCTGCTCTCGGCCCAGCGCGCCTGGATCGACTATCGCGACGGCCAATGCGCGGCTGAGGGCTTCGCCTTTCGCGGCGGCACCATGGAACCGCTCATCGTTTCCGGCTGCAAGGCGGAAATGACCCGCAAGCGCACGGCCGAACTCCAGGCGCTGATCGAGACCTACTGAGCCGCTTCAGCACGCCCTCCTCAACGTAGGAGCGCCACCGCGCCCGCGCGGATTTCCCTGCCGTTCTCCTGCGCGGAAAGTTCGATGCGGATCGCATCCGGCAGGGCGCCGTCCTCGCGGAACGTCTCGCTCCAGCCGCCATCGGAAAGATAACTCAGCTTGAGCGCCGACAGGCCGTCGGCAATTTCGGTAACCGTCTGGCTGCTGCGATCCGGCTGGCCGTTCTTCAGGCGCCGCAGCGCCATCGCCTGATAGAGCACGCCCTCCTTGAGCCCGAGTTCGAGATCGCGCAAGCCAAGCGCAAGGATGCCCTGGCGGGTGATCACCGCCGCGCGCAACTGGTTCTCCCTGCCATCGAGATAGGGACTTTCATCGGGCTTCGCATCGAGCAGGCGAACCGGCCTCGCGCTCGCCAGCAGGCGCTTGAGGTAGTCGGCCGCCGCGGCAAGTTCGCTTTCCCTGGTGATCGTCGCCTCGACCCGGGAGACCGCGCCCAACTGGGTCAGGAAGCTGCTCATCAGGCCCGCCATGATACCCAGCACGGCAAGCGCCACCAGGATTTCGACCAGGGTGAAACCCGCTTCGCCGCCGGCGTCATCGATGCCGCGACGCCTTTTTCGAACTGGTTGCAGGACATTCATTTCGCTGCCCGCCTCATTCCGCCGAAGATGCGGCGAAAGTCAGAAAATCATAGGGTCTGCCGCCATCTGCCGGGGTGATGGCGATGCGCAGGGCAAACAGCTTCTGCTCGCGCCGATCGGGGATTTCCTCGCGCGTCACACTCCATCGGGTACCGTCCTCGAGCACCCCCTGGGTCCGGGGGGCGCCCGTGCCGGTGCGGACAAGCGCCAGCACCGTTTCGGCGGCGGATGTCACGGTTTCCAGCGTGCCCGAGCGGCGGAAGGTCATGCCGGTGCGCGACACGGTCTGCATCGCGACCGCCAGCGCCAGGGTCAGGATGGTAAAGGCGATGACCACCTCGATCAGCGTGAAGCCCGCTTCCTGCCCGCCAGACTCCGGCTTCCCATGCTTCGGCTTCCCATGCTTCGGCTTCCCAGACTCCAACCCCCCGGATTCTCCGTTCATTGCGCCCTCCCCGCTCTGATCTTCGGCAGGCCGGTAAGCCAGTTGACGCTGAGCTCCGCCAACCGGTCGTCCGGTCCGGTAATGCGGATGTCGACACCCGACGAACTGCCATCGGGCAGGAACAGCACGATGATCGTCCCGTCCTCCTCGATCAGTTCGCGCCCTGTGACGATGTTGATCCCGAAATCCTGCGGCAGTTCCACCGCCTCTTTCGGACCATAGGCGAACCGCTTCTGATCGGGAATGATCTGGAACCGCCGCACCTCGCCGCGGGCGATCGCATCGGTCCGCGCCTGATAGACCAGCGCCTGCACCTGCTTTGCCGCCTCCATCGGCCGCACCGTCTGGCCGCGCCGCACCACCGTTGCCGAAATCGCCGCGAAGACGCCGGAGACGATCACCAGCACCACCAGCATCTCGATCATCGAAAAGCCGGCCTCGCGGTCCTTTTCGTCCGCCGTCCGACGCATCTTCGGTCCGGCTCTTCTCATCGGATCGCCAGTTCATTGACGCTCAGCAGCGTCGTCATCACCGAAATGACGAGGCTGCCGATCACCACGCCCATCAGGATCGTGATCGCCGGCGTCAGGAAGGACAGCATGCGGGTCAGCGAGCGCTGCAACAGGAATTCGGTAAGCGAGGCCGCCCGGTTCATCACCACCGGCAGATTGTTCGATTCCTCCCCGAGCCGGAACAGCGACACCATCGAGCCGTCGAAGACGCCCGATCCCTCCATCGCCGACCAGAACGCGCTGCCGCCGATCACCGCCTCGCGCGCCGCTTCCAACTGATGGCGGTATTGCCCGACGGGCATGCCGCCGGCCGACAGCCGCATCGCCTCGTTGAGCTGCACCCCATTGGCGAGCAGCAGCGCCATGCTTCTGAGATAGCGCGCCCTGAGAGAGCGGCGCATCACCGTGCCGATCACCGGCAGCCGCACCAACAACCGCGATATCGCCCGTCGTCCGCCATGGCTGCGCAGCGCGGCGAAAACGCCGAGACCTGCCAGCAGGAGCGCGGCGAGGATCAGCGGCCAGAAATGCGTCAGCGCCGAGCCGATCGCCGACAGGATCGAGACCACCATCGGTTTTTCCGCCCCGCCGCTGTCGAAAATCGGTTCGATCGCCGGCACCAGATAGGTCGCCAGCAGCAGCAGCGTACCGATCAGCACGAACACCAGAAAGGCCGGATAGAGCAGCGCCTCGACGATCTTGCCGCGCTGCTCGGCGATCCGGCCATGGTTCTTCGCCAGTTCGCTGAAGACCTGCGCCATGTGCCCGCCCCGCTCGCCGCTCTCGATCAGCGCCACCACGTCGTCGGGCACGCCCGGCTCATGACGGAAGGCCTCGGCGACCGACATCCCCTCGGAAAGGCGCGAATGGATCGCCTCGATGCGCGCCCTCTGACCGGCATTGGCCTGCGACTGGCCGACCGCGCGCAGGCTGACATCGACGGTGAAACCGGAATTGAGCATCACGGCAAGATCGGACAGCAGGGTCACCAGATCGAGCTTCGCCCTGAACAGCGACAGGCCCGGGGAGCTGGTGCCGGGCCGCGTTCCGCTCCGCGCCGGCTTCAGATCGAAGGCGGTCTTGCCCTGGCGCGCCAGGATACGGCCGGCCTCTGCCAGATCGGCGGCCTCGACCACGCCGCTTTCGGCGGCGCCGTTGGGGCCATAGGCCCTGAAGCGGAATTGCCGGCGTGCCGTCGTCACCCTTCATCACCCTCGAATTCGAGCACCCGGCCGACCTCCTCGCGCGAGGTGATGCCGCGCTCGACCAGCCGGTCGGCATGGCGGTGCATCGAGACCGCGCCCTCGGCCCGCGCCAGCTGGCGCAATTGCTGCTCGCTGCCGCCCTTGTTGACGCTGGCGGCAAGCTGCGGCGACATGGTGAGGATCTCATAGGTCACCGTGCGGCCGGAATAGCCGGCGCCGTGACAGGTCTTGCACGCTTCTCCCTCGCTTGTGCCGCTTCCGCCGCACCTGCCGCATGATTTGCGCAACAGGCGCTGCGCCACCGAGGCGCGCAGCGTCGCCGAGATCAGATAGGGATCGATCCCCATATCCTGCAGCCGGGTCAGCGCGCCGGCCGCCGTATTCGTATGCAGCGTCGAGAGCACCAGATGGCCCGTCAGGGCGGCCTGGATGGCGATCTGCGCGCTTTCCCGGTCGCGGATCTCGCCGACCAGGATGACATCGGGATCCTGGCGCAGCACCGAGCGCAGCGCGCGGGCGAAATCGAGATCGATGGCCGGATCGACCTGCAACTGGGTAACCCCGTCGAGCCGGTATTCGATCGGGTCCTCGACGGTGAAGATCTTGATGTCCTCGCCCTGGCGCTCCTTCAGCAGCGAATAGAGCGTCGTCGTCTTGCCGCTGCCGGTCGGCCCGCAGATGAGCACGATGCCATTGGGTATCTTCACCAGATGGCGCAGCGCATCGATGGCGTCTTCCGCATAGCCCAGCGCATCGAGCGACAGCGCCACGCCGGAGCGGTCTAGAATACGCAGGACGAAGGTCTCGCCATGAGCGCTCGGCATCACCGAAACGCGCAGGTCGATGTTCTGGCCGCGCACCGCGATGCGCATCCGTCCGTCCTGGGGCAGCCTGCGTTCGGCGATGTTGAGCCGCGACATGATCTTGATGCGGGTCGAGATGCCGGCATGCATTTCCCGCGTCGCCCGCTCGATCTCGCGCATCATGCCGTCGATGCGGAAACGGATGCGCACGTGATCGGCCATCGGCTCGACATGGATGTCGGTCGCCCCGTCATCGACCGCCTGCTGGATGATGCGCGAGACGAAGCGGACCACCGGCGCCTCGCGCGCATAATCGCGCAACCGATCGAGATCGTCGCTGTCGGCAAGGCCGAATTCGTCACCGGCATCAAGCGTCTCGGCCGGCTTCTCCCGCTCGCGCAGGCCCTTGAGATAGTCGGTGATGGCGCTGCGCGGAAAAATTCGCGGCGACACCGGCAGGTCGAAATGAAAGCCCAGCGCCGTCATCGCACCGTGCTCGAAGGGATCGGCGACGGCGGCGACCAGCAAGCCGTCGCGGCGTTCGAGCGGCACGAGGTGATTGGCTTCCAGAAATTCGAGACTGGCGGGATCGAGGATGCTGGCATCGGGTTCGTCCGGCAGGTCCGCAAGATAGGGCACGCCGAGATAGGCGCTCAGATGCCGCGCCAGTTCCGCCTCCTTGACGAGGCCGAGTTCCACCAGAACCGTATCCGCCGGATAGGCCATGGTGGCATGGGCATTGACCGCGCGCGCGCGCGCCTCCGCCGCCAGCACGCCCTCGTTCTCGAGATAGGCGAGAAATCCCCGGAAGGAGAGATCGGGTCTTGCCAGTTCATTCATCGCAGCATCTCTTCCGCTCGCCCCTCGCCGCCCACGCATCGCCCACGCTGTCCCGGGCGGCCATGTTACCGGTTCGCCAGCCAATTGGCCACGCCCGGCCCGACGATTGCCGCGCATTCATCCGTCGCGACAAAAGGCTCGGACAAGGCGCGGGGCGCATTGACGAGAAGCACGGAATCACTGGCCGGCTCCATCAGTTTGAAACCGGCTTCGGCCTCGGGAAATTCGAAATAGCCGCCCCAGTATCCGCGGACGCCCAGATCGGGATCGACCACTTCGACCGACACCATCGCATAGACGAGCGGCAGCGGCGCCGCGCTCACATAGGGATGCCGGCTGGTGGGATTGTCGGGCAGCACCCGCCGCAGCGCCGGCGAATAGGCATCGGGATCGATCACCGCGCTGCGGTTGTAGACGGTCATCACCCGGCGCAGGGTGCCCGGCGCCATGCCCGCCATTCCCTCGAATTCGTAGAGTTCCTCGATCGCGTCGAACGGAAAATGCTTCAAACCGGCCGGGACGAGCCGGTTGGCCCCGCCACCTCCGCCGCCTTGGGGCGAGCGGTAGGCGACCGCCGCATCGGCGAGGTTCGCCGCATCGCCGGCGGAAAAGCCGAGCGCCAGGAATCCCGCTTCCAGGAGACCGCGCGGCGAGGTGTTGAGATCGGCGAGACCGGCCTGATCCTGCGCCACGATGGTCAGATCGTGCGGCCCGCACCGGACCCGCATCGGCTCGGAATCGAGCTTCAGCTCGGCGATGGCGACCGTATCGCGACCGGCGATCTGGCGCGCGATGGCCTGGGCGACGCCGCGCGCCAGCATCTGCTGGCGGACGATGAGATATTGCCGCGAGGAGAGCAGGAAATCCGTCCGTGCCGCCAGCACGAAGGGCGTGATCACCGCGCTGACGATCAGCAGGAAGAGCAGCACCGCGACCAGCGCGAAGCCCGCCACGCCCTCACCGCGGCCGGCGCTGTCCGAGGCGGGGTTTCCGGCCACCTCATTCACCGGCCTGTTTTTCCGGATAGAGGTCAAAGCCGAAAACCGCATCGCCCTGGCGGACGCTCACATTGCTGTCGCCGATCTCGACGACCTCGAACCGGGCAAGCCTGCCGCCCACCGGCAGCCACTCGGCCGCCGCACCGCCACGCTGCATCATCAGTGCCTTGCGCACGCCCTGCGTCTCGCTGATCCCGAGAATGACGAAATCGGGCTTCTTCACCGCTGCTGCTTTGGCTGCCGGCTTGGGCTTTGCCGGCTCCTGCTTCTTCTTGACGAACGGTCGGCGCTTGTCGTTGAAAAGCGGCCGCGAAAAGGTCTGCACCTGGCGCAGTTCCCCATTGGCGCCCGGCGCGGGCACATCCTGCGAACTGCCGGCGGCGGCAAGATCGTCGGGAAGCCCGCTCGTCACCGGCAGGGGATCGGTCTCGATCGGCACTTCGTAGCGCACGAAATTGAGGTAGCCGAGCGCCGCCAGGGCGAGGATCAGCGCCAGCACCCTCATTGCCCGCCGCCCTCCGCGCCGTCCGGCGCCAGCGCGCCATAGATTTCGAGCCGCACGAACAACTGGGTCTCGCGCTGCTCCTCGCCGCCCGGTTCCTGCGCGCCGCGAAAGCTCGCATTGCGCACCAGCAGGAAGGGCGTCGTGGTCTCGAATTCGTAGATCAGCGAGAAGATAGCCCGGTTGTTGCCCTGCACGTCGACGCCGACCCCGGCATAGCGGATGCCGGCGCGTTCATCGATCGGCAGGTTGGCCACCGACTGGATCGTGACGCCGTTGCGGGCCGCGATATCGCTGACCCGCCCCTGCAGTTCGGCCAGAATGACCGCCTCGCTCTGGCCGGTCAGGAACAATCCGTCGCTATCCGAGCGCGCATCGATCTCGGCCGCATTGCGCAAGGCCGGCTCCATCTCGCCGATCGCGATCAACTGGCCGAGCCGCTCGCGCTTGCCGACGATCGCCTCGATGCTCTCCGCATGCTGGCGCAGGCCGAGCAGAACGGCCATCGCGAGCAGATAGAGCGCCAGCAGCGGCAGCGCCAGCGCCACCAGCCGCTGCATCCATGGCGGGGCGTTCATGATCCGCGTCAGGCTAGCCATCGCGCCGCTCCAGGGTCATCGCGATGGTGAACCGCTCGCCGATGTCGCCGGAAACCCGCAATACCGGATTGCGAAAGGTCGGCGCGCGGAAATAATCCGACTGTTCGAGCAGCGGTATGAGCGTCGCCGCCGCGCTGGAGAAGCCGGCAATGCGCACCGTATCGCCGCGAATATCGACCTCGGTCAGCCAGGCATTGTCCGGCAGGATGCGCGCCAGTTCCTCGATGATGACGACGACCGGCACGGAGCCGGATTTCTCCTGCCGTATGGTCACCAGCCGGTTCATGATCTCGCGCCGCGAGGCGATCAGCTTCCTGACCGTGGCCGCTTCCTTGCCGGCATCCGCCAGCGCCACATCGAGCGCCTGATTGGCCTGCGAATGGCGGTAGCGCACATGGCCGATCGTGCCGGCAAGGGCGAGCACCAGCAGCAGCATCAGCGCGGCGCTGATCCGCCTCCCCAAACGCACCCCGCGCCCGCCCGGCAGGCTCTGCGAAAGCGCGCGCCCGGCTGCTTCCTCATCTGGACCGTCCGCCGCTTCGAACCCGATCGCGGCGATGTCGATGCCGAGCCGGTCGAGCAACTGGGCCACCGGCAGCAGTACCGGATTCTTGACGATCGCATAGCTGCTGCCCCGATCCCGCGGGCGCAGCGGCAGCAGGACATGATCTTCCGGCTTGAGCGGCGTCGAGGCGATCAGGTCGAGCAGCGCCATGGCGCGCAGCCGGCTTTCCGGCAAGGCGAGCGGCGACAGGCTGCGCTTGAGATAGCGGCCGCGCGGCAAGTGGATCGCCACGCGCCGCTCGGCGCGCCGGATGCCCTTCATCGCCTGGGCAAGCCCGGTGCGCAGGTCTTCGATATCGGCAAATTCGCCGATCAGACCATCGCGCGAACGCGTCAACCGATAGCCCGTGGGCAGGATCTCGATTATCGCGGCAGCCCGGCCCGCCGCCGAACGACGCCCGGCGCCCGGCGCCATGCCGCGCAGGACGGAAGTCCACCAATCGTAAGCGTCGGGAAAAGTGCCGCCCAATTCCATCCATTCTTTCCAGCAGCCGGCTGCCACACGCCACAGGCCCGGCCGGCGGCCACTATATGGGAGCGCCCCATGGCCGCAAAACCCTTTCTCGATTTTTCCGCCGATGCCTTGTGGAATCCCGCTGGAAGCGGGCCCGCAAACCCCTTCCGGCCGACGTGAAATTCCATGTGCATACCGCGCAACTTGCCGGTCGATCGCATTGTATCGACGCCCCATGCCAACTATCATGAACAGCAGATCAGGACCCTGTGGGACGCAAGTCGGCCGGGTGGATTGACGGGAAAATCTGCACGTGGGTGTACTTAGTCCGAAACCGGCCTGCAGGGCGCAGCCGCCACGGAGCGGTGCGCCGCGCTGACGAAACTGCCCGGAAAGTCCTGATTTCGGGCGCTTTGGGGCGAGGACGAAGCAAGGTCGGGGCAAGGTCGGGAGACGAGGTCGGGTGCGATTGTGTTGATGCGGCAGGCAGCATGAAATATCTGCTGGTACTCATCGCGGCGGTATTGCTTCTCCAGGGCTGTCAGGGAGGAGGCCAGAGTCGTTTCGATTCGCTGCTGGAGGGCGTCGACGCCAGCGGCAAGCCGCTGCCGGGCAAGAATCGCGGCAATTCGCGCACGCTTTTCGGTTCCGGCAACAGCCAGCCCGCCACCGACGTCGTCAGCGAGGGAAGCGGCACCTTCGTTTCCTCGCGCGCGCCCGCGATCGCCACCGAAACCCGCGCCAACGGCCAGGCCGGCTACCGGCTCAACCTTGCCGATGCGCCAATCGCCGCCGCCGCGAAGAACGTGCTCGGCGACACGCTCGGCCTGACCTATTCCATCGACAGCAATGTGCGCGGCAACATCACCCTCCAGACCAGCGGCGCGGTCAACCGCGAAACCCTGATCGAGGTGTTCGAGACCGCGCTTGCCGCCAATGGCGCCAGCCTGGTGCGCAGCGGCGCCGGCTATCAGATCGTGCCGATCGGCAGCGCGCTCGCCTCGACGCCCAGCATCAGCGTGCCGTCGGTGTCGTCCAACTCGCCGGGCCTCAAGATCCAGGTCATCGAGCTCAACTACATTTCCGCCGCCGAGATGCAGAACATCCTCTCGCCGATCAGCCGTGAGGGCTCGATCCTGCGCGCCGACGATGCCCGCAACTACATCATGATCGCCGGCACCAATTCCGACCTCGCCGCCATGCGCGAGGCGATCTCGGTCTTCGATGTCGACTGGATGCGCGGCATGTCGGTGGCGCTCCACCCGCTCAAGACCTCCCAGCCCGGCGAGGTCGCCAAGGAGCTGGAAACGATCTTCGGCGTCACCGACGGCCCGGGCGCCAAGGTGATCCGCTTCGTTCCCAACGAGCGGCTGAAATCGGTTCTGGTGATCACCTCCAGGCCGCAATACCTCGCCCGGGCGGCGCGCTGGATCGACAAGCTCGACCGCATCGCCAATTCCAACGAAGAGCAGCTTTTCGTCTACAACATCCAGAATCGCCCGGCCAAGGAAATGGCCGCCGTGCTGCAATCGGTCCTGTCCGGCAAGTCCGATGGCGGCGAGAACTCGGTTTCACCGGACCTGAGCGCCGTCGAGGTCAGCGAGGAAGGCGTTTCGGAGCAGCCGCCCGGCGGCTCGATCGCCACCGCTTCGGGAACCGCCGTCTCCGTCGTCGCCGACGAGGAGAACAACGCGCTGCTGATCTCGACCACGGCGCGCGAATACCGCCGCATCGAGCAGATCCTGGTTCAGCTCGACGTGCTGCCGACCCAGGTCTTCCTCGAGGCGGTCATCGCCGAGGTCTCGCTCAACGACGAACTGAAATTCGGCGTGCGCTGGTTCTTCGAGCATGGCGGCTTCTCGCTGCGCCTGTCCGACCTTGCGAGCGGCTTTACCGGCGCCACCTTCCCCGGCCTCGGCTGGAGCTTCGCCACCAACGATTTCCAGGTAACCCTCAACGCGCTGTCGAGCGTTACCGACGTCAAGGTGATCTCCTCGCCCAATCTCGTCGCCCTCAACAACCAGCAGGCGATCCTGCAGATCGGCGACCAGGTGCCGATCGTCACCCAGACCTCGACCGGCACGACGGCCCCCGGCGCGCCCGTCATCAGCACGGTGGAACTGAAGGATACCGGCATCATCCTGACCATGACGCCGCGGGTGAACACCTCCGGCCGCATCCTGCTCGACATCGAGCAGGAGGTCAGCAATGTGGTGCGCACCACCACATCCGGCATCGACAGCCCGACCATCCAGCAGCGCAAGGTCGCGACCCGCGTCGTCGTCAATGACGGTGAGGCGATCGCTCTGGGCGGGCTGATCCAGGAGCGCGAAACCGCTACCCGTGGCCAGGTTCCCATTCTCGGCGAAGTGCCGGTTTTCGGCAATCTGTTCCGCAACAAGACCAGCCGCACCGAGCGCACCGAGCTCATCATCTTCATCCGGCCGCGCATCATCCGCAACGTCGCCGAGGCGCGCGCCGTCACCGACGAATTCCGCCGCAAGCTTGATTTCCACCAACCGAGCTTCCAGGAGAAGGCCGCCAAGGAACTCAAGCGCCTGCAATAGGCGCGATCCGGCAGCCCGGACCGGATGGGCCGGACGCGGCAAAACGGGACGAAACTCGGCAAATGCGACAAACGCGACAAACGGGGCGGTTACAACGATTTGAGCGATTGGATAGTCTCCCTGCCGCCATGGGCCATGGCATCATGGGCCGTTGCGCTGCCCTTCTTCGGGCTCCTGCTGGGCCTCGTCGCCGCGATCGCGCTGATCGACCTGCGCGAGCTCAGGATCCCCG
The DNA here is from genome assembly GCA_020441665.1 of Nitratireductor sp. Lineage (GTDB taxonomy): Bacteria > Pseudomonadota > Alphaproteobacteria > Rhizobiales > Rhizobiaceae > Salaquimonas. The sequence goes on from JAGRLT010000073.1 coordinate 77,633, forward strand.
ACGCCCTCAATGCGGCCCTTCTTGCCGGCGGTCTCGCCCAGGCGGCCGTAACCGATCTGCTGGCGCAACCCGCCGGCCACGCCGGTCTCCGGCAGGCCCTTGCTTCCGCCGCCATCCTGTTCGCGGTGCTGCTCGCGGTCCGCGCGCTCTATCACCGGCTGCGCGGCAGGACCGGCCTCGGGCTTGGCGACGTCAAGATGGGTGGCGCGGCGGCTTCCTGGATAAGTCCGTGGAACCTCAATCTGATGGTGCTTATCGCTTGCCTTTCCTGTCTGCTTTATGTTTGGTTCGCCAGACGGAAATCACCGCTTCGCCCGCCCCGGCAGGCGCAGGGCGGCGGCAGAATTCCCTTCGGCCCGTTTCTCGGCCTCGGCGTGGTGGCGATCTGGCTGGCGGAACGGCTTTGAGATTTGCAAGATGGCGGCAATGACGACGACACGGCATACCAGGGCGCGCAACCGGAAGCGCCGCGATGCGGGCGAAGCCGGCTTCACCATGGTGGAACTGCTGGTCGTGCTCGCCATCATCGTGCTGGTCGCCAGCCTCGCCGCACCCCAGGTGCTGCGCTATCTCGGCAGCGCCCGCAGCGACGCGGCCATCGCCCAGATCAAGAACATCGAGGGCGCGCTCGACCTCTTCTTCATCGACAATCTGCGCTATCCGACCAGCGAAGAGGGGCTGAAGGCCCTGTCCGAGCCGAGCCCCGAACTGCAGGATCGCTGGAACGGGCCCTATCTGAAGAAGGCCGATGAGATCGTCGACCCCTGGGGTCGGCCCTATCGCTACTCGGCCGACAGCGACACGGTTCAGATTTCCAGCCTCGGCCGCGACGGCAAGGAGGGCGGCACCGGCGAAGACGCCGATATTTCGAACTAGGTCATGGGCCGGCAAGGCTTCCAGCCTGCCGGCCGCAAAGTGCCGCCATCCCGCTTGAACGCGCCCCATTGGTGTTGCACAATAAGAATGTGGGCGCTTAATTCCTATCGAAAGATGAAGGATTTATGTACGCTGTCATCAACCGCCCCTTCCGCTTCCGCTTTCTGTTCTGCACGCTGCTGGTCCTCTATCTCGCCTTCAATTTCTGGACCACGTCGCGCTATCCCTCGCTCAACGACAAGGCGGTGATGAGCGGCGCGATCCAGCTTGAGGACCCGCTCTCCTTCGAGGCCCATTACGAGGTCAAGCCGGAATATCCCGTCTGGAAGAAGATCGGCCTCACCACGCTCAACTGGATCGACACCAATCGCCAGGGCATGACCTTCGGCGTCCTGTTCGGTGCCAGCCTGCTGACCCTGCTCGGCTATCTCCGGCGACACAGCTTCAAGGGCCGCTTTGCCAACACCCTGGCCGGTCTCGGCATCGGCGCGCCGCTCGGCGTCTGCGTCAATTGCGCCGCCCCCATCGCCAAGGCTTTCTATACCGGCGGCGCGCGCGTCGAGACGACGCTGGCGGCGATGATCGCCTCGCCGACGCTCAACGTCGTCGTCCTCACCATGCTTTTCTCACTGCTGCCCTTCTATATGGCGGTAACCAAGATCGCGCTTTCCTTCCTGGTCATTCTCGGTGCCGTGCCGCTGATTTCCATGGTGCTCCCCAAGGCGCAGCTCCAGGTGCCGGAAGCCGAGCGCGACGCTTCCGCCCTGCCCCAGCCCATGGCCGCCGGCATTGACGAGACCTTCCCGCAGGCGGTCTACCGCTTCGCCCATGACTTCATGATGTGCCTGTGGTTCATCATCTCGCGCACCGTGCCGCTCATGCTGGTCGCGGGCTTTCTCGGCGCCGTGGTGGCGACCCTGCTGCCGGCGAACCTGCTCGACAACGCGTCGTTCAACGTGGCTGCGGTGTTCGCGACCGCCGTGGTCGGCACCTTCCTGCCGGTGCCCATCGGCTTTGACGTGGTGACCTCCGGCGCCATGCTCAGCGCCGGCCTGCAGCCGGCCTATGTGATGACCCTGCTCTTCACCCTCGGCATCTTCTCGATCTATTCCTATTTCGTCGTTGCCGGCGCGATCTCGCTGCGCGCCGCCTCGCTGCTCGCCTGCGTCATCGTCGTGCTCGGCACGATCGCCGGCATCGCCATTCACTTCTACGAGCGCAACAGCACCAGGCGGGCGCTTGAAATCCTCACCAGCTTCGAGTTCTCCCTGGTCACTTCCGCCCATGCGACGGGGATCGGCGAGAGCTTCTATGACGGCGTGATCGACGGCAACCACATCCGCATCGTCGGCAACCCGCTCGGCGAACCGGCCTCGGCCGGCCAGGCCGACAACGGAAAGGCGTTCACCCGCGTCGAGGCCTGGAAGCTTGGCCTCGACCAGCCGATCGAATTCTCCTTCGCCTATATGTGGCCGCCCTTCTGGGAGGGCCGGTCGATCGCCTCGGGCGACTATGACGGCGACGGCGATATCGACATCATCACCGCCTCGACCCGCAAGGGCCTCTACCTCTACGACAATGACGGCAAGGGAAAGTTCAGCCGCAATGCCCAGGATGTCGGCCGTTTTGCCGGCATGCCGGTCTTCAACGCCGCCCTTGCCGATTTCGACAATGACGGCTGGCTCGACCTGTTCATCACCACCTACCAGCAGGGCAACTACATCGCCTACAACCGCAACGGCCGGTTCGATTTCGCCAACCCGCTCACCGTCGCCAATCGCGGCGACGCCGTTCTGACGCTGGCGACGGCGATCGCCGACATGGACCAGGACGGCTATCTCGACATCGTGCTCGGCAACTGGGCCGCCGGCTGGTATCGCCGCATTCCCGGCGAGGAATCGCGCAACCGCATCGTCTTCAACGAGAACGGCCGGCCCGATGGCGGCAAGTATTCCGATCTTCCCGGCATGCCGGGCGAGACGCTGAGCGTGCTCGCCTCCGACATTGACGGCGACCGCATTCCCGACCTCTTCGTCGCCAACGATTTCGAGCAGCCGGACATGTTCTATTTCGGCAAGGGCGGCGGCACGCTGGAAGCGGTGACCCGCCAGTCGGGCCGCATTCCCTTCACCACCAACACCACGATGAGCATCAAGTCCGCCGATCTCCACAATGACGGCAGCAAGGACGTCTATCTCGCCCAGATCGCCGGCCGCTCCTCCGGCGTCTCCAAGCGGCTGCGGCTTCAGTCCCTGACCAAATATTGCGACGGCATCGAACGCGCCGAGGACCTCGCCACCTGCCGCAGGAACATGGACATCAAGACCTGGTACAAGTCCGGCAACAACTTCAACCCGGACTACGCCGGCAAGTGCCTGGAACTCGAAGGCAGCGACCGCGACGAGTGCAAGGCGATGCTGATCAAGGATCTGGCGATCCAGAATTCCGACCCCGATATCTGCAAGCTGATCCCCGCCACCCAGCCGCTTCCAAGGCAGTATTGCGACATCCATTTCAAGCCGTCCCGCCAGGCGACGGCGGAGGAAATGGACGCCGCGATCCCCCAGATCCAGCAGCGCAACGTGCTGCTTTCCATCGCCGATGACGGCACGTTCGCCGAGCGCGCGGTGGAAGAGCATCTCGAAATCGGCGGCTGGAGCTGGGACGTCAAGATCGCCGATTTCGACGAGGATGGCTGGCAGGACGTCTACGTCGTCAACGGCACCTGGGTGCCCAACGAGGTCTCGCCCTCCAACATCTTCCTGCACAACACCGCCGGAGGCCGTTTCGCCGAAGAGACCGAGGCCGCCGGCCTGACCGACTATCTGATCACCGCCGCCGCCACCCAGGCCGACATCGATGGCGACGGCGATCTCGACATCATCACCGTGCCGGTCAACGGCCCGCTGATCGCCTTCATCAACAATGACAAGACCAATGGCGCGGTGACCTTCGCCTTTGACGACCAGAAGGCAAACCGGTTCGGCGTCGGCACCAATCTCGCGATCACCACCGCCGGCGAGACGCCGCTGACACTGCGGCGCGAAATCCAGACCGGTGGCGGCTTCATGTCGTTCGACGCGCCGGTCGCCCATTTCGGCATCGGCACATCTCCGGAGGTTTCCGGCCTTTCGATCGGCTGGTCCGACGGCAGCATGACGGACATCCCCGTCAGCCTGCCGGCCAATTATCGATACCGGATCAGCCGGCTGAGCGAATGAGCGCGCGGCATGCGGCCGGCGGCCTCCCCCGCCCGATCCAATGCCAAACCGGATGCAAAGCCCCGAGCCGGCCCCTGCCCTGTCCCGTTATGAAGGTTTGAAGATGCACCACCGGTTCCTGATCGCCTCCCTTGCCGCCCTGCTGGCGTTTACGCCCGCATGCTTTGCCCAGGAGACCCCGAACGGCACCGCCGCGCCGGAAGCGGCCGCCGCGACCCAGCCGACCATGCAGAATGCCGAGGCAGCCTTCCGCGACGGCGATCTTGCCAAAGCGCGCGAAATCCTCGAGCAGCTGGCGCCCGCCGGCGATGCGCTGACCCACTTTCGCCTTGGCCGCATGTATGCGACGGGCGAAGGCGGACCGGTCGACCTCGACAAGGCCGCCGACTGGCTCCAGAAAGCCATCGACGGCGGCAATAGCGATGCATCGGTCCTGCTCGCCCGCATCCGCATGAACTCTGCCCGCTCCGACGAGGATTTCACCGAAGTGGCCAAGCTGCTGCTGCCCGCCGCCGAAGCGGGCAATGCCGAGGCGCAATTTTATGTCGGCCAGCTTTATCGCTCCGGCCGTGGCCTGGAAAAGAACCTCGACGCGGCCTTCGCCTGGATGAGTTCGGCCTCCCGTGCCGATTTTTCCGCCGCAACCTACGACCTGGCCAGCATGTACGACCTTGGCGAAGGCACGGCGGCAAACCCGGACAAGGCGCGCGAACTGCTCGACAAGGCCGCCGAGGAAGGCCTGCCCCAGGCCCGCATCAAGCTTGCCCGGGAATTTGCCATCGGCGAGGTGCGCGAGAAGGATCTCGCCAGGGCCATCGAATGGTATGAGAAGCAGGCCCTCGCCGGCACCGCGCTGGCGCAGCGCGAACTGGCCCAGCTCTACCTGCGCGAAGAGGCTTTGCCGGACCGGTTCGAAAAGGCGGCCAAATGGCTGAGACAGGCCGCAGATCAGGGCGATGCCGTATCCCGCAACAATCTCGCCTATCTTTATGCCACCGGCCAGGGGGTCGAAGAGGATTTGGCGCAGGCCCGCGAACTCTATCTGAAGGCCGCCTCCGCCGGCTATATCCGTTCGCAACTGGCGGTTGGCGAAATCTACCAGAAGGGCCTCGGCGTCGAGCCGGATCTGACCGAGGCGGCCTACTGGTATCAGGCGGCCGCCGAGACCGGCGACGAGACCGCCATGGAACAGCTCGCCGCCATCGCCATGACCTCCGATGAGGCCGCCGGTAATGTGCGGCAAGCCGAACGCTGGGTCGGCCAGCGCGCGGGCAAGGGAGATGCCGAAGCCCTCGCCTGGCTCGAGGCGCGCGCCGGCGGCAATCCCGAGGCAGCCTTCCGGCTGGCCGAGGTGCTGCTCGCGCCGGAAGCCGGCGAACCTGCGCACACCCGCGCGGTCGACCTCCTGGGCGGCGCCGCGCAGACCGGGCTGCCCGGGGCGCAAACCCGCCTGGCAAGCCTGTATGCCACCGGCGAAACCGTCGCCCAGGACTATGTCCAGGCCTACAAATGGGCCAATCTCGCCAGCGGCGACGGCGATGAGAACGCCGCGAAACTGCGCGACACCGTCGCCAAGCTGATGACCGCGGAACAGATCGCCGAGGCGCAGCGCCAGGTTCGCGCCTATCTGGCCGGCGAGACCGGCGGAGCCCAATGATCCGCAGGGCCGGCGCCCCCGTTCTGCTTCAGGCCGGCCTGGTTCTTGCTGGCCTGATCCTCGCCGACAGGATCGCCGCCACATGCCCGGTCGGATTCCGGCTGCCTTCCCTCTTCGCCACCATCGCCCTTGCCCAACAGGAAAAAGCCCAACAGGAACAAGTCCAGCAAGCCGCGGCCGGTGGCACATATCTCGATCTGCTGCCGCCAGCCATGGCGCCGCTGGCGGAGGGCGCCAGGCGCGGCCAGCCGCAGGCCGCGTTCGACGTCGCCGAACGGTTCCTCAGGGGAACCGGCATCCAGCAGAACTTCCCCGCCGCCGCGCACTGGTTCCAGATCGCCGCCGCGGCCGGCCATCCCGGCGCTCACAACGCCCTTGGCCGCCTGTATTCGGAGGGCCTGGGCGTCGAGCGCGATCCGGTCAAGGCGCGCTCCCATCTAACCATCGCCGCCGACAGCGGCGATCCGGCCTTTATCTTCGACCTTGCCCGCTTCCACGAGCTTGCCTTTGCCGAGACCGGCAAGGCGGAGGACGCCACCGCCGCGCGCGACCTCTACGCCCTTGCCGCCGACAAGGGCCATGTCGAGGCCATGGCCAATCTCGGCCAGCTTTATCTCGCCGGCATCGCCGTCGAAAAGGACATCGCCAAGGCGCGGCACTATCTTGAAAAGGCCGTCGAGGCCGGCAATGCCAAGGCGCAGAACAATCTCGGCCTGATCTATGTTCGCGGCGACGGTGTCGAGCGCAACTACGACCGCGCCGCGGAACTGTTTCAGCTGGCGGCCCAGCAGGGCCTGCCGACCGCCATACGCAATCTTGGCGTCATGTATGAGAACGGTTTCGGCGTGAAACAGGACGACGCGATCGCCACCGAACTCTACAAGCAGGGCGCGCGCACCGGCGGCAGCAGCATTGCCAGCCTGATCGCCGAGGTCTCCTTCTTCTACGACCCCAGGCTCAAGGCCATGCAGCAGATCAGGACCGATCCGGCCGGACTGCAGCTTGCCGCCAGCCATGGCGACCCGATCGCGACCTTCCTTCTCGCCGCGATAGTTTCTTCCCCTGAGGGCGGCGGCGATCTTAAGGAAGGCACCCGTCTGATGCGCAGGGCGGCCGATATGGGCATGCCGGCGGCGATGGCCAATCTCGGCATCCTCTATCTGCGTGGCCAGGGCGTGCCGCAGGATTACGTGCTCGGCTATGTCTGGCTCGCCCGCGCGGTCGCCGCCGGCCTCGATGATGCCATCGAACTGCGCGACGCGCTGGCAAGCCGGCTGTCGCCGGAGCAGATCGCCGAGGCGCAGACATTGGCTGCCAAATAGCGCCCGGAGCGATCGGCGCTACGCCTTTGCGAACAGGCTGCGCCAGAACGATGCCGGACGCTCCGCAACCGTTTCCGCCTCGTGCTTGAGAGCAAGATTGTTCTGTTCATCGGGATCGCCCGGACGATCGAACATCCAGGATACATCGCCGCGTTCATTCAACACCGTTTTGAATGCCTGCGTGACGATCATCGTATCGTTCCTGAAAGCACTGTGGGCATAGGGGCGATGATGATCCCGCTCGCCGCGAACAAGCGGCATAACGGACAGCCCGTTGCCGGGAAAGGAAAGATCGCCACCCGCGGCTTCCGCCAGCGTCGGCCCGACATCCATCAATTCGATGATCGCGTCCTGCCGGCCGCGCACGCGAGCCGCGTCCTGCGATCGGGCCGGCTTTATCACCAGAGGAATGCGAACCGCCGGATCGAGAAAGACCTGTTTGCGCAGCAGGCCGAAATCGCCATTCAGCTCGCCATGGTCGGAGGTGAGCACGATCATCGTTTCCTCATAAACCCCCTTTGCCTTCAGCACCGCGATGAGCTCCGCGATCTGATCGTCGATCAGGGTAACCGAACCGGCATAGTTGGCGCGCAGGCGGCCAATCATGTCATCGGTGAGGCCGGGATTGTGTTCATTGGGTTCGTTGATCAGCGTATCCATATGCGAATGCACCGCCGAACGCCAATTGTCCGGCCGGCGGATGGCGGGCTTCATCTTCGCCGGATCGTACAGGCTCGCATAGGGTTCGGGGGCATCGTAGGGTTCATGCGGGCCTGGAAAACTCACATGGCAGAAAAACGGCTGCTTCGACTCATAGGTTTCCAGAAATTGCTTCGCCCGCTGCGCCACGAAGACATCGTAATAGTGATCGACGCCCAGCGGCGAAGGGCGAACCATGTGCGGAACGGTTTCGAACCGCTCCTTGAAGTCGGCGCGATAGCTGTCCCACAGGCCGGCTTCGCGCCAGGTTCGGGTCAATTCGCAGTCACGAATGGCGAGTTCGCGCGGACCGCCACACTCATTTGCCGTATCGAAACCCAACTCCGCGAGCCAGGGCTGATAGTCGCTCATATTGCCCCGGGTGACGTGCAGATGGGTCTTGCCGAACAGGCTGGTATGATAACCCGCCGCGCGAATGGCCTGCAGCCAGTTCGGGCGCGCGACATCGGCCGTATAGGGCTGGTTGAACGTGATGCCGCTTTGATGCGGATAAAGGCCGGTGATAAGCGACGCCCTTGCCGGGATGCATTCGGGAGCGTTGGTAAAACAGTTGGATGACCACAACCCTTCCCTGGCCAGAGAAGCAATCGCCGGGGTCTTGACATCGGCAGCCTCGGGCTCGACACAATCCGCCCGGAGCTGATCGCACATGATGAAAAGAATATTGGGGGCCATTGTCCTTTTGCCTGTTCGCGCTAGCTTCCCGCAATCATTGACCCTTGGCGGCCAAGTCGGGCAACATCAAAGCTTACTTGCTTCAAAGATTTCCCGGGTCAAGGCCCGCCAGTCGAAAGTCCGCCCGACATGCCAGCCGGCGCCAAATTGCCCGCATCGGATGCCCAAGCCATCTCGCCCCTGCCCATCGCTATCGGCGGGCTCGGCGGCAGCGGTACGCGCGTTCTGGCAAGCCTCGTGCGCGAGCTTCGCGTCGATATCGGTTCCTTTCTCAACAACTCGCTCGACAATCTCTGGTTTACCTTTCTTCTGATGCATCCCGACTGGCATTTTCCGGCAAAATCGCCCGAGCGGATTTCCATGGCGCTGGATCTGTTCATCCGCGCGATGACGACAGGTCTTGAAGGCACGCTGTCCGTGGCCGAGGAGACGCTCCTCTCGCACCTGGAGAACAAGACCGGTCCCACTTTTCACGGCTTCCCCACGGCTGACGTAGCATGCTCCCTGCGCGCTTCGAAAGGCCCCGAGCCGGGCGCATTTGCCGGCTGGGGCTGGAAGGAACCCAACACCCACTACATCGTCGAGCAACTCGCCAATGCCGACGGGCGTTTCGTCTATGTCCATGTCATCCGAAACGGGCTGGACATCGCCTTCAGCGGCAATCGCAATCAGCTTAGAAACTGGGGCCCGCTGTTCGCCCTGAACGTCGACGAAGCCACGCTTCAGGAGCCCCGGCTTGCCCTCGATTTCTGGCTGATGGCCAATGCCCGCACGATCGGCATCGCTGCGAGGCGCTTCGGCCAGCGCTTTGTCCTGATGGATTACTACGATCTCTGCACCAATCCCTACAACGCCGTTGTTCAGATCGCCAGGGCCGCGAACCTGCCGATTCCGAAAAAGCTTTCCGTCAACGGCTCGGCCAGTCCGATCAAGGTCAGAACCGATCAGATGGAAATCCACGCCTCCCAGTTCTCGGCGCAAAGCCTGGCCCGATTGGAAGACCTTGGCTATGTCAACGCAACGGAATCATCCGGCCGGCTCGTGACCCTGCCCGAACGATGCGACGCGTCCGCCCGGCTCGATGCCTGGCTGAAGCTGGCGGAGGCTACCGCGTACCGACCAGGCCCCTCACCCACTGTGCAAGAACCCGGATAGCGTTGTTCTTCGGCGGCTCGTCATAGCCGAATTCATGAAAAGCGCTGCCTGCCGTCGCAATGATATCCGCTTCCTGCTCGTGGGTAAGCTGCGATTTCCACTTTTCCATCGACCGTAGATCGACCGGCCGCGAACGCCTGGTGTTGCCGGGTCCGAAGCCGACATAGACCTCTTCGTGATGGGTCAGATAGTAGTGCTCCGCAATCCCGGCATGCTCGGCGATCTTCCGGCAATAGGCCGCCTTGTCCGCCACCATGTCCTCATACCGGAACATGAAGGTCGGCAATCCCTGCTCGAGGAAGCGCCGGTACATCGTGGACTTGATGCGCCAGAAAATCGTCCGCTTGACATGCTTGGGGACCAGGGGGTCTTCCAGCATCGCAACCTCGCCGGCGAACAAGGCATGGATATCGGGACGCGCGCGGATAAGTCTGACCTGCTTCTCAACCATCGGAATGCTGTCGAGAACGGCCATCGAGGCAACGACCGGCCGTGGATCGCGCACCGGAAAGACGATGGTAACGGGGATGTCGAACCCCGCCAGGGCCTTGAAATCATAAGTCAGATTGGGCGCTTTCAAGACCGCGTAACGGACGGCCGCCGAAAACGGCCGTTCGCCGTCGGCGCCTCCCCGCAACCGTCTGTGATCGGGTTGATATTTCTCATCCGCCGCGACGATGAGCTTGTTCCACAACCGCTGCGCCTCGCCGTCGCCCGACACATAGGCGTCGAACCACGGATAGAGGCCATCGGGTTCATCAATCAGAAAAGCATTGGGGTGCGCGCCGAGTATCTGGCCCGTAAGCGTGGTACCGCTGCGCTGGCAGCCGGCAACGACGATCAATTTTTCAAACTGTTCCAGCATCACAAAAGGTCGACAATTTCATCCGCAGCGCGCCCGGGCCCGTCGATCTCCGCGAGCGGCCGGGCGATTTCCCTCGCCTTAGCCGACATTTCATCGAAGGAATACCGGGAAAGTTCAGCCGCCATGTCTGACGGATCGCCGCAAAGCCCGCAGCCCGCAGCTTGCAGAACCTCGCCCATGATCTCGTGATTGCGATGGCCGGGCAGGACGATCACCGGCAGCCCGGCGGCAAGCGCCATATAGGTCGAACCCGCGCCCCCCTGGGTGACGACCAGCCGCGAACGGGCAAGAACCGGTTCGAGGGGAAGCCAGGGATGGGCGTGATCGACGATACCCTTGCGCAGATAGTCTCCGCCATTGCCGCCCGCAAACAGCGAGGCGCCGCATCCTGCCCATTCCTTCAATGCTTCCATGACGCCGGCGGAAAACATGCGTTTGCCGGTGGAGCCCAGCGTCACCAGCAGCAGCCGGTCGAGTTCGCTCACCGAGGCGGGAAGATCGCCGTCCGGCGTCCAGGCGCAAGGTCCGCAGAGCCGATAGGCGGAAGGCAGTTCAGCCATGCCGCAGATCAGACCGGGCGGGTCGGCGAGCAATACCCTGTCCGCCTCGTACAATTCGAACGCGGACTGTATGGCGGACAGGCCGCGCTGCCGCCGCCAGTCATTGACCTGGCCGCGGATCGTGCGAAACCAGTCGGTCTGCACGGTATCTGCGCCGAAACGAGCCGTGAGGAAGAAATTGGTGACGACGACGCGCGGGCAATCGGGCAGCCGCACGGCCGACATCCAGCGCAAGGGGCACAAATCCTGCACGATCGCATCATAGCCATGGCTGGCAAAGTGCTGCTCCAGGCCAGCTCCAAATTCCCCCGCCGGAAGGCTTAACGCAGCCTTGGCAACGGGCACACCGATCACGTCGTACTTTCCCTTGAGCAGCGGGAAAGCATGGCTGCCGTGATCCGGTGTGATGAAGGTGATCTTCGTTCCGCCTTCCCGCGAGAGACTTTCGGCAATGCTGAGCAGACGGCTGACATGGCCGAGCGCCGGTCCGCAAATGAACGCTATTTTCCTCATGGCCCCCTTCCGGATAGCGGCATCCCCAAATCCGCGACAGGCGGAAAAGGCGAAGGTTTCCGGCTATCCCCGCCACCCGTTGACCGCGCTGCCGGCAATGCGAATGGAGCGCCATCGTATCTGCAAAACGCATTGACCCTCAATTGCGCACCGCAACTGAGGGTCAACCCATTGACTGCAACGCTGGATCATGAACGCGAAAGCACCGGTTCACGAGCCCATGACAAGGCCATCCTCGCCAACTTAGGGAAGGCAGGAAAGCAAGCCGGCGGCACTGCTCCGGATACCATTGGTGCAATTGGCCAATTGCGGAATGGTCACCGCGCCGGTCGAGCTGATCAGAAGTTCCTGAACGCCGCTGCCGTCGATGCTGACGCGGAAATCACCATTGTCGCTGACGTCCATAACCCAGACGTTCGGAGCATCGGTGTTCTCGAAGCGGATACGCGGCAATCCGTCATTGCCGGCACCGCCACGGCGGATATGCAGCGCCGCATCGGCGGTCACATCGTTGTTCGCAAGCCCCATACCGATATTGTTGTTGGCGCTGATGACGAAGGCGCCGCTGTCGGCACCCGGGATGACGCGGATCGGCAGCTGGCTGCCATTGGTCACGTCGCGCAGGAAGAAGTTTGCTTCGTTACCCGCCAGATCCCAGGTCTGGGCGGAAAATCCCGAGGACGTGTTCTGCTCCAGCCGCAGACCCGGCGTATTGCCATCGGCGGCATGCAGGCTGAGCGAGGTGTTGGGGGCGTTGGTGCCGAAACCCACCGAACCGGAACTGTCGACATAGATCGAATTGGACGGCGCGCCGGCCTCGATCGTCGTCACATACCGGCCGGAAGTCGCATCCTGGATGGCATAATAGTTGGCACCGCCATTCTGGCTGTTGTTGACCTCGATCCGCCAGTCATTGTTGGGAAAGCTGCCGCTGTTGCTCGTATCGTCGAAATGGATACGCAGATTGTTTTCCTTCAGCCGGATCGTATCGGCGCCGAAATTCTCCGTACTGGTGCAATCGACGCCAACGCACAGGCTGCCCTGGACGATCACATCCTGAGTAAAGACCTGCGCCGCCGAGGCACTGCCGGCAAACGGAACGGACAGAGCGGTCAGAGCCAGCGCGCTCGCGGTCACCGCATGAAGCGAATTCATTGCTTTTTTCATGGTTCTTCCCCTCTTCTATTCCTCGGACTGGCTGGCCTTGTCGGAAATCAGGCCGTTGGCGGCGTAGAACGAGCCGCTGAACACGACCCCCGCGCCTTCCGTGGTGTCCGCGCTGCTGCGTCCGTTATTGACCGGCTGCTTGAGCGCCGACTGGCCGCCGGTCGCGGCAGAAAGCTGATAATTATAGGTTCCCGCGGAGGTTCCGCCGGAGCGAATGAGATCGATCGCCACCGATCCCGAAGTGGAACTGGCCGTGGCGTAATAGCCGTCGGGCCCCGACACGCTCAGCGACGCGGCATGATAATCCGACCCCAGATTGAACCGCACCTGCGATCCCTGCAGGGTCATCTGGTCGCCGGACAACTCGGCCGCGCAGGCCGCCGCCGACGCACCGGCCGCGACCCCAATGCCCAGCAGGCCGGTCAGGATTTTCAGGCGCAATGTCATGATTGCCTCCTCCCATATTGATTGCGGTCGCCCTTTGGCGCCCAAACTGATTTCCTTCATTACCACACGCGCCCCAAAATAAGAACGACAATTACACAAATTGCAGTTTTTTACCAAAGGCCGCCTTTATTGATGATTTTGGGCGTTATGCTTCTCCGAGATGATAACGCCGCGAATTCGCCACCCTCAAATCGATATACCGCAGGACAACGCATACAAGTCCCGCCGCAGCGAGACTGCGGCGGGACCGATCGAAAAGCAGAAAATGCCGAATATCGCCTAGTTGCTGGCTTTTTCTTCCAGCACCGCCAGACGGGCCTCGAACATGACCTTCTGTTCCTTCAACTGGTTGTGCAACTGCTCGATATAGATGTGGGCATGCTCGAGTTCGTTCAGCATCCGCACCAGCTTCAGCGTCACGTCGAGCGGCTCATCCGGACGGGTCGGCCCCACCGCGGGCAGGTATTTGTTGGCCCACATCTGCGCCGCGTGATCGTCGATCGAGGGAACCGTGTAGATCGCCGGATCGAAGACCGCATCGCACGGATCGGCGGGTGTGCAGGCACCGCCGCCGCCGGTCGTGACCAGGCCGCCGGTAATCGTCAGATTGCCGGCCGACGACAACACGAATTCCTGCTGGCCGCTGCCATCGACGCTGATTCGGAAATCGTCATTGTCGCTGGCATCCACCGTCCAGTTTTCCGAACCGTCGGTATTGTCGAACATGATCCTCGGAAGCCCGTCATTGCCGGCGCCGCCGCGACTCAGATGCAGCAAGGCCGACGGCGAAATCGTGCCCAGACCGATATGGCCGGTGCTGCCTTCGATGATGAGCGAGTTGGACGGCGCGCCGGGGAAGACCCGCAGCGGCAGCGTGCTGCCATGGGTCGCATCCCGCAGGAAGAAGCTGGTCTCGTTGCCCGCCAGGTCCCAGGTCTGCGGCGCGAAGCCGGAAGAGCCGTCCTGTTCGAGACGCAGGCCCGGCGAATCGCCGTTGCGCGTATGAAGCTCGAGCACCGGCGTCGAGGTGTTGAAACCGACCCGGCCGCCATCGTCGACATAGAGCGCGTTGGAAACCGCGCCGGCCTCGATGGTGAAGGGAATGCGGTTGGCCGTGGCGTCCTGCACCGAGAACCGCGAAAGCCCGCCATTGGCCTGGTCGTTGACCAGGATGCGCCAGTCATTGCGCGGAAAGGAACCCGCCGTCGACGTATCGTCGAAATGGATACGCAGATTGTTTTCCTTCAACCGGATCGTGTCGGCGCCGAACCCCGGCTCGGGATTGCCGCAGTCGAAACCGACGCAAAGCGAGTTGTAGACCGTCAGATCGGCCTGGGCGGTCGCCGGCAGAAGGGTCGCGGCGCCAAGCGCGAGAACGGAAGCTGCCGCCTTCAGGCGGTACGTAGAATGTGTCATCGTTCCAATCTCCCTGACCCTAGTCTTCTTCCTTGGGACCCGGATCAACCTTGACGATGATCCCGTCCTTGGCGGTGAACGTGCCGTAAGCGACCCCGGTAAGGGGGCGTTTCGGATTGTCGTTCGGACCTCGGCCATTGTTGAGGCCCGAGCGGCTCGTCCAGGTCGTCTTGGTAGAGGCCGCGCTGACCTCGTAGCGATAGACGCCGGCATCGATGCCGCCGGCCTTGATCAGGTCGACGGAAACTGTCGTGCCCTTGGAGAAGGCGTCGGTCTGGAACCGGTTGGGACCGGTCACCACCAGTTTGGCGTTGAAGTAGTTTTTGGGGACGGTGATGGTTACGCGCGAACCTTCGAGTTCCTCGCTAACCTGAATTTCGCCGGCGAGCACAGGCGCGTATACAAGGACGCACATACCTCCCGCCAACAACAGGCTGGTCTTCCGCATCGGAAAAACTCCGTGTTGGTAGCGCCCCAACACCTTACTTATACAAAAGAAACGAAGCCGGGTCAAAGCCCTTGTCGCCTGCCCGCGAAAGGCAGCGGTTTTCTTGCTTCTTCGGCAACGTGATCAACAACAGGCCCGCCTTGCAAGGATCTGACCATCAGGTCCCCCCGCGGGCTCGTTCATCTACAAAGACAATGAAAATCTGTTTGAGCTTTGAACTTCCGCGACATGGCTGTTAGAAGCGCCTGATCTTGAATCTGCGGCGGAACAAACCCGACCGATTCATCGTCTCGAACGATAGTTTCGGCACAGTCTTGAAATGACGGAAATTTCTACTCCCCAAGCCAAGCGGAAGCGGGTCTGCCTGCTCGTGCTCGGCATGCACAGGTCAGGTACCAGTGCGCTTACCCGCGTACTCAGCCTCAGCGGGGCAGCGCTGCCGATGAATTTGATCGGACCCGGTGAGGGCAATGAACGCGGTCACTGGGAACCCCAGAGGCTGGTCAACTTCTGTGAGGAGATTCTCGCCGAATTGGGCTCGTCCTGGCACGACTGGCGCCCTCTCGAGCTTGAAAAACTGTCCAAGTCGCGCATCGAGCAGATACAGGAGAGATTTCGCACGATTGTTGAGGAGGAATTTGCCGGGCACGACCTTTTCGTCGTCAAGGATCCCCGCCTTTGCAGGCTTTCGCAACTTTTCGTCGCCGCGCTCGAAAAGGGCGACATTGAGGTCTGCCCGGTACTGCTGGTGCGCAATCCGCTGGAAGTTTCGGCCTCGCTGAGACAGCGCAGCCGGTTATGGTCACCACACTATAGCCAGGCGCACAGCTCATTGCTATGGTTGTCCTATGTGCTTGCCGCGGAAGCGGAAACACGCGGCCTCAAACGTGCAGTGGTGACCCATGAGTCTCTGATGCTGGACTGGCGCGGAACGCTTGCCTCGATTGCGCTGAATACCGCAACGGAATTTCCTGTGAGCGCCGAACAGGCGGAAGACGAAGTGCGCTCCTTTCTGTCAGACGGTTTGTACCGGCAACGGTGGACAACCGGCGAACTGAAGCTCGACCCGGTAATGCGTGGCTGGATCAGCCAGGCCTTCGATGCGTTGTCCAAGCTGGCATCTGATCCCTCCCGCAAGGCCTCTCTGCGAAAGCTGGACAAAATTCGCGCCGAATTTGAAGGTTCGGCGCCGATGATCTGCGACTTGCTTGAAAATGCGATCACCGAATCCGTCAGGGCGGTCGAGAACATCGAGGCAAGGATGGAAATCGCCGGCCAGAGGGCCGTCAGGCGCTCAAAGACGGCCGAAACCGTCAACAGAAAGCTTAAAAGCCTGATGAGCGACCGCGAGGAGACCGTCAGCACCCTGCGCAGCAAGCTGAAGCTGATGGAACAGGAAAAAGCGGCGTTTGCGCACAAGTTCGCCGAGCTGGAAAGGGAGCTTTCGACCGCCCAAAGTGACTTCGAAGCTGAGCGCAGGAGACGCGGCGAGGCTCTCAGAGCGACTCAGTCCTACATCGACGCGGTTCGCGAGGAATTCAGGAGTTCCCGGTCGTGGCGGATCACTGCGCCGCTCAGAGCCGGCGGTCGCATGTACCGCTACCTGCTGAGGATGCTGGGGCTTTTCAGCTTCGTCCGTTCAGAACAGGGATATCTGACCAGCCTGTACAAATCGGCCCGCATTCTGCTCACGGAAGGACCGCGGGGCTTTGCCGCCAGGCTTGATGCACAGCCGAAAAAGCCGCCGGCAAGACAACCGGTTCCGCCGACCGTTGCCAGCACGGATGCAGACGTTGATCCCATCTCGTGCCTGCTGGTAACGACCCGCCACGTTGAGGGAATAGCGCAGACGATGGCGCGCATCCTGCGCCAGGAAGGGTTCAACACGCGTGTTCAGTTTGACGCCGAGGATGCGCACCGGCACGGACACGTCATCGTCCTTTGCCCGCAAATGTTCGAGCAACTTCCGCCCCGGTATATTGCCGTTCAGATGGAGCAGTCCATCAATCCGCGCTGGTTTACCGAGCAATATTTCGAGAAGCTCAACAATTCGCAGGCCATCATTGACTATTCGATAAGGAATATCAGTTTCCTGCGCGAGAACGGCATTCCGCTTGAGAAGTTGCACTATGTGCCGCTCGATACCGACAAAGCCCTGGCCGCCACGGTCGCCAACAACAACACGTTCGAACGGCGTGGCATCCTGTTTTATGGCGACGACAAGTGCGAACGGCGCAGGAAGATTCTCGACGCGGTCGCCAGGCAATTGCCGCAACTCAAGATCGTCAACAACCTGTTCGGCGAGGCACTGCACAAGGAGCTGATGCAGGCGGCGGTCATCTTGAACATTCACTACTACCCGGATGCGCTGCTTGAAACGGCCCGCATCCATGAGGCCCTGTCCTTTGGCGCGCCGGTCGTCAGCGAAAGGGGATCGGATCAGGAAGAGCACGATACGCTGGAGAACATCGTGACCTTTGTCGACGCCGGGGATGTCGATGGCCTGATCAAGGCCCTTCGGCCGTTTGTCGAAAGCAGCCACCATGCCGAGAGCAGGGCAGCAGCAACCGCCGAGTTCGCCACCCGCGAGACCAACCGCTTCGAAACCTACTTTCGGCGCTTCCTGCTGTCACAACGCATGATCGGACTGGACGGCTTCGTCGAGCGCGCAAGCAATTACCCGGTGCCGGTGCCGGCTGACCCCAGACTGTGCCTGAGCCTTCCCGAGACGCCCGACCGGCGACGGCTTTTCATCGACCAGGGACACGACGAATTTCAGGTTTGGGACGGGTTGAAGATGTCGCCCGGCTGGATGGGAGCGGCGCTCAGCTACAAGCATCTGTTCACCAGGCTGAACTCGGAAAAAGCCGGCAGAGCGGTTGTCTGCGAGGACGACGTCCTGTTCCCGCCTGATTTCGAACGGCGCTTCAAGACCGTCCTGCGCTACCTCGAAAAGACCCCCTTCGAAATCTTCTCGGGCTTTATTGCCGACGCCAATGAAAATCTTGTCATCACCAAGGTGGAGGAGTTTGAAGGCGAGCTCTTCATCCACATAGACCGGACGGTGAGCATGGTTTTCAACATCTACTCGGACACGATCATTGAGTATCTCTCGGGATGGGACATTGCCGATCTAGATGTGGAAACAAACACCATAGACCGCTATCTTGAACGTCGCACCGGAACGAAAGCCATTCTGACCCTGCCCTATCTGGTCCAGCACCGGCCGGATGCCGCCTCGACAATCTGGGGTTTCGACAATACCGCTTACGATGAGCTTACCACCCAGTCGGAAATTCTGCTTGCGAGAAAAGTTGACGAGTTTCGCCGCAAACACGAAAAAGGCAATTAGAGCCTTTCAGGCCCCGCCTTCCGGCATGTTTTCCTGTTGCAACCGGGTCAATAGGGCTGATACGGAGCCGCAATCGGCGGCAAGCTGACATTTCGGGCAGAACCAGCCTATACGGGAGGTCCCATGGAAATCGATTATTCACGCTATAACACGGACAAAGGTCTGCACTTCCTGAAAAACTACGAGCGCTGGTTTGCCGAATTGCGCGACAAGGAGGTCCACATCCTCGAACTGGGCATTCTGGACGGAGGATCGCTGGAGTTGTGGCGCGATTTCTTTCCGAAAGGAAAGGTCGTGGGTATCGACCTGAAAAAGTTCGAGGTCGGGAACGAGGAGCGTATCTTTACCTTTGCCGGCTCTCAGGACGATCCCGAACTGTATCGCCGCATACAACGCGAACTGAACATACCCAGGTTCGATATCATCATTGATGACGCCTCGCACGTGGGGAACATATCATTGAATTCATTCAATATCCTATATAATGGCTATCTCAGGAACGGCGGCCTGTATGTCGTGGAAGATTGGGGCACCGGCTATTGGTCCCATTGGCCGGACGGCCATAAATACAACGCGCCAAGCGTCGAAGGAAACCGCATCCGCTCGAACGATCACGGCATGGTCGGCTTCATCAAGGCGCTGGTCGACTATGTCGCCTTCCCGGATATCGTGCGCTTCGACAGCGAGGCCGCCGGCAGTCTGGTCAAGGTCAGGGCGCTTGAAATACAGCCCGGTCAGGTTTGCCTGACAAAGCCGTCGGCATGAACCGCGAAGCTGCCGACCTAGGTCATGAAAAGAATCATCCTCCATGTCGGAACTGAAAAGACCGGCACGACCTCGATCCAGAAGTATTTTTGGGACAATCGGGAAAAATACCGGGAACGCGGTTTGTGTTATCCCGAATGCCTCGGAACGCAGAACCATGTCGGGCTCGTGACGTGCGCGCGCGGTTTCGCCGAGAATGATTCCATAAGGATCCTGCAGGAAATCTATTCGCGCAGCACCCACGAAAGATACAAGCGGCGCGCAAGACTGCAGTTCAGAAGGGAGATCGAGAATTTCGACACCATCGTACTGTCGAATGAGCATCTGTCCGCGCGACTTCGAAAACCGGAGGAATTCAAACGGCTGAAATCGTTTCTCGATGTCGAGGCCAATGACGTGAAAGTGGTCCTGTATGTCCGGCGGCAGGATGAATTCCTGATCAGTTCCTACACGGCCCATATCCTGGCAGGTTCGACCGCTCCGTTCAGCATACCCGGCGTGGATCGCGGACACATGCGATACAACTACCGTCTGTTGCTCGACCGATGGGCGGAAGCATTCGGGATCGGCAATCTGACGGTACGCAAATATCAAAAAGCATCGTTTCCCGACGGAAGCGTTGTGAAGGATTTCTGCAAAACCGTCGGCATCGATAGCCTCGGTCAGCAGGCCGACTACAATGAGAACACCTCGCTCGACGCCAACAAGCTTGAGTTTCTGCGACGGCTGAACAAATTCCTGCCGCTGATTTCGGAAGGGCGAAGGGGGTTCGACCGTACAAAACTGTTGAGTTTGATACGTGAAATCGAGCTCGTGGGGCCGGAATTGAGTTCCGATGCCGAAGGCATTGTCGAGTTTCAAAGGCGCTTCGAGGGCTCCAACCGATACGTGGCGAACAAATACTTTGGAAGAATAGAACCCGAAGGAGACCCATTGTTCGGCGCAAGTCGAAAGCGTGCTCAGAAGAGCGGCAGGCAATGGGATGAGGAGACGGCGTTCGAGATTTTTGCCGCGCTCTGGAACAGAAGCTAGCTAGGGGCCTTGCACCGACGTCGCGCCGGGAGAGGCACGGCGGATCACCTCCCGCGCGCCCCGCCTCCTTGTTTCATTTTTTGCAACCGGGAAAATTTACCAAATAACATCCGGGATCTTAAGCATCCTTGCGCAAACCGTACGCCTTGGAATAAACCCAACAGAAGAAATGTTTATGACATTTTCTTACTACAGCTGCACCGGCAGGCCCGCTTGCACCAGGGGAAAAGTTCGATTAATTTTCGACCATTCGCCAAGCGCGATTCCCGGGCGCCCCATCGCAACAACAGGACTGGTATGATCATGATCGTTACTCGAAAGCTGTTGAAAGGCATCATGGCTGTAGGATGCGCAGCATCCCTGCATCTGATGGCTTCGCAGAACGCCGACGCACAAATTAGCAACGATGGCGCTTCCCTGAACAACAACGTCACCACGATCGATATCGGCGCGGGCTTTCAGTTGAAGAAGGCAAGCCAGGTATCAAGCGCGCGTAGCGCACCGGCAGGCATCGGCAAATCCAGATTGCCGCTTATCGATCTCGACAACATCCCCCTGAACAGGCCGAGCGTCGATGACGGCGTGGCGCTGTCGTCGAGTTCGTCGAAGACCAGGCAGTTCGGCAAACAGGCATCGGGCACCTCATCGCGCCGCTGGCCCTATTCGACGGCGCGGGTGGCGGTCACCGGCAACGCTTTTCCCGACATCTGGCCGGCGCAGGTTCCGGTCGCAAGCCGTCCCTACCGGCTGACCGGCAAGCTGTGGGCCCGCTGGGGAAGTTCCTGGTACGTCTGCACGGCCTCGCTGATCAAGAAGGGGGTGCTGGTTACCGCTGCCCATTGCGTTCATGATTTCGGCGAGGGCGTCGCGGGCTTTGCTGACGAGGTGTTGTGGTTCCCGGCGAACTGGTATTCAGGCGGGGGCCCCTTCGGCAGCTATGCGGGCACGAACTGGCTTGTACCGACGCCGTATGTCAACGGCACGGACACCTGCGACCCCAACGGACCGGGCGTTGTCTGCAACAATGACATCGCAACCGTGATTCTCGAGGAAAAAAGCGGCTATCCCGCCGGCAACAACCTCGGCGGTTGGTACGGCTATGGATGGAACGGCTACTCCTACGTGGACTCGCCGGCGCTTGGCGCGAGCCGCGTGGCAAGCATTACGCAGCTTGGATATCCGGTGGCATTCGACAGCGGCTACCAGATGCAGCGCAACCATTCCATAGGCCGCTTCCTGCAGACCGTGGTGAATGGCCACTTCCTGAAGAATACCGAAATGGGCTCTGCCATGACCGGCGGGTCGAGCGGCGGCCCGTGGCTGGTAAACTTCGGCACCGTGCCGAACGTGAACACCAACAACGCCTCGCTCGGCGTGGCGGCTGATCCCAACATTGTCGTGGGTGTCACGAGTTGGGGATACATCACGGTCGGCGTCAATGTTCAGGGTGCTTCCTGGTTTGGCCAGAACTTCGAGTTTCCCAACGCAAACTATGGCGGATACGGCGCCGGCAACATCGGCGCGCTGGTCCAGGCCACATGCCTGGCTACGCCTGCGGCCTGCTGAACAAGGCGGCGCCGAATTACCGCGGCGGAAGCGATTGCCGCCGCGGCAATCTGATAAATGACAATCGACAGGCCGGCACGATCATCGCGGTCGATCGCACGAAACGCAAAGCGACGTGCATTAGGCGTCGTGGCGGCTTGCCTTGCCCTGCTTGCCCCACTTACCCCTGCCGGGCAGTGGCTTGAGCAGGCATTCAAATGTCACGAGCGGATGCGCAAATGTCAGCCCTTGATGGCACCTGGACGCTGTACAGCGTTGACGGCAAACCTGTTTCAGCCGACGACAGGGTTCCGTTTTTCTCCCTCCATGGCACGTCGTTCAACGGCTTTGACGGCTGCAATCGATTTGGCGGCGATTTGCGGCAGCCCCATTCAACGGTTGTCGGTCAGCGGGCATGTGCGGGCACGGTAGTCCGCATCCCGCTCGATCCTATCCGCCTTTCCGATCATCTGGACAACGCCGAACTGGAGGGCAACAGATTGCGCCTTACGCCGCGAGAGGGATATCCGGCTTCAGAATTCAGGCGCGGCAAAAGCCGGCCCTGAGCACGTCTCGTTTTGATGGAAGCCCCCCTCGAAACGCCAGATCGGGTCAGCCGCCATTTGCCGAACTGGCGTTGCCCTTTTCGAAATGGGCTTCCTTGTCTCCCATGAACAGGACCCTGCCCTGTTCCAGCACCAGGATCTTGTTGCAGGTGCGCTCGATCAACGGTTCGTTGTGGCTTGCAAGAACGACAATGCCGGCCGATTCGGCAAGCTCGTTCATGCGGCTGCGCGCCTTGTCCTGGAAGTGCCGGTCTCCCGCGCCGATCCACTCATCCATCAGCAGGATTTCGGGATTGAGGGCGGTGGCGACCGAAAATGCGAGCCGCGCCGCCATCCCCTGGCTGTAGGATTTCAGCGGCATATCGATGAAATCGCCGAGTTCGCTGAACGCGATGATCTCGTCCATCCGCGCTTCCATCTCCTCGCGGCTTCTGCCGTTTACCAGGCCGCGCAGGAAGATGTTGCGCCGCCCGGTTGCCTCGCGCCGAAAGCCGATATTGATATTGAACAGCGCATCAACCCGACCGCTGATCTCGACGATGCCGCCCGTCGGCTCGTAGATGCCGTACAGGACCTTCAGCAGGGTGGTCTTGCCCGAACCGTTTCTGCCAACCAGACCAAGCCGATCGCCGGCGGAAAGTGAAAACCCGACACCGTCAAGCGCGGTCACCTGATGGTCGCGGCCCTTGCCGCCGATCTGCCCCCCCACCGCTGCGAACGGAACGCGGCTGCGCCCCAGCGAAAACCGGGGCTGCACCCGATAGACCAAACTCAGATTTTCAGCTCTGATCGAGACCATTACAGCACAAACACGATTTTTCTACGCGTCGCGCCCAGCAGCAGCAGTGCCGACAGCCACAACATGGCAGCAATCAGCGAGACCACGGCGAAAGCGTGAAACGGCAACGTCCCTGAATAGATAGGGTCACGAACCGCCTCCAGGAAATAGGTAAACGGGTTCCACAGATAGACGGCGCTTCGCAATCCGCCGCCGCCATTGTCCGCCCAGAAAATGGGGGTGAGAAACAGGCCTATGCGCATCGCATTCGTAACGATGAACTGCAGGTCCGGAAAATACGCGCCGCAAACCGCAAAATTGATGATCGCCGCCGGCGTCGCCACCACAATCAGGGCGATGGCGACCAGCGACCAAAGCCAGGCCAGCGTCGGCAGGGTTCCGGCGATGAGCAGGATGGCAACGCACCCCGCCATCGCGAAGCCCGCGCGAATCAGCGATTGGGCCGTCAGTCTCAGCACATAGACCGATAGCGGCAATGTGAGGCCCTTGATGAAGTTTTCCTCCCGCAGGAAGAGCGCCGAACTCTGCAGAATGACCTCCGAGAGATAAAGCCAAACGAACAGACCCACAGCCACATAGGCGGCGAAGTCGTGTATCGCGGCGTTGTGGCCGAAGATGACGACAAAGGTTCCGGCAAAAGCCAGGTAGTTCACCAGCAACCAAAACGGACCCAGCAAGGTGCGCTTGTACTGGTCGGCGATGTCTTCCATCGCCAGAGCGTACCAGACGTTCCTTCGCCTCAATGCCTCGGCCAGATCTTCGGCGCCCTTGCCGACATATCCCATCATTGTCATACCGTGCCGGAACATATTGCCAGTTTGCTTGCTGCCACGGCCAGACGATCAAAAGCGGCCGGCAGGATCACGCCCACAGCTTCTGCTCCGTCCACTCGGGCAACGTCGTAGTTGCCATATCGCGCGCTCGTTGCAAACCCTGAAGCCGCCCGCTTGTTTTCGGTCAAACCCGCGCCGGAAATAAGGCCCATTGCCCCGCACTACTGAAAAAGCGGTTGCCGTGCTCACGGCATGTCCAGCCAGCAAGACACGCTCAAGCCCATATCGGATTCCCACAGTTCATGCTTAACCAATTCTTCAGTTTAACTCGAAAATTCCGGGGCGGATTTATAGAGCACAGCCACGGCAGGAAGGTAAACGGACAAAGTTCTTTGCATCGCCGGACACGAAGGTGATAACAACGCATCAGCGTTTGGCTGGAAACAGCTTGCCGAAATGTCTGTCACGAAAGGCGGTCGACAGAGAGCCGGGGGATGCGAGGTGATATCTGACCTTCTCGGAAAGCTGTTGAGGCTTCGGCATCGCGAGCGGCGGCGGATCGTGGCGCTGCTGGATCTGATATGCCTGATCGCCGCAGCCGTGCTGGCCCTGTGGCTCACCCAGGCACTGCCGAGACACTCGCTTGTCGAGAACGCCTTTGCGATCGCGCTCCCCGTCATCGCAACGACGATCCTCTTCCAGTTGCTGCGCGTCTACCGGGCGATCATCCGCCATCTCGACATCACGGTGATCGCCACCATCCTGCTGATCCTGTTCGCGACGGCGCTCGCCTGGACCGCGCTGTTGCGCTTCGCGTTCGGCTATGCCGTCGAACCGGCCAATCTGTTCGCCTATTATCTGATTGCCGCCTCCGTGCCGATCGTCGGCTACCGGCTGGCGCTCAACATGGCGATCGGTGCCGCGCCGCGCCCTTCCACCTCCAAGGGCAATATCGGCATATTCGGCACCGGCACCGCGTCGCGCCAGCTTGTGGCATCGCTCAAGCTTTCCGGCAAATACAAGCCGATCTTCTTCATCACCGAGGATCCCTCCCTTGCCGGCGGCATGATCGACGGCCTGCGTGTCTATGACCGCGACACCTTCGACTGGGCGCTTGCCCGCTTCAAGCCGCGCACCATCATCTTCTCCTGCAGTGAGGAGGAATTCCGCAACCATCGCGCCCTGGTTCGCGAACTGGTGGAGCGCAACGTATCGGTTCGCCTGCATACCGGGCTTGAGCGCGACATCGCCGCGGGCCACGATGCCCTCAAGACCCGCCCTGTCGATATCGAGGATCTGATCGGCCGCACCCGCCAACCGCTCAACAAGCCGCTGCTGGAGCGCTCCGTGGGCGGCAAGCGCGTCCTGGTCACCGGCGCCGCCGGTTCGATCGGCGGTCAGCTGTGCCGCCGCATCGCCGCACTCGGCCCCGTCCTGCTCGACATGCTCGACTTCGACGAAAAGGCGCTCGTCGCGATCAATCGCGAGATTTCGGCAGGGTTTTCCCCCTGCCGCATGCTGCTCGGCAGCGTGCTCGACACCCGCTTTCTCAAACAGGTCTTCCAGGACGGCAAATACGACATCGTCTTCCACGCCGCGGCCTACAAGCATGTCGATATCGGCGAGGTCCTGCCGGCCGCCGTGATCAAGAACAATGTGCTCGGCACGCACAATGTGGTCGGCATGGCAGCGGCGCAATCGGTTCCCGAACTGGTCATGGTCTCGACCGACAAGGCGGTCAATCCGGGCAGCGTGATGGGCGCGACCAAATTGTGGGGCGAGGAACTGGTCCAGGTCGCTGTCGCCGCCAATCCGCAACTGCGCTACTGCTCGGTGCGCTTCGGCAATGTCATCGAGTCGAGCGGTTCCGTGGTGCCGCTGTTCAAGCAGCAGATCATGCGCGGCGGGCCGGTGCGGATCACCGATCGCCGCATGACCCGCTTCTTCATGTCGATCGACGAGGCCGTCGACCTGATCCTGCAGGCATCCGCCATGGCGCGCGGCGGCGAGACCTTCATTCTCGACATGGGCGATCCGGTCAACATCGTCGAGATCGCCGAAAACCTGATCCGACTGGCCGGCCGCACCATCCGCTCCGACGGCAATCCCGACGGCGAGATCGAGATCGTCGAGATCGGCATCCGCCAGGGCGAAAAGCTGATGGAGGAACTGACCCGCGCCGAAGAACAGGTGGTGGCGACCGAACATCCCTCGATCAGCCTCTGCCGGATGGCGCCGGCAAGCCGGACAACCATGTCGAAGGCGCTCGCCCGGCTCGAAAGGGTAACCGGCCATGGCAGCAATGCCGCCGTGCAGGAAGCCCTGTTCGAGGGGCTGGCGCAGATTTTCCAGCATCGCAGCGTCGGCGGACAGCGATCGCCGGCAGACCTTTCCGAGGCGGCGAGCCATGCTGCGAATGCTCGGGGCTGATCTGTCCCAGCCCGCCCGGGACCTGACCCTGATCGGCATCGGCGCCTTCGTGCTGGCAGGATTTTTCGGCCTGATCGGCAGCTTCGCTTCCGCCATTGCGGGCCTGATCGGTCTCGTCTCGCTGACCGCCTTCGCCGCCGGCAGGATCGCCCTGCCGGCGAACCGGCTCGTCACCTGGATGTCCGCGCTGATCCTGCTCTACGTCCTTGCCGGCTTTCTCGGCCTGGCGATGCACCCAGGCGACAAGAGCAATCTCGAAACCGCGCTGATGCGCTGCGCCTTCCTGTTCTATCTGCCGCTGGTCTCGCTTCTTACCGTCCTCGATCACACCCGATTGCTGCGAACGATCGAGCTCGGCGCCGCCATAGGCGCGATCGCGACCGCCGCCTATGTGGTGTTCGAACTCGCCTTCCTGCACGACCGCGCCTGGGGCGGCGCGGGCAATCCCGGCCCCTTCGCCACCGTATTGGCGGCTCAGTTCACCGTCTGCCTTCTCGCCGCCTTCCGCCATGCCGGCAGCCGCAGGATCATCCTGCTGGCGGGAAGTGCTGCCGCCGCCTTCTGCGTCATCGCCTCCGGCATGCGCACCGCCCTGCCGGTGCTGGTCCTCCTGCCGGTGGGGTTGGCGCTGTCGTTGCTTTTCAGACGCCCTGAGCTTGCGTCCACCGACGCTTCCCCGCCGGCGCCGCCCAGGAACCTCGTCCTTCTGGCAGGATTTGCCCTTGTGCTGGCGATCGCCGCCGCCTCGCAGGACAGGCTGCGGGAACTGCCCGGCGAACTGGCGCAGATTTCCGCCCATGGCGGCATGAACCATTCCCTCGGCCATCGCGTCGCGATCTGGCACTACGCGTCTGAGACGCTGCCGGACAGCTGGTTGACGGGGATCGGCCAGGACGCGGCCAGCGATGGGCTTGCCGCCTTCACCCGCGCCCGGTACGGCTTCGAACTCAACAAGTCCCACATGCACAACATCATGCTGACCGCGTTGTTGCGCGGCGGCATCTTCGATCTCGTCGCCAACCTCGCATTGCTGTTCTCGCCGCTTCTTCTGCTTCTTGCCGGAGCAAGAAGCGGTGCCCGTGCCGAGGGGCTGCAACTGATCGGCGCGCTCTTCCTGCCCTATTTCCTGATGGCGATGCTCAACCTCGCCTTCGGCCATGACGTGCTCGATTTCTACTTCGTCTTCATGCTCGCGGCGGGCTCGGTGATCGCCTTCCTGCCGGATGACCCGCCCCGATACGCCGCGACTTGACGGCGCGGTGTCAAACCGCCTACCCGTGCGCCATCCTCACCTGTCAGCCGGAACATCCCTTGGCCGCCCCCTCTCTCTTCGCCCTTTCGCTGATCCTCGGCGCGGCCGTGATGCACGCGCTGTGGAACGCGATGATCAAGGGCGCCGGCGACCGCGTGCTGGCCATGGGGCTGATCAATATCGGCCACGCGGTCCCGGGCGCCGTCATGGTGCTGGCCTTCCTGCCGCCGGCGGACGAAGCCTGGCCGTTCATCATCGCCTCGACGGTGATCCACTATTTCTATTACGGCTTCCTGCTGCTCGCCTACCGGCATGGCGACCTTTCCCAGGTCTATCCGATCGCCAGAGGGGTGGCGCCGGTTCTGGTGGCGCTGGGCGGGCAATGGTTTGCCGGCGAATACCTGCCGCTACAGGCCTGGCTCGGCATCCTGCTGGTCTCGGCCGCCATCGGATTCCTGATGTTCGCCCAGCGCCGCCAGCCGGCGAACCGCATCACCGTTCTCGCCGCGCTGGCGACCGGCGTCATCATCGCCAGCTACTCGATCGTCGACGGGCTGGGCGTGCGCGCCTCGCAAAATCCGTTC
>JAGRLT010000005.1 GCA_020441665.1 Nitratireductor sp.
TGAATACGGAGAGGTGGCCGAGTGGTCGAAGGCGCACGCCTGGAAAGTGTGTAGGCGGGGAACCGTCTCGAGGGTTCGAATCCCTCTCTCTCCGCCAAACACCGCCTGTACGGCCCGGAGACATGGGTAACAGATCGTACCCAAGACATGGGTGACAACCTCGTGCCGAACGGGTTGTCGATGGTCTGCAAGGTTCTCTGTTCCAGGTCGATATATCCCAGTGTACGGCCCGGAGACCTGGGTGACCGCCTCGCGCCATTCGGCTCCGCCTGGGGTTTCTTGACAACAACAATGCTGTTCAAGACGCAATCCGCCCGTGTAATCGGCGGATAATCAGTGGCGGGCGGTTCGGATTTGCCGGATCGAGGCAAATATTCGATTGACCCGCCTTCCTTCCCCTTCTTTACTATTACGTTCAATGCCGGACAGGCCGGTCGCGGCCGTCCGGCGAGCCGGGTCGTATGCCCAAGGAGGAACCTCATGATTCATTTTTCGACGAAACATCTGCGCCATATGGTTGCAGCGCTGGCGGTCACGACCATGCTGGCGGGTGCGGCTGAAGCCCGCATGCTGAACCTGCACAATGGCGGCGACATCACCTCGCTCGACCCGCACAAAGTATCGGGCGACTGGGAAAACCGGGTGGTTGGCGACGTGTTCGAAGGCCTCGTCACCGAGGACGTCAATGCCGAGCCCATCCCGGCCATGGCCGAAAGCTGGACGGTTTCCGACGACGGCCTCGTCTACACGTTCAAATTGCGCGACGATGCGGTCTGGTCCGACGGCGAGCCGGTCAAGGCGAGCGATTTCGTCTTCGCCTTCCGCCGCCTGCTCGATCCGGCGAATGCCGCCGACTACGCCTATCTGCAATACACGCTGAAAAACGCCGAGGCGATCAACAAGGGCGAGATCAAGGATACGGCGGAGCTCGGCATCAAGGCGGTCGACGACAAGACGCTGGAAATCACGCTGGAGCGCCCGACCCCCTATCTTCTGTCGGCGCTGACCCACTACACCGCCTATCCGCTGCCTCAGCACGCGCTCGAAAAATTCGGCGAGGACTGGGTCAAGGTTGAGAACATCGTGGTCAACGGCCCCTACAAGCCGACCGAATGGGTGCCGGGCTCGCATGTGCAGACGACCATCAATGACAAGTATTACGATGCCGCCAGCCTGAAGATCGACGGCGTCAAGTTCTTCACGCTCGAGGACGAGTCGGCGGCGCTGAAACGCTACCGCGCCGGCGAGTTCGACATCCTCACCGAATTCCCCACCGACCAGTATGAGTGGATGAAGGAGAACATGCCGGGCGAAGCCCATGTGGCGCCGTTCGCCGGGCTCTATTACTACGCCATCAACTCGACCAAGGAACCCTTCACCAATCCCAATGTGCGCAAGGCGCTGTCCATGGCGATCAACCGCGAGGTGATCGGGCCGAGCATTCTGGGAACGGGTGAACTGCCGGCCTATTCCTGGGTGCCGCCGGGCATGGCGAATTACGGCGAAGTGGCGACCGTCGACTGGAAAGACCTTTCCTACGAGGAAAAGGTTGCCGAAGCCAGGAAGCTGCTCGACGAAGCCGGCTTTACCGCCGACAACCCGCTGTCGCTGCAGCTGCGCTACAACACCAATGAAAACCACAAGCGCATCGCCGTCGCGATTGCCGCCATGTGGAAACCGCTCGGCATCAATGTCGAACTCTACAATACCGAGACCAAGGTCCATTACGACGAATTGTCGAAGGGCCAGCTCGACGTGGCGCGCGCCGGCTGGCTTGCCGACTACAACGATCCGGACAATTTCCTCAATCTGCTGAAGACCGGCGTGCCCTACAATTACGGCCGCTGGTCCAATCCGGAATTCGACAGGCTGATCGACGAGGCCAATGCAATGACGGACATGGATGCCCGGGCCGCCAAGCTCCGCGAGGCCGAGCAGCTCGCCATGGATCAGACGGCGAGCCTGCCGATCTACTACTATGTCTCGCGCAATGTGGTGAAACCCTATGTCGAGGGCTTTGTCGACAACGCCTTCGACATTCATCGCACCCGCTGGCTGTCGATCAACGAATAGTCCCGCACCGCAATCCACGGCCCCGGGCTTTCCACCAAATTCCGGGGCCGAAGCCCATCAAAGGCATTCAATGCCTTGCGGGCAGGGGAGAGTATCATGCTGGCTTACGTGTTACGGCGGCTCGCGACGATGATACCGGTGATGTTCATCGCCATCACCGTCTGCTTCTTCATTCTGCGCCTTGCCCCCGGCGGGCCGTTCGACGGCGAGCGCCCGTTGCCGCCGACCATCCTGCAGAACCTGGCGGCGCACTATCATCTGGATAAGCCGCTCATCGAGCAATATCTCATCTATCTCGGCAATGTGCTGACCGGCGATCTCGGTCCCTCCTTCATCCAGGAGGATTTCTCGGTCGCCGAACAGATCGCCATCGGCCTGCCCTACACTTTCGTCATCGGCGGGCTGGCCTTCTTCACCGCCATCATCGTCGGCGTCGCCGCCGGGGTTCTCGGCGCGCTGTACCAGAACAAGTGGCCCGACTATCTGACGGCGGCCATCATCCTGATCGGCCTCATCCTGCCGAACTTCCTGATCGCGCCGATCCTGCAACTGATCTTCGGCGTCGAACTGGGCTGGCTGCCGGTCGGCGGCTGGGGCGGCGGATCCTGGAAATACCTCGTTCTGCCGATCGCCGTGCTTGCCTGGGTCCATGCGGCGCGGATTTCCCGGCTGATGCGCGGCTCGATGATCGAGGTGCTCAATGCCAATTTCATCCGCACCGCCAAGGCGAAGGGCCTCGGCGAGCGGCTGATCATCAGCCGCCATGCCATCAAGCCCGCGCTGATGCCGGTGGTCTCCTATCTGGGTCCGGCGGCAAGCTATCTGCTGACCGGCTCGCTGGTTGTCGAACAGATTTTCGGCCTGCCCGGCATCGGCCGCTTCTTCATCAATGCCGCCCTTGCCCGCGACTACGGCATGGTGCTCGGCACGGTGATTTTCTACATGGTGCTGATCATCTTCCTCAATCTGCTGGTCGACATCGCCTATGCCTTCCTCGATCCGAAAGTGAGGACACGATGATCCTGTATTCGGCGCGCCGTGCAGCCCTCATGGACGATGCCGCCCGGGCGGCGCCGAAGGGACGGTCGCTGGCGGCCGATGCCCGCCGAAGGCTGATGCAGAACAAGGCCGCCGTCTTCTCGCTGTTTCTGCTCGGCCTCGTCATCATCCTGGCGCTCGCCGGACCGTGGTTCATTTCCCATGACTACGAGACCCCCGACTGGGGCGCGCTGCGCTCGATGCCTTCCTTCGGGAACGGTCATTATTTCGGCACCGACCAGAATGGCCGCGACATGCTCGCCCGCACGCTCTACGGCACGCGGGTCTCGCTCCTGGTGGCGCTGATCGCGACGCTGGTCTCGGTCTGCATCGGGGTTCTGTACGGCGCTGTCGCCGGCTATGTGGGCGGGCGGGTAGACCAGGCCATGATGCGCCTTGTCGACATCATGTATGCCCTGCCCTACATCCTGTTCGTCATCCTGCTGATGGTGATTTTCGGCCGCAACGTCTTCCTGCTGTTTGCCGCGATCGGCGCGATCGAATGGCTGACCATGGCGCGCATCGTGCGCGGCCAGACCATCGCGCTGAAGGAGCGGGAGTTCGTCGAAGCCGCCCGCGCCTCGGGCCAGACCACGTTCGGCATCATCCTGCGCCACATCATTCCCAACCTGACCGGACCGGTCGTCATCTATGCGGCGCTGACCGTGCCGGAAATCATCGTCACCGAGAGCTTTCTGTCCTATCTCGGTTTCGGCGTTCAGGAGCCGCTGACCTCGCTCGGAACGCTGATTTCCGAAGGCGCCGATGTGATGGAGGTGATGCCCTGGCTGCTGGGCTTTCCCGCGCTCTTTCTCGTTTCGCTCCTGCTGAGCCTGATGTTCATCGGCGACGGATTGCGCGACGCTTTCGACCCGAAGGACCGGTAGATGGAACCGCTTCTCAAGCTGCAGGACTATACGATCCGCTTCGCAACGCCCGATGGCGACGTGCATGCCGTCACCGGCCTCGACCTTGATCTGGCTCCCGGCGAAAAGCTCGCCATTGTCGGCGAGAGCGGCTCGGGCAAGAGCCAGTGCTGGATGGGCGTGATGGGGCTCCTGGCGCGCAATGCCCGGGTGTCGGGCCGGGCGATGTTCGGCGATCGCAATCTGCTCGGCCTGACCCAGCGCCAGCTCGACGCGGTGCG
Source organism: Nitratireductor sp. (assembly GCA_020441665.1). Taxonomy (GTDB): domain Bacteria; phylum Pseudomonadota; class Alphaproteobacteria; order Rhizobiales; family Rhizobiaceae; genus Salaquimonas. The sequence continues at coordinate 4,259 of JAGRLT010000005.1, forward strand.
CGGCGCGGAAATCTGCATGGTGTTTCAGGACCCGATGACGGCGCTCAATCCGGTGTTGCGCATTTCACGGCAACTGACCGAGACGCTGGAAGTCCATCGCGGTGCCGGCCGCCGGGAAGCGGAAAAACAGGCGATCGCCATGCTGGAGCGGGTCGGCATTCCCGATGCGCCGCGCCGTTTCCGCCAGTACCCGCACGAAATGTCGGGCGGCATGCGCCAGCGCGTGGTGATCGCCATGGCGCTGCTGACTAAGCCGAGACTGCTGATCGCCGATGAGCCGACCACGGCGCTCGACGTGACGATCCAGGCGCAGATCCTCGATCTGTTTCAGGATCTGGTGACCGAAACCGGCACGTCGCTGGTGATGATCAGCCATGATCTGGGGGCGGTTGCCGGCATAGCCGACCGCGTCGCGGTGATGTATGCCGGCCGGATCGTCGAGGATTCGCCCGTCGACGATCTGTATGAGCGCCCGGCCCATCCCTATGCAAGGGCATTGCTGCAGTCGATCCCGCGCGTCGACCGCGCGACCGCCGATATCCGGCCGATCGATGGCAGGCCGCCGAGCCTTGCCGATCTGCCGCGCGGCTGCAGTTTCGCGCCGCGCTGCGGCTACCGCACCGATGCCTGCGACGCGGCCGTGCCGCCGCTTGCCGATATCGAGCCGGGCCGCATCGCAGCCTGCTTTCATCCGGTGCATCGGCACACCGCCGCAGACAGCAAAGGGAGCCGGACATGACCGCACCCCTGCTGCAGGTCGAGAACCTGCTGACCCGCTTCGAGATTGCCCTTGGCATGTTCCGCAAACCCGTGGGGCTCAATGCCGTCAACGACGTCTCGCTCACCGTCGCGGAAGGCGAGACGCTCGGCATTGTCGGCGAGAGCGGCTGCGGCAAGTCGACCCTGGGCCGGTCCATTCTCCGTCTGATCGAGCCGACCTCCGGCACGGTATTGTGGCAGGGCAAGCCGCTGACCGATCTGACGCCGGAAGAATTGCGCATGCAGCGGCGCGACATGCAGATCATCTTTCAGGATCCGATTGCCTCGCTCGACCCGCGCATGACCGTCGGCCAGATCATCGGCGAACCGCTGGCGATCTTCGAGACCGCCCTGTCGCGCGCCGAACGCAATGAGCGGGTTGTCGAGACGATGGATGCGGTGGGCCTCGCGCCGGAAATGATCAACCGGTTCCCGCATGAGTTTTCCGGCGGCCAGGCCCAGCGCATCGGCATTGCCCGTGCCATTGTTACCCGGCCCAAGCTCGTCGTCTGCGACGAGCCGGTCTCGGCGCTCGATGTCTCGATCCAGGCGCAGATCGTCAACCTGCTGAGAAAGCTGCGCGAGGAGTTCGGGCTGACCTTTCTCTTCATCAGCCACGATCTTTCCGTGGTGCGTCTGATCTCCGACCGCATTCTGGTTCTCTATCTCGGGCGGATTGTCGAGATCGGCAGCAAGGATGCGGTGTTCGACCATCCTGCTCACCCCTATACCCAGGCCCTGCTGGCGGCGGCACCCGTGCCCGATCCGAAGCTTGCGCGCAGCAGGAAACACGTCGCCCTGAAGGGCGATCCGCCCTCGCCGCTCAACCCGCCGCCCGGCTGCGTCTTTTCCAACCGCTGTCCCAAGGTGCGCGATGCCTGCCGCACGGCCCAGCCGGAACTGCGGGCGGCAAGGACCGGCCAGCAGGCCGCCTGCATCCTGATCGAGGAATAAGCCGGTCTTCCAGGCCGTATTTGCTTCGCCTGAAACCATGGCGGGGCTGTATCCGTTGGCGATAAGGATCGCAACCAACTGAAAACAAAGCATTTTCTCAAAATGTGACGAATCGCACATCTTTCCTGCCCGTTTCGGCGCAAATTTGCATGCGACTGGAGGAACCAAGCGCCGTGCCCGGATGCCGTTCCCCCGACGAAACGAAAATCTGGAGCAGGCAAGTCCTGACAAAACGATGAAAACGACCCTTGCAGCAGCCCTGATCGCCATCACGACCGCCGCCACCGGCGCGGTCCTGGCCCCCCAGATGGCCGCAGCCGGCTCGCTTACCCTGTTCAACCGGCTGGTTTCGGGCCCCGCCGCATCGCTCGGCCCCATGACGCTCGCCTATGCGCCCGAAAGTCAGGCGAACCAGGCTCCCTTCGACCAGCTCGAGGCGGAAGAGGAAATGCACGAGCTCAACGATGCCTGGCTCGGCATGCCGGCCTTCGATGCCGACGGCAAGCTGATCGGCGTCATCGAGGATGCCTATCTCAACGAGGACGGAACGGTTTCCGAACTGCTGGTCAGCCTGACCAACAGCGATTATGCCGTCTATATCGACGGCCAGGATGCCGCGCTGACCGAGACCGAGGTCGCCATCGCGCTGACCGAAAGCGTCATTGCCGGCCTCGAGCGCGCCCAGGAATTCTCGCTGGTACAGCGCTGATCCGGCCTCGGCCCTATCGGGATTTTCACAACCGGCTGCTCGCGCGGCCGGTTTTTCTTTGCGGGATGAAGCCCTTCGGACGCGCCGCGGCGCTTCCGATTTGAGGGGAGCTGTGCAACTCTGCCGCCGGATTCGGGCAGGCGGACGGCATGGCGGAGCAGCACCATAACGAGGCGGAGACACGGCGGGAGCAGACGGCGCGCGTCTTCACGATCGCGCCGGCGACGCCGTTTCTTCCAGCCCTTGCCCGCTTCGTGCTCGACTGGCGGAGTGCGGATGGCAGGCGCCTTGCCGATGATCCCGCCACTCTTGCCGACAGCACCGTCTTCCTGCCGACGCGGCGCGCGGCGCGGGCCTTCGGCGTGGCGCTGCAGGCAGAGGCGGCGCAGCTGACCGGCGCGCCGGTCGTCGCCCTGCCGCGCATCGCGACCCTGGGCGACAGCGATGAAGCGGAAGCGCTGTCGGCGCTTGTCGGGGATTTTTCCGACCTTGAAATACTGGCGGCCGGCATGGCGCCCATCGATGCCTGGCCCATCGACCCGCAGGAAAGGCGGCTGGTGCTCGCCCGGCTGATCAGGGGCTGGGTCGAGGCGATCAATCCGCAGACCCGCGCACTGCTGAAGCAAGAGGCGATCGTCCTGCCTTCCTCGGCGGCCGATTCGATCTGGCTTGCCGATGACCTCGCCCGGCTGATCGACCAGATCGAGACCGAGGAGGCTGACTGGCAGGCGATCCGCGCGATCGTGCCGGAAGACCAGCATTTATGGTGGCA
>JAGRLT010000074.1 GCA_020441665.1 Nitratireductor sp.
CAATCAGGAAGGTGTGAAGCACAACGTCCTCAACGCCCGTTTCCACGAAATGGAAGCGCATATCGTGGCGCAGGCGGGCCGTTCTGGCGCCGTCACCATCGCGACCAACATGGCCGGTCGCGGTACCGACATCCAGCTCGGCGGCAATCTCGACATGCGGATCGAGCGCGATCTCGCCGATACGCCCGAGGGCGGCAAGCGCGATGCGAAGGCCGACGAAATCCGCGCCGAGGTCGAGGCGCTGAAGAAGAAGGCGCTCGATGCCGGCGGGCTCTACGTCATCGGCACCGAGCGCCATGAAAGCCGCCGCATCGACAATCAGTTGCGCGGCCGCTCCGGCCGTCAGGGCGATCCCGGCCAGTCGAAATTCTTCCTGTCGCTGCAGGACGACCTGATGCGCATCTTCGGTTCGGACCGCATGGACGGCATGCTGCAGAAACTGGGCCTTCAGGAAGATGAGGCGATCACCCATCCCTGGATCAACAAGGCGCTCGAAAAGGCGCAGCAGAAGGTCGAGGCGCGCAACTTCGACATCCGCAAGAACCTGCTCAAATTCGACGATGTGATGAACGATCAGCGCAAGGTGATCTTCGAGCAGCGCATCGACCTGATGAAGGCCGAGGACATTTCGGACACCGTCGACGACATGCGCGCCGACGTGATCGACGATCTCGTCGCCGTCCACATCCCCGAAAAGGCCTATCCCGAGCAATGGCAGACCGCCGAACTGCGGCAGGGCATCCAGCAATATCTCAACCTCGACCTGCCGATCGAAGAATGGGCCGACGAAGAGGGCATCGACGAGGAAACCCTCATCGACCGCATCACCGAGGCCGCCGACAAGGCTTATGACGAGAAGATCGAACGCTTCCGCCCGGAAATGATGCGCTACGCCGAAAAGCAGTTGACCCTGCAAACCATCGACCATCTGTGGCGCGAGCATCTGGTCAATCTCGACCATCTGCGCTCGGTGGTCGGTTTCCGCGGCTATGGCCAGCGCGATCCGCTGCAGGAATACAAGGGCGAGAGTTTCGAACTCTTCCAGGCCATGCTCGCCAATCTGCGCCGCGCGGTCACCGCCCAGTTGGCCCGCGTCGAGATCGTCCAGCAGGAGGCGCCGGCGCGCGGCGCGGCAGCGGATGCCCAGCAGGACATGGCGGCACAGGGGGACGACGATTTCGATCCGGCCGACCTTCCCGATGAGTGGCGCAGTACCGGTCGCAATGCCGAATGCCCCTGCGGCTCGGGCAGGAAGTTCAAGCACTGCCACGGCAAATATGTCTGAGGACAGCCGCTCCGCTACGTTCGAGTGAAGAAAGCCCGCGCTCCGGCGGGCTTTTTGCGACCGGACGGGTGTGAACGCGGGTCAGAGGTGGCCGTATTCGCTGAATTCCGGATTGAGGTCCAGAAGCGCCTCGCGCAGCTTCTCGAGCGCCCTTGCCTCGATCTGGCGAACCCGCTCCTTCGATATGCCCATCTCGTCGCCGAGTTCTTCAAGGGTCGCCGCTTTTTCGGCAAGCCTTCGCGCCTCGATGATGCGCTTCTCGCGGTCGTTGAGCGTATCGACCGCTTCGTAGAGCCAGCCATTCTCCCGCTCGCCATCGATCAGCAGGGTGACGTTTTCCTGCGGCGTCGCCTCCTCGCTTTCCAGCAGATCCATGCGCTGGGCGGTGCCCTCGCCATCTTCGCCTATGGGTGCGTTGAGCGAGGTATCGGGCCCCGAGAAGCGCGCATCCATGGTGGCGACATCCTTGACCGGAACCTTCAGCGCATGGGCCAGTTGTTCATACAGTTCCTGGCTGTTGGAAGCCGTGCCGGAGCGCGCGATCTGGGCGCGCACCTTGCGCAGGTTGAAGAACAGCGATTTCTGGTTTGAACTGGTGCCGCCGCGCACGATCGACCAGTTGCGCAGGATGTAGTCCTGCATCGAGGCCTTGATCCACCAGGTGGCATAGGTCGAGAACCGCACCTCGCGCTCCGGCTCGAACCGCGCCGCCGCTTCCAGCAGTCCGATATGGCCTTCCTGAATGAGATCGGCGGTCGGCAGGCCATAGCGGCGGAACTTGAAGGCGAGCGACAGGACGAGGCGCATATGCGCCGTGGTCAGTTGATGCAGCGCATCCTGGTCTTTCTTGTCGGCCCAGCGCCGCGCCAGGGCCAGTTCCTCGTCGCGTTCGAGATAGGGCGCGGAACTGGCCGCCTTGAGGATCAGTTGGCTGGGATATTCCTGATAGTGCATCATCTCTCTTTTCCCGTCTGCCGCGACCCCAAAGATAGGGATTGCCTAAAAGATAGGGATTGCAAGGACCCGGCAACAGTCCACCCCCCGCGACATCACCGAGAAGTGAAGACCGCGTGTCGACGGTTTCGCGCCTGCCGTCGGAATAACGAAAAAAGCCCGGAAAAAGTTTCCGGGCTTCGGGGATTCTCGAAAAAAGACGCTCTTAGGCGGCTTTTTCTTCCGCCTCCTCGGCGGGTGCGGCACCGCGCCGCGGGCCCTTGGCGAGGTTTTTCTCGATCAGCACGACGGCTTCGGTGGCCGAAACCTTGTTGACGGCGGAAATCTCGCGCGCCATGCGGTCGAGCGCCGCTTCATAGAGCTGACGCTCGCTATAGGACTGCTCGGGCTGATTGTCGGAGCGGAACAGGTCTCGCACCACTTCCGAAATCTGGATCAGATCGCCGGAATTGATCTTCGCCTCATATTCCTGGGCGCGGCGGCTCCACATGGTGCGCTTGATCCGGGCGCGGCCCTGCACGGTCTTCAGCGCCTTTTCGACCAGCACCGGCTCGGCAAGCTTGCGCATGCCCGCCGATGCCGCCTTGGCGACCGGAACGCGCAGGATCAGCTTGTCCTGCTGGAAGCTGATGACGAACAGTTCGAGCTTGTAGCCTGCCACTTCCTGCTCCTCGATGGAGGAAATCTGGCCGACGCCATGGGCGGGATAGACGATGAACTCATTGGTCTTGAAACCCTGGCGCTGAGTGGCTTTTTTGGCGTTTGCCATGCGTATGTTACTCCCTCGAAAACCCGGCAATAAGCCCGGCGGATCGCGTGCCGCACAAAACGCATGCAGCACAATCTGGTACAACGGCAGTCAAGGCTGAAATCAGCAGCTAAAGCTCCGTCACGTGGTTGGCAGCCGTACCGCTGACAGGCAGTTTGCGCGCTCGACCGCATTCCAGGTCGCCCTGAAACCGTCCGTCAAATCACCGCACCCGCCCATTCAAGGCAAAAAAACCCGCTCCTTTCCAAGGTTGATTTTGAAAAAGGAGTGCGTTTCCTTGCGAATTTCGACTGTTAACTGGAAGCTAGCACAAAAAACGCCGAAAATCAACAATATCGCGCATGCGGCATCTTTGCTTTCGCAATAAGTGCCGGATCGAATGGCTTTATGCTTAACGGCAGCGCTGGCCGCCAGCGCCCGCAAGCCGCGAATATCCCATTTCGCGGCCTTCTCGCCGGCTCAGTCGCCCTGGCCGGGCTCGGGCGAGAAGAACTTGTCGAACTTGCCCTCGACGCCGTCAAATTCCTTGGCGTCTTCCGGCGGGTCGCGCTTGATCGTGATGTTGGGCCACTTTTCGGCATATTCGGCGTTGACCTGCAGCCATTTCTCAAGCCCTGGATCAGTATCGGGCTGGATTGCCTCGGCCGGGCATTCCGGTTCGCACACGCCGCAATCGATGCACTCGTCGGGATGAATGACGAGCATGTTCTCACCCTCATAGAAACAATCGACCGGGCAAACCTCGACGCAGTCCATGTATTTGCATTTGATGCATTTGTCGTTGACGATATAGGTCATTCCATTCCCACTCAGATAGCGGCCGGGATTGAGGCGCCGTCTCACTACAGGCTTTGGATTTCCGGTTCAAGGGTTTGGCAGGCCAATCGCCTGCGGCAAATGGAAACCGTTTTCCACCCATCCCGCGATTGGATCAAATTCCATCCTTGCCGGCGAGTTTTCGCGCCAAATGCCGTTCCCGGCGGTCCGGTTTCGAGCCCGGCTGGACGATTGGCGCGGCTGGCGCGGCCTCGCGATCGGCGGGCGGTTCCGGCGAGCGGTCGACGTAGAGCGCCACCGCTTCCCGATACGGGCCGCGCCGCATGCCGCAGGCTGCGATCTCCAGCACCCGGACGGCCGCATGCCCCGATCCGGAATGCAGCACCAGGGTCAGGACATCTCCCGGCCCGACCAGCGCGGACGGGCTCCTCTGCCGCTCGCCATTGACCCGCACATGGCCGCCGGCGACGAGCTTCTGGGCAAGCGACCGGCTCTTGACCTGGCGCGCGAACCAGAGCCATTTGTCGATGCGGATGCGCTCCTGCCTGGGCGAACCCGCGTCAGACACCTTTTTTCAGGTCTTCCTTGAGTGCCGCAAGCTTGGCAAAGGGCGAATCCGGGTCGAACCGCTCGGGCTTGCGCCTGGCGGCAGCACTGTGACCCGCATCGCCACCGCGGTGCTGGCGGGTCGGCTTGCCGCCATCCTTCTGATGGAACTTCCCGCCCTGCCCGTCGCCTTTGCCCGCTTTGTGGCGCCCTTGCTGCCTGCCACCCTTGCCGCGCTTCTCACCACGATCCTCGCCGGCACCGGTATTGCCCTCGGCGCGCTTGCCGCCGCCGCGCTCGCCGCGATGCCGGTTGCCGTGATGGCGCGGCGCGGGACGCCAGACGAGGACGGTCTTCGGACCTTCCTCCTCCGCAGCTTGAACACCGGTTTGCACATCGGCTTGCAGCGCGGCCTCGGAAGCCTGGCCGGGTTCGCCTTGCGCTTCACCGGCGCTTTCACCATCCGCCGCTTCCACGACCGCCTCTGAGACCGCGATAGCGCCGGCTTCAATACTTTCCGCCGCCGGTTCCAGCGCTTCCGCCGGAGCAACGGCCGGCCCCGCTTCAGGCGTCGCCTCGGGCGCCGCACCTTCCGTCCCGATGCCTGCCGCCGTGCCCGCATCGGCAGCACCCGTTTCCGCTGCGGTCACCTGCGGCCGCACTTCGCTTTCGGGCCGCGGCTCGCCGCGATAGCCTAGCCCCTTGAGCACCAGTTCCATATCCTCATGGGTCGCGCCGAGGATCGACAGCATGGCGGGCGTCACATAGAAGCCACGCCCGTCGATCGCCCCGTCCGGCTTGGGCTGGCCATTGTCGGGCCGGTAGAACAGCGCCGGGCGGATGAGATCGGCAAGCCGTTCGAGAATGTCGATCCTGACCGCCTTCGCGCCCAGGATGCGATAGCCGCAGATGCGATAGAATTCGCGCTCATAGTCACGCTCATGCACGGTCGAGGTCCGGCCCGAGGACAGCACCTGCAGGACTTCCGACCTGCCCGGCGCATCGAGCTTTTCATTGGCGATCGCCCACAGCAGGCAAAGGAGCTCGGCCGGCGCCGGCTTCAGCAGGGAAGGCGCGAAGACCGTATAGGCCCCGAAGCGCACCCCGTGCCGGCGCAACCCGGCGCGCATGTCCTGCGAAAGTCCCTGCACGTCCTCGGCGATCTCGCGCCGGTCGATATTGCCCTGGGCCTCGACCAGCCGGTAGGCAAGCCCCCTGGCAAGGCCTTCCAGCGTCTGGTCACCGGTCATCTCGACCAGCGGCTTGAGGACATTGGCAAGGTGGTTGTGAACCCAGCGCTCGAGCCGGTTCGCCACGCTGTCGCGCGCCGGGCCGGTCAATTGCTCATCGGCAAGCAGGATGACGCGCGGCTTGAGATAGTCTTCCCCCGCCGTCAGCCTGGCGACCGCCTCGCCATGCCATCTGAGCGAGCCCTCGCTGTCGAGGATGAAATCGGTATTGGCGGACGCCGCGAGCCGGCCGGCGCGCTTTTCCATCTCGCCGGCCAATACCTTCATGGCCGCCGCATTGGCCGCCTTTGCCTCCGGGCTCTGCCCCGCCATGTCCGGCGTGAAGCGAAACCCGCTCAGCCGGCCCACCAGATGCCCCTCGACTTTCACTTCGCCTGTCGGCTCGATTTCGGCTTCCATATGCGCGTTATCCCGCAGCTTTCTCAAAAGTTGGCTTGTCCTGCGATCAATGAAGCGTTTCGTCAAGGCTTCATGCAAGGCATCGGACAGACGGTCTTCTATATCCCTTGCAACCTGCTGCCAATGAAGCGCATCGGCGAGCCAGTCATTGCGATGCGACAGATAGGTCCAGGTCCTGATCTGCGCAATCCGCGCCGACAGGGCATCGATGTCGCCTTCGGTCCGGTCGGCGGCCTTGACCTGCCGGGCGAACCAGTCGGGGTCGATCCGTCCCGCCGTGGCGATCTGGCTGAAGACGTGTTGCAGCAGTTCGGCATGGTTGCCCGGCGAGATCTTGCGGTAGTCGGGAATGCAGCACACCTCCCACAGCAGCCGCACCGTGTCGCGACCGCCACAGGCATCTGCGACGAAGGGATCGCGTGACAGCCGCTCCAGCGCCTGCACGTCGCTGGCCGGCAGCGCCTTCATCAGCAGGCGCTCGCCCGAGGGCCGGTCGAGGCTCGCCCGCAGGGCGTCGATGCTGGCGAAATCGAGTTCCCGGTTGCGCCAGGTCAGCACCTTGACCGGCTGGAAGGTATGGGTTTCGAGCTGTTCGACCAGTTCGTCCTCGAAGGGCGGCGTCTTGCCGGTCGTGCCGAACGTGCCGTCGCGCATGTGCCGGCCGGCGCGGCCGGCAATCTGTCCCATTTCGGCCGCCGTCAGCCGCCGGTGCTGGAACCCGTCGAACTTTCGGTCCTGGGCAAAGGCGACATGGTCGACATCGAGATTGAGCCCCATGCCGATCGCATCGGTCGCCACCAGGAAGTCCACCTCGCCCGACTGATAGAGCGCCACCTGGGCGTTGCGCGTGCGCGGGCTGAGCGAGCCCAGCACCACGGCCGCCCCGCCGCGCTGGCGGCGTACCAGTTCGGCGATCGCATAGACCTCATTGGCCGAGAAGGTGACGATCGCGCTGCGCTGGGCGAGCCGGGTGATCTTCTTCGAGCCGGCATGGGTCAGCATCGACATGCGCGGCCGGGTGACGATCTCGATGCCGGGCAGGAGCTGTCTCAGCGCCCCTTGCATGGTTTCGGCGCCGAGCAGCAGGGTTTCCTCGCGGCCGCGCAAATTCATCATCCGGTCGGTGAAGATGTGACCCCGTTCGAGATCGGCGGCCAGTTGCACCTCGTCGATAGCAACGAAGGCCGCATCGGTTTCGGCCGGCATCGCCTCGACCGTACAGACCTGGAAACGGGCCCCGGGGGGCGCGATCTTCTCCTCCCCGGTCACCAGCGCGACCCGCGCAACGCCCACCTTGTCGCAAAGCCGCTGATAGACTTCGCGCGCCAGAAGCCGCAGCGGCAGTCCGATCAGCCCGCTCGAATGGGACGCCATCCGCTCGATGGCGAGATGCGTCTTGCCGGTATTGGTCGGCCCCAGCACCGCACGCACGCCGCGCCCGCTCGCGACGGGCCGCTGGACGGCCGGCGCCTGGGCATGGGGGTCGGAGGAGGTTGAAGCGGAAAAGGACACCGGCACTGCGAACGGTTTTCGTTTGAGGGTCTGCCCGACAGGATCACGACAGGATCACGACAGGATCATGGCTCCGGCGGGTTCAGGCGCGCGATTTTCGCGCCGCATATAGTCTTCCCCGGCCCGCAAGGCCAGAGGTAAGGTTGGAGACAAGATTCAAATTCCCGACGAACAGCGGCGCAAATGTCGCGGCAGGCGGCGACCGGTCGCGCTATCGCGCCGGCCCGAAATAATCGGGCTCGGCGCTGAACGTGCCGAGCCAGGTCGGCACATCGATGCGGATGGCGGTGAAGATGCTCTGGTCTTCCGTGCCGCCATTGATCGGCGCCAGCCAGATCTCCATGTCCTCGTTCGCCGCCATGCGCTCGGTGCTCTTGTGCTTTCGCTTGTGGCCGGCCACCGGCACGTATTTGAGTTTGCAGACATAGGCATAGCCGTCATATCCGCCGGTCTTGATCGGTGCGTCGCGCTTGTAGCTGAGCTCGATGTCGAAGCGCGTATCGCCGTCATAGACATGAAAGCTATGGCCGCAGACCGCCTGTGGATCGCCCGCCTTTTCAAGCGGCACCGGAACCACCATCGTGCTGGCCGGATCAACCACATTCTTCAGGTCATCGGGCTCGATCATGACATATTTGTTCGGTTTCTTCTTCTTGCGGTCATCGGGCTCGAGCTGGACGTCGCGTACCGCCCCCTTGTCGAAGGTCATGGTGAGCACCGACTTTTTCCTGCCCTCGCTCACCGACAGAAAATGGCTCGTCGCGACGATCTCGCTGCCGCTGACCAGGCCCTCGCTCTTCATGTCGGCCTTGCCGGGGGCAAACCATTCGGCGATGCCCTGGGTGCGCCCCTTGCCGGTAAAGACATAGTGATCGCCCTCGGTCGCGACGCCGAAGGTCACCTTGCCGATGGTGACGGAGCCGAATTTGACCCGGAAATCGGTCTCGTGCGACACGCTGCCGGCCCAGGCGGCGCCGGCGAGGGGCGCAGTGCCGAAAGCCAGGCCGCAAGCGATCAGGCCACAAACCGTCAGGGCCGCGCCCCGCCGCGGCAAACCGAAAGCCTGTGAGATGCCCTGCCAGGCCGACCGCATTGCAAGAACCACCATGGTTGAACACCCCCGAAACCCTGCCGCCCGCCTGTCGGGCGCACCCTTCCTCGCATCGCCGCGCTGAACGCAGGATGAATTCGGCCGCCCCTTTTCAGCGGGCAAACGGGCGGATTTGCGGCAACGGGGCGGGGGCCCCGCACCCGTGCGCCTTGCGGCTTTTGACTTGACGCCATCAACATGCCGGACTATAGAACCGCCGAATTTCCCGAGACTTGCGTCACTCCGGCGCTCGGCGGTCAGAAGCTGGGCGGAAAGCGGCGCATTGGCTTGAGCGGATAGGAACGATCGCGAAATACCGGAAAGGCCGGATTTCGACCCAGACTTCGACAAGGAACGACCCATGTCCAGAACCTGTGAACTCACCGGCAAGACGGTCATGTATGGCAACAATGTCAGCCATGCCAACAACAAGACCCGCCGCCGGTTTCTGCCCAATCTCGTCAACGTCACGCTGATGAGCGAAGCGCTCAACCAGCGCGTTCGCCTGCGCATCTCGGCTGCGGCCCTGCGCAGCGTCGAGCATCGCGGCGGCCTTGATGCCTTTCTTGCCAAGGCGCAGGAGGGCGAGCTTTCCCAGAAGGCCCGTCTGCTGAAGAAGCAGATCGCCAAGAAAGCTGCCGAAGCCGCGGCCTGAGAAAGCCCGCGCTCCAACCTTGCCGCGCGGCAGCCAGCCCGGTTGCCGCGTTTTTGTTGAACCCGCCGGATCGGCCGCAAGCTCGGCACGAATCGATCCCGCAAGCTGGTGGCATCACCCAGGATAAAAAAATGCGTAGCGAACCCGCACGTCTTGCCTTTACCGGCCTTCTGCCTTTCATCGCCGCCATGGCGGTCATCGTCGTCGCCTCCAACATTCTGGTGCAATATCCGTTCGGCTATTTCGGCCTGGGGGATTTGCTGACCTGGGGCGCCTTCACCTATCCCTTCGCCTTTCTCGCCAACGACCTTGCCAACCGGCGCTTTGGCGCCGCCGCCGCCCGCAAGGTGGTGATTGCCGGCTTCGTTCTCGCCGTCGCCCTGTCGATCTGGCTGGCAACGCCGCGCATCGCGATCGCCTCGGGATCGGCCTTCGCGGCCGCCCAGCTGCTCGACGTCCAGATCTTCGACCGGCTGCGCAGGGGTGCCTGGTGGCGCGCACCGCTGATCTCGAGCCTGATCGGCTCGCTGGTCGATACGATCCTGTTCTTCACCATCGCCTTTGCGCCGCTCTTTGCCGATATCGACTTCTTCTTCGGCATGGAGGACAATTCGCTCGGCTTTCCCGCCGGCATTTTCGGGATCGCCATGCCGCTATGGGCATCGCTCGCGATTGGCGACCTGATCGTCAAGGTACTGATCGGCCTTGTCGCGCTCGTGCCCTATGCCGGCCTGCTGAAACTGATGGGAAGTCCGCGCGTGGCGGAAGCGGCCTGAAGAAGCTCATTCGTCGAGCACGAACTCCAGCAACAGCGTGCGCTGCAGCCGCTTGTTGAAATTGTCGTCCGAGACGAGCGCGATGCGAGTCCTGCCCTCGCCGTCGCGCCAGGCGGCGATGCCCTCCATATTGTCGATGCGGCTCGACAGGTCGGCCTCCGCCAGCACCTCGCCCGAAAGCACGGCGCCCGGCCGGATATCGCCGACAGCAAACCGCCGGATGCGCATGCCGAGCCCGACCGCAAAGCCGAAGCGGCGCTCGAGCACCAGCAGGTCGCCATCCGGCAGAAACGCTGCATCGGTGGGCGAATAGGCATCGCTGCGGGTGATCGCGAACTCCTCGATCGCCCTGTCATCGGCGATGAAGGCGCGGTTGTTGCCCGCCGCATTGAGGCTCTCCTCGGCGATCGCCACGAACCGGCCGGCAATCGACGAACCGGCCGATCCCCCCTTTGACGGCGCCAGCGCCATCGCTTCCAGCCCCTTATTGTAGCCGATGTTGAGCCGCTTGAAGGAGGCGGTCGCCTGCACCGGCCTGCCGGGCAGATGATCCCTGCCGAGATCGTAGCGGTTGATCCGGTTGAGCCGTTCGAAGCTGACATAGGCCGTGTCGCCATCGACCTCGAGCCCTTCCGAATCGCCCCAGTGCTTCGAGCCGTAGCGCGTGCTGTCCTGGCGGCACAGGCAGCCGACCGATACCGGGCCGAGGCCCGACAGCCTGCCCGCCGAATCGCGGACAAGTTCCGCCGTAAACCAGTTGGCGTCGTCGGATACGGCATAGAGCCGGCCGCCATCGCCACTCAACCGCAATCCGGAAAGCCCGCCGAACCGCTTGTCCGCCGCGCTGAGTTCAAGCCCGCCGACAAAGCGCAGCCTGCCGACAACCGGGTCGGACGAGCCGATATGGAAAGTCGTGACGGGATGTGCCGAAACGGCGATCTCATCGGCGTGCACAGGCTGCGCTACCGCGAACACCGCAAGCACTGCCGCCAGAACCGGGAAAAGCCGCAACCTGTTATCCGGCACGGCGCATCAGCGCTCCCGAGCCGCGGCCCCGGCCGGTGCGCTTGCCGCGGCCATGGCCGGGATCCTCCTCGAACAGCGCCGCCAATTGCTCGGTCATGGCGCCGGCCAGTTCCTCCGCATCGACGATCGTCACCGCGCGCTTGTAGTGGCGGGTCACGTCGTGGCCGATACCGATCGCCAGCATTTCCACCGGCGAAAAGGTTTCGATATCGGTGATCACATGGCGCATGTGCCGCTCCAGGTAATTGCCGGGATTGACCGAAAGGGTCGAATCATCGACCGGCGCGCCATCGGAAATCATCATCAGGATGCGGCGTTTTTCGGACCGCGCCATCAGCCGCTGATGCGCCCACAACAGCGCCTCGCCGTCGATGTTTTCCTTCAGCAGGCCCTCGCGCATCATCAGGCCGAGATTGCGCCGCGCCCGCCGCCAGGGCGCATCGGCTCCTTTGTAGACGATGTGGCGCAAATCATTGAGACGGCCCGGGCTCTGCGGCTTACCCGCAGCCAGCCACGTCTCGCGTGCCTGTCCGCCCTTCCAGGCC
>JAGRLT010000075.1 GCA_020441665.1 Nitratireductor sp.
GGGCACCGAAGGGCGCAGCCCCGGGCGACAGCCAGACACCGCCGCCAGGCCCGCGAAACCGTTTCGCCAGTTCCTCCGGCGCGACGTGCTCCATGGTGAAGAGCGCCGCGCCCGTTTCATCGACCCAATGGGCCCGCGCCCCTTCGATGCGCGCGGCAAGATGCGCCGGCATGCGCCCGTGTTTCAGGGGCAGCAGCCTTCCGCAGCGGCGGAAGCCGCATTTCAGCCCCGTATCCGCCTCCAGCGCGGCTATTGCGCCGCCGATCGAATACAGGGCCTCGTATTGCATCTGCTTCTTGGCGTTCCACCGGTCGGGCATATGCGGCATCAGCGAACCGAGAAACCCGCCCGAAGCGCCCGCACCCACCCGCCGCTTCTCGATCACCCGCACCCGCTCGCCGCGCTTCAATGCATGCCGAGCCGCCCACAGGCCGAAGATGCCGGCCCCGACAACGATCAGATCAGGCGATGGCTCGACTGGATTCATGCTATCAGCTTGTTGACTCGTTTTGTTATCCGGGCAAGCCAAGTGACTCGAAAAATGGAACAAATTTCCAACACCGAATGGCTCGACGAGACCCTTCCGCGCTCGCCGCGTTTCGGCGATACCTACTATTCAAAGACGGACGGCCTCGCCGAAAGCCGCCACGTCTTCCTCGCCGGCAACCATTTGCCGCAGCGCTTTGCAGCCCTTGTGCCGGGCAAGACCTTCACCATCGCGGAGACCGGCTTCGGCACCGGGCTCAATTTTCTCGCCACACTGGAGCTCTGGCGCGAAACCGCTCCGGCAGGCGCGGAACTTGCCTTTCACTCCTTCGAGCTCTATCCGCTGACAAGGCAGGAGATCGCCAGGGCGCTGTCCCGCTGGCCGGAACTGGCCTTGCCGGCAGGCCCGCTGCTGGCAGCCTGGAACCCGCAGGGGGACGGTTTCGAATACCGCGACGGCAAGGTCGCGCTCACCGTCCATTTCGGCGACGCCAACGCATGGTTGCCCCGTCTCGAAATCATCGCCGATGCCTGGTTTCTCGACGGTTTTTCGCCGGCGAAAAACCCTGAATTGTGGAACGCCGATCTGTTGCAGGCAGTGCACGACCGCACTGTTCCCGGCGGCACCTTCGCCACCTACACCGCCGCCGGCTGGGTTCGCCGCAATCTCGCAGCGGCGGGCTTTGCCGTGACGCGCCTGCCCGGCCATGGCGGCAAGCGGGAGATGATGGCGGGGCGGAAAGGCTGAACCGCATTTTTGAGTACCGCCATAGCGGCACACCTTCACCGGAAAAGACTATAGCACCGAATGCCTGACTGGCTTGCCAAGCCGCAGCCCAAGGGGCGAAGGCTGGTGGACCGGAGGAGGATCGAACTCCCGACCTTCGCATTGCGAACGCGACGCTCTCCCAGCTGAGCTACCGGCCCATATCCGTGAAACGGACGCGTTTCCACTAATCGGGCGGGCCGGTTTGGTCAAGGGGATTTGCGGCGCACCTCTATCCCTGCGCGCCGTCGTCCCTGCTGGAAACATCCGGGAAACACTGGCCGGGCGGCACTTTGCCTTTTACAAAGCCGCAAGACAGGTTCAGCCCAACCCGCCGACCGCCGTCTTCCCGATCCAGCGTTCAACCGGCCGGGGCGGCAAGCAAGAGATTGTTGCACGCCCGGGCCCGGTTGAATGGACGGAGAATTCAGCACATTGTCGAGATCAAACGGACAGCGAATTTCGGAAAACCACTTTCATCCATCACAATCCTTGCAGATCAGCACAACAGCAACATGGCAAGAAAATTCAGAAAATTGATTTCCCGCTTTTTCCCCCGCGCAGACCTGGCGCAAGACCGGGGCATGGGCGAATTCCTGATCTCGCCGGAAAAGATTGAACTGACCTTGCTTCAGCAAAACCTCAATCGCTATTTGGGATACAGTCCCAAACCCGGAATACTACCGGGCGATTGGGATACCATCGCCGTGCCGTTTAAGGGCACCCCGATCTTTCGGGGCTTCGAACAGCACTTCAAGGGCGGGTTGCCGTGGCGAAAAACAGAATATTTCGACGAGCTGGAAAAGGGATTTCTTGAAGTCCGGGTAAAGCGCCTTGGTGGATACGACCAGTTCTTTTCCCACTACGACAAGCTTTATGAAAAGATGGAGAAAGAGGGATTTGACGTCGAAAGTTCAAAGAACAGCATTGTCGTAAACGGCGGGCGCAACCGTTCCCTCATTCGTCACGATGGCAATCACCGTCTCTCGATCGCACTGTTGCTCAATCTGCCTCTGGTGCGGGCGCGATACAATGTGGTGCATCCTGACCACATCGCCTTTACCTGCGTCGACCAACAACAATCGGATCCTCGCCAGCCTCGCGATGGCAATTGAGGATTTCATATCCATGCCGCTCGAGCAGATCGATCATTCCAGGTGTCGTACTGTAATAGGCGTACTTTCCGAGATCCGGACTCTCTCTGCCCGCTTCAAAATGCCTCTCGCGCCGCTTGTTTGCAATCAGGCAAACAAATTTGCAACGCTTGCTCACCTCCTCCATGAACGCGTCGATCCTATCGGTGAAATAGTAGATCACACGGCAGGCAACCAGAGTTTCAAACCCGTCCATCAACTCCGGATTTGACAGCACATCGCCAAGTACCAACTCGCAATTTTCGACGGCGATCCCGGAACTCGACCAGCTCGACTGAAGATCCTTGCCGGCCTGATGACGCACTGGCGTGAAATCAATGGCCCGCACCCTGTCCTTTTTCATCGACATGGCAAGCGACAAAACCCCCTCGCCCGCTCCGACTTCAACGACGCTTGATCCGGGAACATACTGCACCAGCCGGGCGTACTTCTTCGGCACGGACCCCTGCATAAGTTCGTTGTAGTTGCGGCGAAAATCTATCGAAAGGCTATCACACATCTCGCCATAGCGCTTTTCATAGTCGGCGTACTTGTCCGCATCATTGCTTCGCTTGCCCAGAACCTTTCCGGCCCGAAAGCGTTTCTCAATGGATTTCAAGATACGCATGTCGCAACTCCAATTTTCGCTTGTTGCATATGTTCCCAGAAGCCCGATTCTCCGGCTTTTCTATACTGCGTCGTCCCCGCTGGAAACATCCGGGAAACACTGGCCGGGCGGCACCTGGCGATCCGGTCCGAGCCAGCCGATCCCGAGCAGGATGAAGAAGAACAGCGCGACAAGGAAGCCGAACACCGTGCCGATGGCGCCGGACCAGGCCACAATCCCCTCGGTTGCCAGCCCCAGCGTGCGGTTCTGATAATCCATCAGCCGGGCCGCCGAACAGATCACGATTGCCGCCAGCATGGCATAGAGCAGATAGAGCGGCATGCCCAGGCCGCGCAGCCGCTTGGCGAACAGGCAATACCAGAAATAGATCAGGCTGAGCGACACGGCCAGGATGATCACGCCCATGAAGGGCGCCACCGCCACGGTCATCCAGTCCATCGCATGGCTGATGCGCGCGATCAGCGCCAGCAACAGGGCCGAGAACCCGGTCAGAAGAACGGCGAACGCCGCGCCACGCCGGAACTCGGTGCGCGATATGGCGCCATCGGGGGATCGAAGAAGCTCACGCATGGAAGCCTACTCTAATTCGGGGACAGTTTACTTAATTGAGTCTCTGTGACGGCGGTTTACCGTGTCGCAGGCAATTAAGTAAACTGTCCCCGAATTACGCGCTAGTTTCGCTTCGCCAGCGCCTTGGCCTGTTTCACCCAGCCGTCGCGGTCGATGCGGCCCTTGAAATTGAGATAGCCGTCGACCCAGTCGCGCTCGGCCTTCTTCCATTGGGCGATCTGCCCGAATGTGTAGATGCCTAGTTCGTTGAGCACGCCTTCGAGCTTCGGCCCGACGCCCGAAATACGCTTGAGATCATCGGGCCTTGCCGGCTTGCGCATCCTGGGCGGGCGATCGTCCTTCTTCGCAGCCGGTTTGGAGAGGCTGGCCGCACCGCCCTGCCCGCCACCTGCCGCCACGGCCGGTTGCGGTTTCGCTGTCCGCTGTCTTGCGGCCGGTTTCTTTGCAATCTGCTTCTTTGCGGTCTGTTTCTTTGCCACCGGCGGCCTGGCTGGCGGCGCATCGACCGTGATCACCGGCTCCATTTCGGCAAGCACGTCCGTGGCAAGGTGACATTTGATCCAGTTGCCGGGCGAGATTTCCTGCATCGCCGGCACTTGCGTTTCGCAGCGATTGCCCGCAACGCGGGATTTCCACCGGCAGCGGGTCTGGAACGGGCAGCCCGGCGGCGGATTGACCGCCGAGGGGATATCGCCCTCGAGCACGATATGCTTCTTCTGCACCGAGGTATCGGCGATCGGCACCGCCGACAGCAGCGCCTCCGTATAGGGGTGATAGGGCGGCGCGAACACCGCCTCCGTCGATCCCTGTTCGACGATATGGCCGAGATACATCACGATCACCCGGTCCGACAGATAGCGCACGATCGACAGGTCATGGCTGATGAACAGCATGGTCGTCTTGTTCCTGCGCTGAATTTCCATCAGCAGGTCGGTCACCGCCGCCTGGACCGAAACGTCGAGCGCGGAGACCGGCTCGTCGGCGACGACAATGCTCGGCTCGCCGGCAAAGGCGCGGGCTATGCCGACCCGCTGCTTCTGGCCGCCGGACAATTGCCGCGGCATGCGCCGGGCGAACTCGCGCGGCAGCTTGACCAGATCGAGCAGTTCCAGCATGCGCTCCTCGCGCTCTTTCTGGGTCCGGCCGATCTTGAACTTTTCCAGCGCCCGGACGATCTGGCTGCCGACGAGATGCGACGGGTTGAGCGTGTCGAACGGGTTCTGGAACACCATCTGGATCGACGACACCGTCTTGGTCGAGCGGTTCTGGATCGGCGTCGCTTCAATGCTCTGATTGTCGATCGTCACCGTTCCGCTGGTCGCCGTCTCGAGCCCCATCAACACCTTGGCAAGCGTCGATTTCCCACATCCCGACTCGCCGACGATCGCCACGGTTTCCGCCTCATGGGTCTCGAAGCTGATCGTCTCGTTCGCCTTGACGACGCGCGTCTCGCCGCCGCTGAACAGCGCATTGGCGGAGAGTTCGTAATATTTCTTCAGATTGTCAATCTTCAGAACCACATCGCCGATCTCGGCCTTCTCGGCGCTGGCCACCGCCGCGATCGGCGCATTCCAGTCGATCTCGTCGATCCGGATGCAGCGGCTGTCATGGCGCTGATCGCCGCCGATCGGCACCATCCTGATGTCCTGCGCATTGCAGCGCCCGTCGGCGAAATAGTCGCAGCGCGGTCCGAAATTGCAGCCCGGCGGGCGCTCGTGCGGCAGCGGGAAATTGCCGGGAATGGCGACCAGCGGCCTTGTGTTCTTGTCGGCGCCGGGCAACGGGATCGAGCGGAACAGCGCCTGGGTATAGGGATGGCGCATCTTGTCGAAGACATCGGTGATCGAGCCGGTTTCCACCGCCTCGCCCGAATACATCACGCAGATGCGGTCGCAGGTCTCCAGCACCAGGCCGAGATTGTGCGAGATGAACAGCATCGACGTGCCGTATTTGGCGCCCAGTTCCTTGACCAGTTCGACGATCCCCGCCTCCACCGTCACGTCGAGCGCCGTCGTCGGCTCGTCGAGGATCAGCAGCGAGGGCTTCGACATCAGCGCCATGGCGATGACGATGCGCTGCTGCTGGCCGCCGGAAAGCTGGTGCGGATAGGAGCGCAGGATGCGTTCAGGGTCGGGCAGGCGGACCGAGGCGACGATGTCGAGCGCCATCTCGTAGGCGGTCTTCCTGTCGACGCCGTCATGCAGCATCGGCACTTCCATCAACTGGTCGGCGATCTTCATCGCCGGATTGAGCGAGGCCATCGGCTCCTGATAGATCATGGCGATTTCCGAACCGCGCAGGCTGCGCAGTTCTTCCTCGCTCATCTCCGCCATGTCGCGGCCCTTGAACTTGATCTTGCCGCCAACGATCCTGCCGTTCTTGCCGAGATAGCGCATGACGCCGAGCGCCACCGTCGACTTGCCGCAACCCGACTCGCCCACCAGACCCATCGCCTCGCCCGGCATCACCGTGCAGGAAAAATCCATCACCGCCGGGATTTCCCCGATGCGCGTGAAGAACGAGATGTTCAGATCTTCGATTTCGAGGATCGGCGTGGTGTTGTCTGCCATGTCTCTCTCCATCAATCCTTGAGCGATTCTTCACGCAGGCCGTCGGCCAGCAGGTTGAGCCCGAGCACGAAGGACATCAGCGCGAGCGCCGGCACCAGCGCCGGCCAGACATAGAGCCGCAGCAACTGGCTGCCATCCTTGATCATCGTGCCCCAGTCGGCGCTTTCCGGCCCCATGCCGAGGCCGAAATAGCCGAGCGTGCCGAGCAGGATGGTCGTGTAGCCGATCCGCAGACAACCATCGACGATCAGCGGGCCGCGCGCATTGGGCAGGATTTCCCACAGCATGATGTACCACGGCCCCTCGCCGCGGGTCTGGGCCGCCGCCACATAGTCGCGCGTCATGATGTCGAGGGTCAGCCCGCGCACGATCCGGAACACGCCGGGCGACGAGGCGAAAACCACCGCCACGAAGATGTTGAGTTCTCCCTTTTCCAGCGACATGATCCCGAGCGGGTCCAGCCCGAAGACAAGTCCCGCATAGACCCAGCCCCCGACCAGCAGCGTTACCGCGATGTAGACCGACAGCTTCTCCGGCTGCGTTCTGAAGCGCGTGTAGAACAGGGTGCAGAAGAAGATGATGGGAAACAGGAAGAAAAATCCGGCGAGGGACTTTGGGATAATCGTTTCTTCGATACCGGGCGTGACCAGCAGATAGAACAGCAGGATCACCGGGAAGGCGAGCACCAGATTGGCCAGGAAGGACAGGACCGAATCCACCTTGCCGCCGAAATAGCCGGCCGGAAGGCCGAGCGTCATGCCGACCATCAGGGCGAACAGCGTCGCAGCCGGCGCGATGACCAGCACCACCCTGCTGCCATGGATGATCCGGCTGAACACGTCGCGCCCCAGATTGTCGCCGCCCAGATAGTAGATCAGCCCCGATTGCGCATCGATCGAGCCCGGAAAGGCATTCTTCATGACGGCGAGCTGATCGCGCGCGCCGAACGGTGCGACGATGTCGGCGAAGATCGCCGCGAACAGCCAGAAGACACAGATCAGGACGCCGGTCAGGCCGATGCCGTTTCCGATCAACTGGCCATAGAGCCCGAGCCGCTTGCGCATCGAGAAGGACATTGCGAACACGATGGCGCCCGCAAGCCAGACCGGCCAAAGGCGCGAAACGACACCCGCGATGATCTCGAAAAATCCGATGGTTTCCATGGTCGCTCCCCCTAGCTTACGCGGATGCGCGGGTTCAGGAAGGCGTAACCCACATCGGAAATCAGTTGCGTCGCCAGCACCACGACCACCGACACCAGGCCGCAGGCCAGCAGCAGGTCGATATCGTTATTGGCCGCCGCCTGCACCAGCATGTAGCCGAAGCCCTGATAGCGGAACATGTTCTCGACGATCACGACCCCCGTCAGAAGCCAGGGAAACTGCAGCATGATGACGGTAAACGGTGCGATCAGCGCATTGCGCAGCGCATGCTTCATGACGGTCTGCCGGAAACTCACCCCCTTGAGCAGCGCGGTGCGGATGTATTGCGAGGTCATCACCTCGACCATCGAGGCGCGCGTCATGCGGGCGATATAGCCGATGCCGTAGATCGCCATGGTCATCACCGGCAGCGCGAAATTGTAGAACGTCACCCCCTTCGACGTCGCCGTCGCGGAAGAGGCGCTGAGCCAGCCGAGCCAGGAGGCGAACAGGACCGAGAACAGAATGCCGGAAACATATTCAGGCGTCGCCGTCGAGGCGATCGAGGCAACCGACAGACTTCGGTCGAGCCGCGATCCCTCCCGCATGCCGGCCAACACGCCGATGATGAGCGCGGCCGGCACCATGGTCGCCATCACCCAGAACATCAGAATGCCGGTCGCCTTCAGCCCGTCCCAGAGCCGCGTTCCCACCGGTTTCTTGAAATTGGTGGAACAGCCGAAATTGCCCTGCAGGATGCCGGAATAGACCGGCTCGACGGGATCGTCGCAATAGCGGAAACGCGATTCGGCCTGGCCGGTCTCGGGATTGATGTTGGGCTGTTTCTGGACCACGCCGATCCAGCGCCCATACTGCAGAAGGAAGTTGTCGTGATAGCCGTTGCGGTCGAGCCAGCTTTCGATCATCTCGTCCGTTGCCCGCATATTGGTCTGGCTGATCGCCAGTTTGCGCAGGTTGGGTTCGAGATTGACGAAGAAAAAGACGATGAAGGTCAGGCAGATCATGGTCAGGACCATGACGCCGAGCCGCCGCAAGATGAATGAAAGCATCAAACCCCTCCCAGAGCCGCTAGATACCCTTGCCGGCGCTACTCCCAGGGCAACCGGCAGGGAAGGATGGCGGGCGAGATTGCTCCCCCGCCATCGGGAAGCTTACTGGTCGAGCCAAACCTTGTCGAGGTGATGCTCGAAGGTCTGGTGCATCTTGAAGTCCATCACATAGGTCTGGGTGTGACGGTAGAGCGAGCGCCAGTAGGACTGGATCAGCACGCCCTCGTCCTGAAGGATGGCTTCGACATCCTTCATCACCTCGCGCCGCTTGTCGGCATCGGCGATCGACAGGGCGACGTTGAGCTTCGAGTCGAAATCGGCGTTCGCAAAGGCCGATTCGTTCCACGCCTCACCCGTGCGATAGGCCAGCGCCAGCACCTGAACCCCGAGCGGGCGCATGTTCCACTCCGTGGTCGACCAGGGATATTTGGTCCAGTCGTTCCAGAAGGTGGAGCCCGGAATGACCGTGCGCTTGACGTTGAAGCCGGCCTCGCGGATCTGCGCGGCGATGGCGTCGCCGGTATTCTTCACGAAATCGGTATCATAGGAAATGAGTTCGAACTCGGTATCCATGTGGCCGGCTTCGCTCATCAGCGCCTTGGCCTTTTCGATGTCCCGGCCGACTTTCGGCAGTTCCGCATATTCGGGATGAATCGGGCAGACATGGTGGTTTTCCGCCACCGTACCCGCGCCGTTATAGCCCAGTTGCAGAACCGCATTGTTGTCGACGGCAAGCTGAAGCGCGTTGCGAACGGCCTTGTTGTCATAGGGCTTGTTGTCGACATTGGTGCGCAGCACCACCGTTGCCGCGGTCGTCACCTCGAGCTTGGTCAGGCCGAGCCCGTCCAGCAGCGTCACGGTTTCGCCCGTGGTCTGATAGTTGGCGTCGATTTCCTGGGCCTCGAACGCGGCGATCTTCGCATTGGCGTCCGGCCCGTAGTCGACATACTCGACGCCGTCGAGATAGACGTCGCCGCCAAACCAGGGGAAATTCTCGCGGCGCTTGAGCACGGCGCGGTTGCCGACCTCGTACTCGACCACTTCGAACGGCCCGGTACCGGGCATCTTGGTGACGTCATCGCTGGCATTGAAGCTGCGGTGGACGACCATCGACGGATAATCGGCGAGCCCCGGAATGATGGTGATGTCGGAGGAAGAACATTTCAGCTTGATGGTGTAGTCGTCGACCTTGGTGATCGCGCCCTCGGCGGCAACGCCCTTTTCCTGATCGACCAGCGAGGCCAGGCGCGAGGCGACCGAGTTGCCCTCGGCATTCTTCTCGCACCAGCGGTTGAGGTTGAACATCACGTCGTCGGCGTTGAAATCGTCGCCGTTCGACCACTTCACGCCCTGGCGGACATGCAGCGTGTATTCGGTCGCGTCATCATTGACTTCCCAGCTTTCGAGCAGATGGCCGTCAAAGGTGAAGTCGGTGGTATAGCGCACCAGATAGTCGTTGCACTGACGCATGACATTGGCCATTTCCGACCAGTCATAGGTCCGCGGATCCTTCTGCTCCTTGACGAGCATCTCGACGCGCAGCACGCCGCCCGACTTGGCATGGGATGCAGCCTTCGCCTCGCCGGGCAGCGCCAGCCCGCCAAGCGAATAGGCCGCCGCCGTCGTCACCCCAAGCGCCGAAACGGTCGCCAGGAATTCGCGGCGGTCGATCTTGCCGGCCTTGAACTCCTCGGCATACATGCCAGCCTTGTCGTGGACAGGCTTGCCATTGATGGTTTCATCAGTCTTGGTCATCTTTTCCTCCCGATGACGGTTAACATAATTTCGCGACAGCCGGGGCTGTCATGGGCTGGTTCGCACGATGCATTCGGTCCCGCGATATGCTGCCGTTGAGCCAGCGCGCGCGACGGAAACGGCCGCCGCCCAGAAACTGGACACCAGTGTCGATTCCAATCGCAACATATTGCAGCCACCGCGTCAACCGGCATTCCGGCCGGGCCGGCAAGATGTTACCGGCGGGGCAAGATCAAGGCTGGCCGGGCCGCTGCGCTGCCGGCGTCGCAGTGTAAAAGGCGTTGAGTGGCCGGAACAGGCCGGCAAACGCCTATTCGGGCGACGATGCCACGAAGGACGGACGCTGCGAAAACGCGCGGAACCAGCGGGTCAGCTTCGGCCGGCCGCGGCGCCAGTTGAGGTCCTTGTAGCGGAAGTCGAGATAGCCCAGCGCCGCCGCAATGGCGATCGAGCCCATGTTCGGATTGCGCCCGAGCGCCCGGGTCCACTTCGCCTCGATCTGGTCGAGGGAGGCCATCACCTTGCCCATCTGTCCCTCGCTCCAGGCCGGCCAGCGGTATTCTTCCGGCCGCAGGGCCAGTTCGTAGCGGTTGTTGACGGCGGCATCCATGATGCCGTCGCCCATCGCCTCCAGCGTCATCACCTCGAACCGTTTGGCACCCGAGCGCGGCATCAGCTTCTTGCCGTCATGCAGCGTGTCGAGATAGGCGCAGATCACCCGGCTGTCGAACAGCACCGTGCCATCGTCGAGCACCATGGTCGGGATCTTGCCCGTCGGGTTGGAGGCGACGATCCGCTGGTCGGGACTGACCACATTGGCATTGGCGTCGAGGGTCTCGATCCGGTCGGCAAGGCCGCGCTCATGGGCCAGGATCAGGCATTTGCGGACGAAGGGCGAGGCAGGCGAATACCACAGTTTCATGACGGTGTTCCAGGATGGGCCAACAGATGGCCGCACCTTGGGACGATTCCCGCCAGCAAGACAAGCCCGGCCGGTGCTGCCAGGCGATGATGCTCCGCCAACAGCGCCGCGCCGTCAGTTGCGCGGCACGCCCGTCCCGCTCAGCATTCCGGCGATCCGCGCATGGGTCTGCGGCGTCCGGGCAAGCCTGATGAAGGCTTCGCGCTCGCGGGCAAACAGGTCGCGCTCGCTGCAGGTCCGCGCGCCATCCTCGCCGCCGGTAACGATCCAGGCGATCTGTGTCGCCACCGTCACGTCATGCGGCATGAACCTGCCCTTTGCCCGGCCGCTTTCCAGAAATGCCACCATGGCGGCGAAGACATCGGCGCCGGCAAGCTGAAACACCGGCGCCTGGCGCGGCGCGTAATCCGGCGCCAGATCATCGATCGCCGCAAGCCCGGCCGAAACCAGCCGGTCACGGTTCATCACCTGCCGGTCGCGCCCGGCGAGAAAATAGTTGAGCCGGGCGGCAAGATCGGGCGACGACGCCGTCTGGCCGTAGCCCACCTGGTTGAACGTGTTCCAGGCCGCCTTCTCCCAATCGCCGGTCGATTGATACCAGCGCCAATAGGTTTCCTTGACCCCGCCGCCGCCGGGCACCACGCCGACGGCCGCCTCCACCAGGCCCAGCACCGAATTGGCATGGGCCACCACCAGGTCGCAATGGGCAAGCACCTCATAGCCGCCGCCGATCGCCAGGCCCGAAGGCGCACCGACCACCGGCTTGTCGCAATAGAGCTGCGCCTCGACCGCCATCTGGAAATCGAACAGAAACCGGTCGATCCCCTGCCAGTCCTCAGCCTCGATAAACGCCTTGAAGCGCTCCAGATTGACGCCGGCGGAAAAATGCTGGGCATCGTTGTGCACCAGCACGCCGCGCGACGGCGTCTCGGCAGCCTGGCGCACCACTGCCATGGCAGCATCGTCCAGCGCATTGGCCTTGGTGTGAAACTCGACCAGCAGCACATCGTCGCCGATGCGAAAACAGCTTGCCGACCCGTTCTCGAATTCAGGCGCAAGCGCCCGCCGCGCCATGTGGAACCGCACCACGCCCCGCGGCAGCGCCACCGGGCGGAACGTGCCGTCGAAATGGCGCACTTCCAATACGCCGTTGCCCGGGCGGTAGAAGCAGCGGTCGTCGCGCCGTTCCGCCTCGGCCGTGATGCGCAGGAATTCCGGCACGTAGAAACCGTCCTCCTCAAGCCGTGCGGCAAAGCCTTCCGCGCCGATCTCGTCGATCAGTTCGAACGGGCCCTTGACCCAGTTGTAGCCGAGCTTCATCGCATCATCGATGTCCTGCGGCGTATCGGTCACCTCGGGCACGAGGCTTGCCGAATAGGTCAGGATGCGGGCGAGCACCCGCCAGGCGAATTCCGCCAGCCTGCCCTCGCCTTCAAGCAGCGGCCTGAGCCCGTCGCGCTCGCCGGCGCTGGCGAGTTCCGGCAGTTCCTTCCGGCGCGGCCGCCATGCCCCCGTCGCCAGATCGAGCGCCATCGCCTTGCCGTCGATCCTGGCATAGAAGCCGCCCTTGCCCTTGTTGCCGGTAAAGCCCTTTTCGATCTGCGCGTTGATCAGGGCGTTCTCGGCGCCAACCTCGTGGAACGGATCGCCCTGCGGCAGGATCGAGCGCAGCGAGCGCACCACATCGGCCATCAGGTCGACACCGATCAGATCGTAGAGGCCGAAGGCGCCGGTCTTGGGGATGCCCATCGGCCGACCGAAGAGCGCATCGGCATCCTCGATGTCGATGCCGAGCGCCATCGCCTCATGGATCGCCGCCTGCATGGCAAAGACGCCGACCCGGTTGCCGAGAAAGCCCGGCGTATCGGCACAGCGCACCACGCCCTTGCCGAGTTCCTCGTCATTGTAGCGCGCCAGCGTTTCGATCACCGCATCCTCGGTCTCCGCGCCGCGCACCAGTTCGAGCAGCCGCATATAGCGCACCGGATTGAAGAAATGCGTGATGCAGAACCGCTTGCGCAGGGCATCCGGCATGTCCTCCATCAACAGCGCGATGGGGATGGTGGAGGTATTGGAGGAAACCAGCGCGCCTTCCTTCAGATGCGGCAACAGCGAGCGGTAGAGCGCGCGCTTGACATCGAGCCGCTCCACAATGGCTTCGACGATCCAGTCGCATTTTCCGGCCCGATCGAGATCGTCCTCGATATTGCCGATGGCGATGCGCTCCAGGTTCTCCGGCCGCATCAGAAGCGGCGGATCGGACTTGGCAATCCGTTCGAGCGCCCGCTCACACACCGCGTTGCGTCCACCGCCACCGCTGTCGCCATCACTGGCGATGTCCAGCAACAGGACATCGCCGCCGGCATTGGCGACCTGCGCGGCAATGCCCGAGCCCATGGTCCCCGCGCCGATGACACAGACGGTCTGGATCGTTCCGTTCACTTCAATACTCCGGATGTTGTGCCGGCCATCAGGCCGCCGCCGGCTGCTCGAGCCGCGCCAGGAAGGATCTGAGGCAGGCATTGAGTTCGCGCGGCCTCTCGGTGGGAATGGTGTGCCCGCTATCGCCGATCACATGCATCTCGGCCTGCGGGATCATGCCGGCGAGCTTCTTGCCGAACTTGACCGGCGTCATCCGGTCTTCCCCGGCAAAGACGCAAAGCACCGGACAGGCAAGCGTTGCGGCGATCGCCGCGCCCTTGTCATAGGCGGCGCAGGATCTCAGATCGGCGGCCAGCGCCCGGGGATCGCCCATCGCCATCACATTGAGCCCGAAATCGAGATGCGAGGCGCCGGGATAGGTATTCTCGTAGAGATGGGCGAGCGACCCGTATCCCCAGTCGACCATGTTCTGATAGGCCGCCTTCGGGTCCTTTTCGGCCAGCGCGATCAATTGCCCGTTGACGGGAATGGCAGCCGCCGTCGCCACGAAGGCGATCGCCCGGACCCGCTCCGGCGCCGTCCGCGCCATTTCGAGCGCGATCAGCCCGCCCTGGCTGTGGGCGACCAGCACGGCGGCCCCCGCAGCCACCGCGTCGAGCACCTTGAGCGCCCATTCGGCCTGCGCCTCGATCCCTTCGAGCGGCTTGCCGGCCGAAAAACAATGTCCCGGCATGTCGGCGGCGATGATGTTGTAGCCGTCATAGGCAAGCGCCCTGCCCTGCAGCACCCAGGTGAAATGGTTGAACCCGGCGCCGTGCAGGAACATCACGAAAGGCCGGTCCGGCCGATGTTCGCGCCCGCCGGTGGAAAGATGCACTTCCTCGCCGTCAACGGTGATCTTCATGCCGCACCTCCAGTCGTCGATACCGCCTTGGCGGCCGCCTTGAGCGCCTGGTTGAAATCGTCCCTGAGATCGTCGAAATTTTCGAGCCCGACCGATAGCCGGATCATGTCGTCGGAAAGCCCGCCCGCCTGCATGTCCTCGGCCGAGATGTGCGAATGGGTGGTCGAGGCCGGATGGATCACCAGCGTCTTGGCATCGCCCACATTGGCGAGGTGCGAGGCGACCTGCACGTTCTCGATGAAGGCAGCCCCGGCCTGTCGGCCGCCCTTCACCCCGAAGGCGATGATCGAGCCCGCGCCCCGGGGCAGCACGCGTTCGGCCACATCATGATCGGGGTGATCTGAAAGCGAGGGATGGCGCACCCAGCTCACCTGCTCGTGGCGAGACAGGAAGTCGACCATCTTCGCCGTGTTCTCCATATGCCGCTCCATGCGAAGCGGCAGGGTCTCGATCCCCTGCAGAAGCTGGAAGGCGGCGAATGGCGACATGGAAGGGCCAAAATTGTACATTGCCTCGGCGCGGATGCGCTGCGACAGCGCGATCGGCCCGAACTCCTCCCAGAACACGATCCCCTCAAGCGCGTAGTGCGGCGCCGTCAGCGTCGGCCACTTGTCCCTGCCCTCGGCATCCTTCCGTGCCCAGTTGAAATTGCCGCCATCGATGATCGCGCCGCCGATCGTCGTGCCATGGCCGCCGAGCCATTTGGTCACCGAATGGATCACCACATGCACCCCGTGATCGAGCGGCTTGAACAGATGCGGCGTGCAGAAGGTCGCGTCCATCACCACCGGAATGCCCGCTTCGGCGGCGATCTTCGCCACCGCGTCCACATCGAGCACGTCGAGCCCCGGATTGCCGATCATCTCGCAGAACAGGAACTTCGTATTGGGCCGGATCGCCTGTTTCAGCCCGTCGAGATCGCGGCCGTGGACGAAACTCGTCTCCACCCCGAACCGCGGCAAGGTGTTCTTCAGCAGGTTGATGTTGGCGCCGTAAAGCTGTGCCGTCGAAACGATGTGATCGCCGGCGGAGACCAGCATGGTGGCAACGCAATGCAGCGCCGCCATGCCCGAGGCGGTGGCAACGCAGGCCGCCCCGCCTTCCATCGCCGCGAGCCGCTGTTCGAGCACCGCGACGGTCGGGTTGGAGATACGCGAATAAAGATGCCCACCCTCCTCCATATTGTAGAGGGCGGCGGCCTGGCGCGCATCCTTGAACACATAGGAGGTGGTCTGGTGGATCGGCACGGCGCGCGATCCATACTCCTTGTCGGGCACGTGGCCGGCATGCAGCGCCAGCGTTTCAAGCTTGAGAAAATCGGCCATGAAAGGCTCCCGTTGACGCCCCCGGAGCGGGTTCCCCGGGATCTGGCACAAGCTGCCTTTATGTCGTCATCAGGCCCGCTTCGCAAGCATTGCCCCGGATCACTTCCACCGTCCGGTCATACAGGCCGTCGTCGCGCGAAAACCGCAGTTGCCGGCCGTCCGCGGTTACCCGGCAGCCGCCCAGGGCACATCCGCCGGTGTCCGAGAAATAGCGCCCGCCCTCGCTCCACCAGCGATAGCGCTCGATCGTGCCGTCGAGGCGGTACAAAAGGGCGTGGCCGGCATCGGGATAATGCACGCAGCCGAAAGACGGGTTGAGGATCGAATTGCCGATCAGCCGGTTACCGATCGCCTGCGCGTCAAGCGGCTCGGCAAGGCCGCGCGATGGCAGGGTGGCGGCCAGCGCAAGAAGGGCAAGCCCCCACCTTGGTCCGATCTTTGAGCGCTGCAGCATGATCCCTTCCGCATGCCGGTTCGATCGCCGCCGCAAGGCTACGGATCGACGGCGAATCCTTGCCGCAATTTGCGGCGCATCAGATATTATGCACAAGGCAAATCACAAAATGTAATCCGACGCAGAGCATTTTTATTTGCGGCAATTTTAAATGACACTAGATTCGGTTCATCGAAAAGCCGCAATTCGTCCTGCTTTCGACGCCTTCCATCCATTTCCGGCCCGATTTAGACGCCAGCTTGGCCCCAGCTGCGGGGCAATGATTTGCGTCGCGGCCCAAAGTTAGCCACGCGGTTCTGTCGGGCGTTCAGCCCCGCGTAATGGTGGTCCAACATCCTGCCCTGCGATACGGCAACCCCCCGGATGGACCACCTGCCAAGGTGCTGACGCAGCCGGTTCCTGCCGCTGCACAGCCTTGGACAAGTGCTACCGGATGAGAGCTGCAGCCCCCCTCGCTGCCATGCTCTGGCGGAACATCCGGTAGCACGCAAATGGCACCGGCCAGCGCAGACCTTCCAAATCGGTCGCGCTGGCCGGTCGTCACCGAAC
>JAGRLT010000006.1 GCA_020441665.1 Nitratireductor sp.
ATGCCTCTCCTGGTGTCGGGGCATGGCTTCGCGGGAGCGGCGCAGAGGCGCCGGCTCGCGCTTCGCTCGCGGCGGCGGAACCGGCATCACATGTTGGGATAGACCGGCCCTTCGCCGCCCTGGGGCGGAACCCAGGTGATGTTCTGTTCCGGGTCCTTGATGTCGCAGGTCTTGCAGTGGACGCAGTTCTGGAAGTTGATGACGAATTTCGCGCCGTCCAGATTGCCCTCGCCGTTGACGATCGTGTCGCCATTGGCATCGACCCATTCATAGACGCCGGCCGGACAATAGCGGCTCGACGGGCCGGCATAGGTCTCCAGCTCGGAACGCTGAACCGCCATGTCCTTGACATGCAGGTGCGCCGGCTGGTTCTCGTCGTGATTGGTGTTCGACAGAAAGACCGAGGACAGGCGGTCGAAGGTCAGCTTTCCGTCCGGCCGGGGATAGTCGATCTTGCTGTGCCGGGAAGCCGGTTCGAGGGCGGCGTAATCCGCCTTGCCGTGCTTCATCGTGCCGAAGGGCGACCAGCCGAACAGGGTGTTCATCCACATGTCGAAACCGCCCAGCACGATGCCGAGCGGGGTGCCGAATTTCGACCAGAGCGGCTTGGCGTTGCGGACCTTCTTGAGATCCTTGCCGATCTCGCTGTCGCGCCAGGCGGCATCGTAGCCGGCCAGTTCGTCCTGTTCGCGGCCGGCGGCGATGGCCTCGGCCACATGCTCGGCCGCCATCATGCCCGACAGCATGGCGTTGTGCGAACCCTTGATGCGCGGCACGTTGACGAAGCCGGCCGAACAGCCGATCAGCGCGCCGCCGGGGAAAACGAGCTTCGGCACCGACTGCCAGCCGCCCTCGGTGATGGCGCGGGCGCCATAGGCGATGCGCTTTCCTCCCTCGAAGGTGGGCGCGACGGCGGGATGGGTCTTGAAGCGCTGGAATTCCTCGAACGGGAAGAGATAGGGGTTCCGGTAATTGAGGTGAACCACGTAACCGACAACGACCTGGTTGTTGTCGAGATGGTAGAGGAAGGAGCCGCCGCCGGTGTTCTTGTCGAGCGGCCAGCCGAAGGCGTGCTGCACCAGGCCTTCCTGATGCCTTGCGGGATCGACCTCCCAGAGTTCCTTCATGCCGATGCCGAATTTCTGCGGCTCGCGGCCCTCGTCGAGATTGAAGGTGGCGATAAGCTGCTTGGCGAGCGAGCCGCGCACGCCCTCGCCGATCAGGATGTACTTGCCGTGCAGTTCCATGCCGCGCTCGAAATTCGGCCCCGGCGTTCCGTCCTTGGCGACACCCATATCGCCGGTGGCGACGCCGTAGAGCTGACCCTCTTCATTGTAGAGCAGCTCGGCGGCGGCAAAGCCCGGATAGATCTCGACGCCCAGCGCCTCGGCCCGCGCCGCCAGCCAGCGGCAGACATTGCCGAGGGAGACGATGTAGTTGCCGTGGTTGTTCATCAGCGGCGGCATGCCGAAATTGGGCAGGCGGAATCGGCCGGTCCTGGTCAGGAAGAAGAACTGGTCGTCCTTGACCGGAACCTTGAAGGGATGATCGGGATCGTCCTTCCAGTCGGGGATCAGCTTGTTGATCGCGACCGGATCGACAACGGCGCCCGACAGGATATGGGCGCCGACTTCCGGCCCCTTTTCAAGCACCACCACCGACAGGTCGGCATTGACCTGCTTGAGCCTGATCGCGGCAGCGAGCCCGGCCGGTCCGGCGCCGACAATCACCACGTCAAAGGGCATGCTTTCGCGTTCGGGCAGCGTTTCGGCTTCGGACATTGTTCACTCCTCGAGAAGACAGCCGGCGCGGCGGAACGCGCCGGAATTCACCGTTTCATACCGTACTGTCCCGGCGCCAGAAACCCCGAAAATCGACGCCTGCCGGCAAGAATGGCGCTGCCCGGTATGTTCTTGGCGCCCAACGCTGCGACCGGCGTTCCCGGATCGGCCTCCCGACACCCGCCTTTCGTCTAGCATTTTCTTACGTAAACGTAAACGTAAATTGCATGGTCCGCCTGTGGGTAACCTTCGCCTTGGCGAGCGGGCGCGGCGGCGTCCTATGGGCAGGAAGAGCGCACTGATCTATGGTGACGTCATGGAAGGCAATCCGGTCGAAATCCTGCAATGGCTCGCGGAGATGGGCGACGACGTCGCGCTGTCGGAGACGCCTGTCGACCGGTTCGCCGAAAGCGCCGCCCAGCGCCAGGAGAGCCTCGCCGCGCGGGGTCGCTCCGCTGCCGTCCCGCGGCGGCCCAGCCTGACCGACCGGGCGAGAGCGGTGGAAAGCCGGTTGCCCGCTTCAGGCAGCCAGGCGGCGGGTGGAAGGGCGGCGGGCGGCATGCCGATGGCGGGAAACGCCACCCTGCCCGATGCGGAAGCCGTCGCCACGGCGCGCGACCTGGCGCGGAATGCCGATACGCTGGAAGCCCTGCGCGCCGCGATGGCGGACTTCAGGGGCTGCAATCTGCGGCTGACCGCCAAGAACCTGGTCTTTGCCGATGGCAATCCGCAGGCCCGCCTGATGCTGGTGGGCGAGGCGCCGGGGCGCGACGAGGATATTCAGGGCCTGCCCTTTGTCGGCCGCTCGGGCCAGTTGCTCGACCGGATGCTGGCGGCGATCGGCCTCGACCGCACCCGCGTCTACATCACCAATGTGCTGCCCTGGCGCCCGCCGGGCAACCGCACCCCGACGCCGGCGGAAGTGGAAATCTGCCGCCCCTTCATCGAGCGGCACATCGAACTGGCGGCCCCCGAAATGGTGGTGGCGATTGGCGGCTCGTCGGCCAAGATGCTGTTCGAGACCACCCAGGGCATCCTGTCGCTGCGCGGCAAATGGCGGAGCTATGCCTGTGGCGGGCGCGAGATACCGGCCTTCGCCACGCTGCACCCGGCCTATCTGCTGCGCCAGCCGGCGCAAAAGCGCCTCGCCTGGCACGATCTGTTGCAGATCCGCGCCAGGCTTGAAGAGACGGGGTGAGGCCGGGTTCCCCTTACGCCGCGCCGCGCGAATTGGGCCGGGCAAACCGGAATGTCGCGCCCAACGCCGACACCATCGATTTTCATCTCATCTCGCCGCGCATGACGGCCTCGTAGTCGCGCCCACCATAGAAGACATTCACCACTTCCACCCGCTCGCTCGTCGCGCGGTAGAGGATGATTGCTCTGCCCTCAAACGGCACCATTCGAATGCCCGGCTGCAGGTCTTCTCGGGCAGCCCCTCCCAGAGGCGCGTCTGCGATCCTTGCGCATCGCGCCTCTATTCGCTCCACAAATTCAAGTGCCGTATGAACGGATTGGCTTGCCTCGGCTATGTAAGCGGCAATTTGGTCAAGATCGGCAATCGCCGATTCCAGCAGAAAGACAGGCAGCCGTTTCATCGACCGGAATAGCGCTGCAACAATCCGTTGCGAATGCGCTCGAAGGCATCCTTTGCCGGAACAGCGGGGCGCGGATCGTCAAGCGACGCTCCGATCCTGGTGCGAATAGCCTCGATGCGCTCCCTATGCTCTTCCTCGTCTCGCGACAGAGAGCGAAGCCCCGCCCTGACGACCTCGCTAACCGATGTGTATTCGCCGTTATCAATGCGCTGTTTGATCTCCGCCATCATCTTCTCGGTCAGGCTGATGCTGACTTTTGCACCCATGCGCGCATTTCCGTCCTTTTTCATCCTTCGGCAAGGCAAGGTACGACAAATTCGTACCGGACACAACTGGAGCCTCCGGGCCTTGCGGAGGCAGGCGGAGGAACAATTCCCGCGCAATCGGCCTCTTACGCCGCGCCGCGCGCACCCAGAAACGCCTTGACCGAGACGTCCGACCATTCGCCGAGATGGGTGGCGGCGCCGCGATAGCTGTCGACGATGCGCCCGGTAAGGTCGTCCTTGCCGGCAAGATCGGCCATGACGCTCTCCGTCGCCTTGCGCGCGGCGGCCAGCACGTCGGACGGGTAGCGGCGCAGGGTCACGCCGTCCTCTGCCTGCAGGTGCTTGAGCGCGCGGGCATTCTCCCATTCGGCATCGGCGAGCGACCACAGATTGACCCATTCGCAGGCGGTCGCGACCACGGCCTGGAGATCGGCGGGCAGCGCTTCCAGCGCCTCGATCGAGACCAGTGCCTCACCGGTGCCGTTCGGCTCGTGGAAGCCGGGGTAATAGTAATTCTTGGCGACCTTCTGGAAGCCCATGGCGCTGTCGGAGAACGGCCCGAGGAATTCGGTCGCATCGATGACGCCCGATTGCAGGCTGGTGAAGATGTCGCCCGGCGCCAGCGCGACGGGCACCGCGCCCAATTGCTGGATGACGAGGCCGCCAAGACCCGGCATGCGCATCTTGAGGCCCTGAAAATCGGCAACCGATCGCAGCTCGTTCCTGAACCAGCCGCCCATCTGGTAGCCGGTATTCGACGCCATGAAGGGCTTGATGCCGTGCGGTCGATAGAGCTCGTCCCACAATTCCTGGCCGCCACCCCTGGTGATCCAGGTGATGTGTTCGAGCGGGGTGAGGCCGAAGGGGGCGGCGGTGAAAATCGGCGCGGCGGCCATCTTGCCGGCCCAGAAGAGCGGGGCGGTATGGGCGATCTCGGCCGTGCCGGTCGACACGGCGGAGAAGACCTCGAGCGGCGGCACGAGTTCGCCGGCGGCATAGAGTTTGACCGTCAGCCGGCCGGCCGAAAGCGTGGCGATGAGATCGGCCAGCTTCTGCGCCGTGACCCCCGGCCCCGGCAGGTTCTTCGGCCAGGAGGTGACCATCTTCCATTCGATCGCCCCGGCGGCACGGGCCGGCGTCGCCAGGGACGCGGCGGCAAAGGTGGCGGCGCCCAGTACGGCGCCAGGGCCGGTGCGGGTCAACACATCACGGCGCGATACGGTCATCTCGGTTTTCCTTTCCCTGAAGGTCGCGGCCCGGTCATGCGTCGGGCCACAGGTTGTGAAAATGGTGGACGGGCCCCGGCCCCTTGCCGACGGTCAGCCTGTCCGAAGCGGCGATGGCGCCGGTAAGCCAGGCCTTGGCGGCGGCGACGGCTGCATCGAGCGCCATGCCATTGGCAAGGTTCGCGGCGATGGCGGAAGAAAGCGAACAACCGGTGCCGTGGGTGTTGCGGGTGTCGATGCGCCGGGCGGAGAACCAGTGTTCGCCCGAGGCGGTGACCAGCACATCGGCGCTTTCGCCGTCGTCGGCGGCAAGCTCGGCATGGCCGCCCTTGATCAGCGCGGCGCGCGCGCCCATGGCGAGGATCGCCCTGCCCTGGGCGATCATCCCGGCGCGGGTCGCGGCGAGATCGCCGCCGGTGATCCGCGCTGCCTCATGCAGGTTGGGGGTGACCACCGCCGCCAGCGGGAAGAGCACGGACCGGAGCGTTTCCACCGCCTGATCGGCAAGCAGCGGATCACCGCTCGTCGTCACCATGACGGGGTCGAGCACGATGTTCTTCGCCTGCCATTTCCTCAGGCCGCCGGCGACCGTTTCGATGATGGCGGAACTCGCCAGCATGCCGATCTTGACCGCCCTGACATTAAGATCGGAAAAGACCGCATCCATCTGCGCGGTGACGAAATCGAGCGGCACTTCGTGGATGCCGGTGACGCCCAGCGTGTTCTGGGCGGTCAGCGCCGTGATGACGCTGGCGCCGAAGGCGTGGTTTGCCGAGAAGCTCTTGAGATCGGCCTGAATGCCGGCGCCGCCGCCCGAATCCGAGCCGGCGATGGTCAGCGCGATGGGGATTTTCCGGTCTGCCATGGGTGTCCCTGCCCGCCTGCCTTATCTGCGCCCGGCTTCGCGGGCCTCCTCGAGCGCGATGCGGAAATCCTTCACCGCCTGGGCGACGTCCTCGGCGGCAAAGAGCGCTGAAATCGCCGCAATGCCGTCGGCGCCGGCGCGGATCAGCGCGCCGCAGTTTCCAGCCGTCATGCCGGCTATGGCGCCGACCGGCAGGCCGGGTGCCGCCTGGCGGATCAGCGCCGTGCGCGCCTTCCAGCCGTCGATCCCCAGCGCCGCCGGATTGTTCTTCGATCGGGTTTCGAACACGCCGCCGACAAAGGCATAGTCGATCAGGTCGGCGGGCAGGCTTTCCGCGCCCTCCAGCGTCTTGACCGACAGGCCGATGATCGCGTCGTCGCCCATGATGCGCCGGGCATGGCCGGCATCCATGTCGGACGGGCCGAGATGGATGCCATGGGCGCCGGCGGCAAGAGCGACATCGACCCGGTCGTTGACGATCACCCTGACATCGCTGTCGCCGAGCGCGTCGAGGATCGCGGTAACGGTAGCGACCATGTGGCGCGTATCGTTCACCTTGTCGCGGTATTGCAGGATGGTGGCGCCATTGTCGGCGGCGATCACCGCCAGATCGGCGATGTCGCGGTCGCGGCAATGTTCGGGATCGAGAATGCCGTAGAGGGAAATATCGAAGTTCTTCATGTCACTCTTGCCTTTTCCATGATGCGCGCGGCGTCCATTGCGTGCAGGCAGTCGATCAGGACCGGCTGGAAAGTCCCCGGGCCAGCGGCCTTTTCCAGTGTCCGGGCCGCCGCTTCCTCGGCCGCGATGTTGAACCACAACAACGCCGCCAATGCGGCAAGTACCGGGTCGCCGGCGACCGGCATCAGGGCGGCGATCAGGGCGCCCTCGGCGCAGCCGGCAGCGGTGATCTGCGTGAGCCAGGGATGGCCGTTGGCCACCGACAGACAGGTCTCGCCGCACAGGATGCGGTCGGTCCTGCCGGTCACGACGCGGCACGGCATCTCGCCCTCGAGGCTTGCTTCGAGCGAAGATGCCTCGTCGGCATTCATGCGGATCGCCGCCGGCCGGAAGGGCAGGAGTTCCGTGGCAAAGGCGCGTC
This sequence comes from Nitratireductor sp., assembly GCA_020441665.1. Taxonomy (GTDB): domain Bacteria; phylum Pseudomonadota; class Alphaproteobacteria; order Rhizobiales; family Rhizobiaceae; genus Salaquimonas. The sequence continues at coordinate 6,839 of JAGRLT010000006.1, forward strand.
TTTGAGCCGAGATGTCGCATTTGACCGGATCGACGACAAACGGCCTGGCGGTTTCCCGGCAGCGCGCAGCACTCAGTCGCATCGCCTTCTTGCGGTCCTCATCCAGCGTGCCGAGATTGATCAGGACGCCATCGGCGCGGTCGGTGAAGGAGAGAACCTCGTCCGACGCAACGGTCATGGAAGGGGTGGCGCCGCAGGCCAGCAGCACATTGGCGGTGAAGGCCTGTGCCACCGTGTTGGTCAGGCAGTGGATGCGCGGCGCGCGCCGTCGCAGCGTCTCGATCGCCCCTGCCGCGCTCGCCACCCTTGCCGGTATATCTTGGCCGTTCACCGCGCCGGACCCCTGTCGTCATGAGCGGATCATGGCGCGCGGGGACGAATGAACAAATCTCGGGCTGGTGCTCATTCCCTACGCCGGCATGACCCGGATCAGGTTCAAGGAGTTGGGCGAGCCCTCTCAGCCATCGTCTTTCGGGTCATCGTAATTCGGTGACAGTTTACTTAATTCACCGCTGGAGCGAAGCCGTCCAGCCGGGAGGATTCTGAATTAAGTAAACTGTCACCGAATTCGCCGAAAGACCGGCACCTCCATGAGTTGGCTCGAAATACCGCCAAAACCGCCACAAGGCAAGGCATCAGTCCGCACTGGCTCATGAGACAGTCCCGGGTGCGGGGCCCGCGGTCGGCGGATCAAGCCTTGTCCGCTACCTGCCGGAGGGTCTGCCACATCTTGTGCGGCAGGACCGGCATGTCGATCGGGCCGAGGCCGTAATTGCGGTTGAGCGCATCGTTGACGGCATTCATCACCGCCGGCGTGCCGCCGATCGTGCCCGCTTCGCCGGCCCCCTTCATTCCCATGGCATTGGTGGTCGAGGGCACGTTGCGGGTTTCGAAATGAAAGTTCGGGATTTCGGCGGCGCGCGGCATGGAATAATCCATGAAGCTCGCCGTCAGCAACTGGCCGTCCTCGGCATAGACGACGCGCTCGTTGAGGCACTGGCCGATGCTCTGGACGACGCCGCCATGGACCTGCCCCGCCAGCAGGATCGGGTTCACCGTCGCGCCGAAATCATCGACGATCGTATAGGCGACGACTTCGACCGAGCCGGTATCGGGATCGATCTCGACCTCGCAAATATGGGTGCCGTTGGGATAGGTGGCTTCGGCCTGCTTGTATTCGCCGCGCGTGTTGCGCTCTTCCTCGCTGGCCGCCCGGGCGATCGCGGCAAACGAGATGACGCGGTCGGTGCCGGCAATGCGCGCCTCGCCATCGGCAAGTTCGATATCCCCGCTCGAGGCTTCGAGTTCGCGGGCGGCGACCTCCTTCATCTTGCCGGCCAGTTCATCCGACGCCCAGGCAACGGAAATGCCGCCGAGCGGAACCGAGCGCGACCCGCCCGTGCCGCCACCCGTGTCGAGCATGGCGGTATCGCCCTGATGGACACGGACCTGATCGATGCCGATGCCGAACTTCTCCGCCGCAAGCTGGGCATAGGCGGTCTGATGGCCCTGGCCGTTGGACTGGGTGCCGATGCGGATCAGGATGGTGCCGTCGTCCTCGAGCGTCGCATAGGCGGGTTCGGAACCGGCAAAGGCACAGGCTTCGATATAGGTCGACATGCCGATGCCGCGTACGCGGCCGCGCGTCCCGGCTTCCGCATTGCGCCTGTCGAAATCGTGCCAGCCGGCCCGCTCCATGCACAGCGCCATATGTTCGGCGAACTCGCCGGTGTCATACATGCGGCCGCCGGGCGTCGTGTAGGGCAGCTGATCGGGGCGGATGAAATTGCGCCGGCGGATCTCGTCCGGCGTCAGGCCGAGATCGCGGGCGCACTGGTCGACCAGCATCTCGATCAGATAGGCGGCTTCCGGGCGGCCCGCGCCGCGATAGGCATCGAGCGGTGTCGTATTGGTGTAGGTGCCGCGGCAGGTTACCGCCATGACGGGAATGTCGTAGATCCCCGTCGTCATCGACATGCCGAGCCAGGGGATATAGGGGCCGTAGCAGTGGAGATAGGCGCCCATCGCGGCAATGAGATCGATCTCGACCGCCAGGAACCGGCCCTGGGCGTCCATCGCCATGCGGGCGACCGCCACATTGTCGCGGCCATGGGCATCGGCAACGAAGTGCTCGCTGCGGTCGCAGGTCCATTTGACCGGCCTGCCGAGACGCCTGGCCGCCTCCATGGTCAGCGGGTATTCGCGGTAGGCAAAGGCCTTGGTGCCGAAGCCGCCACCGACATCGGGAGTGATGACGCGCAGCCTTTCCGGCGCTTCGCCGGTGATGCGGGCAAGATGGTTGCGCAGGCCGTGCACACCCTGGGAGCAGACGGTGACTGTGTAGCCCTCGGCCTCGTTCCACTCGGAGATACAGGACCGTGTCTCCATATAGTTGCAGACGAGACGGCTGTTGACGATCCTGAGCGTCGTCACCTTCGCGGCCCCGGCGAAGGCTGTCGCGGTTTTCTCGGCATCGCCCATGAAGGTGGTGAAGGCGAGGTTGGTGCCGGCTTGCGGATAGACAAGCGGCGCATCCTCCGCGAGGCAGGCGACGGTATCGACCGCTACCGGCAGGGTATCGAAATCGACCTCGATCAGTTCGGCCGCGTCGCGCGCCTCGGCCACGCTGTCGGCGACGATGAAGGCGATCGCATCGCCGACATGGCGCACCACGCCGTCGCACAGGATGGGGATGTCGCGGTTGATGATCGCCGACCCGTCCCGGTTCTTGATCGAGGTGACATTGGGGAGCGGCTTGAGATGGGCGGTATCCTTCGCCGTCAGCACAAGATGAACGCCCGGCGATTCCAGCGCCGCCATTACATCGCCGATGGTGAATTCGGCATGGGCATGAGGCGAACGCAGCACATAACCGTGCAGCGCGCGGTCCGGCGCGATATCATCGGTATACCGGCCCTTGCCGGTGATGAAGGCGTTGTCCTCCTTGCGCAGGACCGGAGCCCCCATTCCGAAGCGGACATGGCCGATTTTTGGTTGCACAATCTCGTTCATTCGAAAACTCCGGAAGATGTCTGGCGGACCGGCTTCGAGCCCGGGGATACCCATTGTCCCGACCTATCAGGCCAGATGCGGGGCAATCAAGAGGATGCAGGCGAGAGGATACCGGCCGCTGCGAAGCACGGCGGAGCGAAGGCTGCCCGCCTGCCGGCCGCCTTGCCCCAAAATTTCTGGTGCGGTTATTGTAATGCCAGAAATCACGGTTTCAATCCATGCCGGGTTGTGTCAGGGTCATAATCAGCCCTTATCCGGCAGCCTTTGTTCCACACCCCGTATCCCAAGCCCGCATACCAGTCCCGCGGGCCAGTCCCGCATACCAGTCCCGCCGGTTGTCATTCGCGATCACCGCTCCTTCGAGTTCCCGTGTCCCTTCGATCGACTCAGACCCGTTTTCTTGCGCTTTCCGACAATGTCAAAGGATCGCTGATCCTGCTGGCGGCGGCGGGCCTGTTCGCCACCATGACGCTGATCGTCAAGATACTGGGGCAGCATCTGCACGTGACGCAGATCCTGCTGGTGCGCCAGATCGTCATGGCGGCGATCGTGGCGCCGTCCGTCCTGCGCGGCTTTCCAGGCGTGATGAAGACGACGCAGCCGGGATTGCAGATTATGCGCATCGCGCTGGCGCTCGGCGCCATGCTGATGGGATTTTCCGCCGTCATCCACATGCCGCTCGCCGATGCCACGGCACTGGGCTTTGCCAAGAGCTTCTTCGTGACGATCTTCGCCATCTGGGTGCTCGGCGAACAGGTCGGGATACGGCGCTGGCTCGCCGTCGCGCTCGGCTTTGCCGGCGTCATCATCATGCTGCAACCGGGCACGGACAGTTTCTCGGTCTATGGGGTGATGGCGGTGGCGGGGGCGGCCTGTGCCGGCCTCGTCATGGTGATCATCCGCTACATGTCGCGCAAGGACAGCCCGACCACCATCCTTTCCTGGCAGGCGATCGGCGTCGGCATCGTCATCGCCATTCCCGGCATTCTCTACTGGCAGAAGCCGGCGCCCATGGAATGGCTGCTGCTGATCACCATGGGGTTCACCTCCTATCTGGCGCAGATGGCCAATATCTACGCCTATAAATGGGGCGAAGCCTCGATCCTGGCCTCGCTCGACTATGTGCGGCTGCTTTATGCGACGCTGTTCGGCTATCTGGCATTCTCGACCCTGCCGGGAACGACCACCTGGGTCGGCTCCATCGTCATCGTCGCCGCCTCGATCTACACGATCTGGCGCGAGGCACAGCGCAAGCTCGAACTCAACCGTTCGCCGGCCGGCAGGAACTACACGCAGTAGCGTTTGCGGAGCCGTCTATTTGCCGCCGTTCATGGCGCGATAGGCCGACAAGAGGCCGCGGGTCGAAGCATCCTTACCCACCGGCTCCGCCTTGCCCTTGCCCACCGGCTCCGCCTTGCCCTTGACCATGGGAACGAGCTCGCTGGCCAGCGCCTTGCCCAGTTCGACGCCCCATTGGTCGAAGGAGTTGATGCCCCAGATCACGCCCTGCACGAACACCTTGTGCTCATAGAGCGCGATCAGCGTTCCGAGCATTTTCGGGTCGAGGCGCTCATAGAGAAAGGTCGAGGACGGCCGGTTGCCGGGGAAGACCTTGTGCGGGGCGAGCCGCCTGATCTCGGCAGCGCTCCTGCCCGCCGCGGCAAGCTCGGCTTTCGCCTCGTCGAGCGTCTTGCCGAGCATCAGCGCCTCGGACTGCGCCAGGCAGTTGGCGACGAGCAATTGGTGGTGATCGGCGAGGTTTTCATTGGCCCTGGCGGCGACGAGGAAATCGCACGGAATGACCGACGTGCCCTGATGGATCAGTTGATAGAAGGCATGCTGGCCATTGGTGCCCGGCTCACCCCAGACGATGGCGCCGGTCTCGGTGCCGGGGCTGCGACCATCGAGCATGACGGACTTGCCGTTCGATTCCATTTCGAGCTGCTGGAGATAGGCGGGAAAGCGGGCCAGCCGATTGTCATAGGGCAGTACGGCCTGGGTCTCGAACCCCCAGATGTTGCGATACCAGATGCCGAGCAGCGCCATGACCACCGGGATGTTGCCGGCATAGTCCGCGGTGCGGAAATGGCAATCCGCCTCATAGGCGCCGTCGAGGAACGCGCCGAAACGCTTCGGGCCGATGGCGATCATCACCGACAGGCCGATCGCCGACCAGACCGAATAGCGCCCGCCGACCCAGTCCCAGAAGCCGAAGGTGCGCTCGTCCCCGATGCCGAACTTGCGCGTCGCCGCAAGATTGGTCGAGAGCGCGGCGAAATGGCCGCCGACATCCTGCCTGCCCAGTTGCCGGCGCAGCCATTGGCGCGCCGTCTCGGCATTGCGCATGGTTTCCTGGGTGGTGAAGGTTTTGGAGGCGACGATGAACAGCGTCGTCGCGGGAACGATCTGCTTGAAGGTCTCGGCGAGATCGGCGCCGTCGACATTGGACACGAAATGGCAGCGCGGGCCGTCATGCCAGGGCGAAAGCGCCCTTGTGACCATGGCCGGACCGAGATCGGAGCCGCCAATGCCGATATTGACGATGTCGGTCACCTTGCCGCCGGTGACCGCATAGTCGCCATTGCGCACGGCAGTGGCAAATCGCGTCATGGCGCGGCGCACCGCCTCGATCCGCGGCATGACATCTTCGCCCTCCTCGAGCACCGGCTCGCCGGAGCGGTTGCGCAGCGCCGTATGCAGCACCGCCCTGCCCTCGGTCGCGTTGATCTTCCGGCCCGAGAACATCGCTTCGGCGGCCTTTGCGACATTGGCGGATCGCGCGACCTCGACCAGCGCGGCAAAGGCGCGTTCGTCGAGGCGGTGCTTGGAAAAATCGAATACCAGCCGTTCGAGGCCGATGGAGAATCTGGCGAACCGCTTCGCATCCTCGGCAAACATCTGCCGCATGGGGGTGCGCGCGACGCGGTTGCGGTTTGCCCTGAGCGTGACGAGGTGACCTTTGAGAGCGTTACGGGCCATGGCATTTTCCCAATTGAAACGATTAGATTTGGCGTTTCATAGCAAGATGCCGCCAGAAGGCAATGGGTTTCACGGTGGTGGCGTCCTGCGCGCCAGAGGCGTATAGGAAGCGGCACGTCAAAAGCTCAACGGGGTCTCCATGCTGCGCACCAATACGGCCAAAGCCTTCCTGCTGAAAAACTATGCCGCGCCCGACTATCTCGCCGAGACCGTGCACCTCACCTTCGAACTCGATCCGACGGCGACGCGCGTGGTCTCGAAGGTGCGCTACAGGCGGCGGCGCGGCGTGGCGGCGGAGGCGCCGCTCACGCTCGACGGCGACGGGCTGGTGCTGGAAAGCATCGCGCTCGATGGCAACCTGCTCGATGACGGGGCCTTCAAGGCGACCCCCGACCGGTTGACCCTCGCCAAGGTGCCGGCGGCCTTCGAACTGGAAATCGTCACCACGGTCAATCCCTCGGCCAATACGGCGCTGTCGGGCCTCTATCGTTCCAGCGGCAATTACTGCACGCAATGCGAGGCGGAGGGCTTTCGCCGCATCACCTATTTTCCCGACCGGCCCGACGTGATGGCGATCTATACGGTGCGAATCGAGGCGGATCGGGGCGACGCGCCGATCCTGCTGTCGAACGGCAATCCGGGCCGGACGGGCGCGCTACCGGACGGCGGACATTTCGCCGAATGGCACGATCCCCATCCCAAGCCGTCCTATCTGTTCGCCCTTGTCGGCGGCGATCTCGGCCATATCCATCAGGACTATGTCACCAGCGAGGGCCGCAAGGTGCGGCTCGGCATCTATGTGGAAAAGGGCAAGGAGGCGCGCGCTTCCTACGCCATGGACGCGCTGGTCCGCTCGATGCGCTGGGACGAGGAGGTCTTCGGCTGCGCCTATGATCTCGACGTCTTCAACATCGTCGCGGTGTCGGATTTCAACATGGGCGCGATGGAGAACAAGGGTCTCAACATCTTCAACGACAAATATGTGCTGGCAAGCGAGGATACGGCGACCGATGCCGATTACGCGCGGATCGAGGCGATCATCGCGCATGAATATTTCCACAACTGGACCGGCAACCGCATCACCTGCCGCGACTGGTTCCAGCTCTGCCTCAAGGAAGGGCTGACGGTCTATCGCGATCAG
>JAGRLT010000076.1 GCA_020441665.1 Nitratireductor sp.
ACGGCGAGGGCAATCTGGACGGCGCGAAATTCGTCATCAACTTCCAGAACTGCGTCCACTGCAAGACCTGCGACATCAAGGACCCGGAACAGAACATCACCTGGGTTGCGCCCCAGGGCGGCGAACGGCCGGTCTATCCCAACATGTGATGCCGGTTCCGCCGCCGCGAGCGAAGCGCGCCTGCGTTCTGTGTCCGTCGTCTGGGCGGCTATGGCGAGCGTTCCCCCAACACGCCCAGCACGGTTTCCACCGCCTTCTTGCCGCGCAGGGCGGCGGCCACCTCGATCACCAGCAGGCGTGGAAGGTGCAGGCGCTCCCTGAACGGGGCGGCCAGTTCGCCCCGCTCGACCAGCGGGCCTACCAGCGCATCGTGGCCGATCAGCACGCCGGCGCCGTTCTTCGCCTCCTCCACCGCCAGCGCGTAGAGCGAAAAGGCGGGACCGGCGGGCTCGATGCCATGACCGGGAGTTGCATGGTCGAGCCAGACCTGCCAGTCGGTCTGCCAGACCGCATCATGCAGGAAAACCTGTCCGGCAAGATCGCCCGTCGCGGTAATGCCGGCGGCAAGTTGCGGCGCGGCGACGGGATAGATCACATCGCGCCCGATCACCGTCATCCCGGGTTCGAGCTTTTCCTCTTCGACATAGAAGATTGACAGGTCATAGGGTTCGCGGGTCAGGTTGGGCGGCGTTTCCAGCGCCGTGACGGAAACGGCAAGGCCAGGGCCCTGCGGCCGGATCCGCGGCAGGCGCGGCGAAAGCCATAACTGGGCGATGGCCGGCAGGGTCGCGATGCGCACGGTGCCTTCCGCGCCATGCCTACGCAGGGTCTGCGAGACCGCGCCGAGCAGGTCGAAAGCCTCGCCCAGCGCCGGCAGCACGGCCCTGCCGGCCGGCGAGAGCCGCACGCCTCGGGAGTGCCGTTCGAAGAGTTTGGCGCCCGCCCAGTCCTCCAATTGCTTGATCTGCTGCGCGACGGCGCCCTGGGTCACGCAGAGTTCCCTGGCGGCTGAGGAAAATCCGCCAAGCCGTGCCGCCGCCTCAAACGCGCGCAGGGCGTTGAGCGGCGGTGGCCTGGGACGGGGCGGGGCGACGGGCATGGCAAGATCTGTTAGAAAAACTAGCCCTAGAATACAGAAATACTGATTTGCGCGAAAGCCCGCTTCGATGTCTGATGGCGGCGATCCGAACCGCCTCACCCCGAACCGCCCTTGCAGGAGTGCCCGCCATGACCGCCCACACCCGGCCGCAACTTGCCGAACGCCAATGGGTGCCCGCTCCGTGCGAGGCGCGGGTGCAGGCGATTGCCGCCGATGCCGCCGCGATGGACATGCCCGCCGCGATCGCCCGCATCGAGGCGCTGGCTGAAGAGAACCGCGCGATCCATGAGCGGCAGTGTTTCAACCTCAATCCGGCGACCAATGTCATGAACCCGCGCGCCGAGGCATTGCTCGCCTCGGGGCTCGGTTCGCGGCCCTCGCTCGGCTATCCCGGCGACAAATACGAAATGGGGCTGGAGGCGATCGAGGAAATCGAGGTGATCGCCGCCGAGCTTGCCGCCCGGGTCTTCGATGCGCGCTACGCGGAAATCCGCGTGCCGTCGGGCGCCATCGCCAATCTCTACGGCTTCATGGCGCTCTGCCGGCCGGGGGATGCGATCATCGCGCCGCCTGCGGCGATCGGCGGCCATGTCACCCATCACGAGGCCGGATGCGCCGGGCTTTACGGCCTCGACATCCATGCCGCGCCGGTCAGCGCCGACGGCTACACGATCGATGTCGACGGCCTCCGCGAACTGGCCCGGCAGGTAAGGCCGAAACTCATCACCATCGGCGGCAGCCTCAACCTGTTTGAGCATCCGGTGCGCCAGGTGCGCGCCATCGCCGACGCCGTGGGCGCGAAAGTGCTGTTCGACGCGGCCCATCAATGTGGCATCATCGCCGGCAGGGCATGGCGCAATCCGCTCGCCGAAGGCGCCCATCTGATGACCATGAGCACCTATAAGAGCCTGGGCGGCCCCGCCGGCGGATTGATCGTCAGCAATGAGGCGGAGATCGCCGAGCGCCTCGACGCGATCGCCTTTCCCGGCATGACGGCGAACTTCGATGCCGCCAAATCGGCGGCGCTTGCCGTCACCATGGCCGACTGGCTGTCCCATGGCAGGGCCTATGCCGCCGCCATGATCGAGACCGCCGCGGCGCTCGCCAGCGCCCTGGCGGAGGAGGGCCTTCCGGTCTTTGCCGGCGGACGGGGCTTTACCCGCTCGCACCAGTTCGCCATCGAGGCGAAGGGGTTCGGCGGCGGCCAGGCGGCTTCAAAAACCCTGCGCAGGGCCGGGTTCCTTGCCTGCGGCATCGGCCTGCCGGTCGCGCGGGTCGAAGGCGACATGAACGGGCTTCGCATCGGCACGCCGGAACTGGTGCGCTGGGGCATGACGGCGGATGACATGCCGAGGCTCGCCGGGCTGATCGGCCGCGTCCTGCGCGGCAACGATCTCGATGCGGTGGCCGCCGAGGTCCTGGAATGGCGCCCGCAGTTCGGCGCGGTGCATTTCGTCAACGGGTAGGCAATATTCGCCCCCTCAAGGGGGAGAACAGGCCCCGTCATTTTTTGTCGGCCCACGGTTCAAACTCCCGCCGCCTTTCGATACGATCGCTTCCAAGCATGACACGCTCCAGGCAGCGCGAGGAACCCGTTTGGAAGACGCCATCCAGTCCACCCTTGAAGGCACCGTCGGCAATACGGTCGATGCCATTGGCGACACCGCCGAGGCGATCGGCCAGGCGGCCGAACATCTGACCGATCTCGGCAATATCGCCGCCGTCGCCTCGATCGCCGTCATCATGGGGCTGATCTTCGTGCGCCTGCGCCAGCCGCCGATCGTCGGCTACATCGCCGCCGGCATCCTGCTCGGGCCGACCGGTCTCGGCATTGTCGACCAGTCGGAATCGATCACCATCCTGGCCGAGCTCGGCGTATTGCTGCTGCTGTTTCTGATCGGCATGGAAATCTCGATCCGCGCCTTTGTGCTGGTGCTGGCGCCGGCGGTGCTGATCGCCGCCGGCCAGTTGCTGGCCGGCTTCGCCGTGGTTTCGCTGTTCGGCTGGTGGCTCGCCTGGGACTGGCCGCAGATCGTTCTGCTCGCCTTCATCGTGGCGCTGTCGTCGACGGCGGTCGCCATCAAGGTTCTCGACGACATCGGCGAATTGCGCACCGAGACCGGCCGCATCACCATCGGCGTGCTGGTCGCTCAGGACATCGCCATCGTCCCCATGCTGATCATCGCCGAGAGCTTCGGATCGTCGGGCAACAGCCAGCCGCTATGGTACACGGTCGCGCTAATCACCGGCGCGGTCGGCGTGCTCGGCGCCCTGATCTGGTATCTCAACAAGCCGGGCAAGATCACGCTGCCCTTCAGCCGCTACCTGACCGGCAAGCCCGACCTGATCACCCTTGCCATGCTCGCCTTCTGCTTCGCGGTCGCCGCCGTATCGAGCCTGTTCGGCCTGTCGGCGGTCTATGGCGCCTTCATCGCCGGGCTCATCGTCGCCAATTCGACCCTGCGCTCGGAGGCGATCCAACTGACCTTTCCGGTGCAGTCGATCCTGGTCTTCATCTTCTTCCTGTCGATCGGCCTGCTGATCGATCTCGACTACATCATCGAGAACTGGGTCACGGTGCTGGTCTTCGTGCTGGCGACGGTGGCGGCGAAGACCATCCTCAACATCCTGCTGGTACGCCGCTCCGGCTTTTCCTGGGATGTCGCGCTTCCCTCCGGCCTTGCCATGGCGCAGATCGGTGAATTCTCCTTCATTCTCGCTTCCGTCGGCCTCGGCAACCGGGCGCTCGATCTCGACGCCTACCGGCTGGCGCTGTCGGTGATCGCCGTGACCTTGATGATCTCGCCCTTGTGGATGCTGGCGATCCGCCGTTTCCACGCGGAGACGACAGAGCACATCTCCACCATGCGCGAGGCGCTTTCGCTCGCCTATGCCTCCGAATTGCAGCAATTGCAGGCCGCCGGCGTCGCGGTTTCCACGGCCCGCTTCAGGAGCCGGGTCTATTATCGCGCCGCCCGCATGGCGGCGAGCCGCCGCCGCCAGCGCCGAAAGGCCGAACTGGCCGCCAAACGCGAGGCCGCGAAGGCCGGACCCGCCGAGGAGAGCGCATCGGAAAGCTTGGAAAAACCGGCGGAGTAGGCAAGGTTCCGTCATCCTGATCGCCATGCGAACCGGGACGGCCTGCCTCAGCCCATCAGCCCGCCCAGAATGTCGCGCAATTCCCCCTCAAGGTCGCTGGCGACCAGCCCTGGCCCGATCCGCGCGCCCGCCTCACCATGCATCCACACGGCGGCGGCGACCATGTCGGCGATGTGGGGGCAATCGAGCGGATCGCATTGCGCCAGCAGGCCGGTGATCATGCCGGCCAGCACGTCGCCCGTTCCCGCCTTGGCGAGCCAGGGCGAGGCGTGGCAGTTGACGATGGTCCGCCCGTCCGGTGCGGCGATCACCGTCTCGCTGCCCTTGAGAACCACGACGGCACCGCAAAGCCTTGCCGCCTGTTGCGCCCGTTCCACGCGGCTGCCTTCTTGATCGGGAAAGGCGCGCTCGAACTCCGCGTCATGGGGCGTCAGCACACAGCGCCCGTCGAGATGGCCGTATGCGCCGGGCCCGGGCAGGGCACCCGCATCGAAAACCCGAAAGCAGGGTCCGGGCAGATCGCCCCCCGCCCGGCTGCCGCCGGGGCCGGCGAGCACCGCCGTGACGCGCCGCACATCGCCGGTAAGATGCTCGCGAACCATGATGTCGGGCGGCAGCACGGCGCGGAAGAAGTCGGCCTTTTGCGGTGCGATCACCGTCACCAGCCCGGCGCCGATGCGCGAGCAGGCGGCGGCTGCCAGCCGCGTCGCGCCCGTCAGTTCCCCGGCGGCGAAGATCACCGCGTGGCCGCGGTCGTATTTGTGGCCGTCAGGGGCGGGCCGCGGCAGCAATGCGCGCCACATGTCGGGACGGTTCTCGATCAGCGTCATCCTTCGAAACCTATTGGAGATCGAATTCCACCAGCAGCGGCAGGTGATCGGAACCGATGGCCGGCAGGGTGCGCACCGAGCGGATCTCGACCACGCCCTTGTGCATGACCAGATCGATCGGCAGGCCGAGCACCGGTGCGAGGTCGGCGGAAAGCAGCTTGTGCATCCAGGTGCCGCCATAGCCGCGGGCGATCTGAAGCCCCGCGAAACGGGCAAAGCGCGCCGCCGTATCGCTCCACACCGTCGCGTTGAAATCGCCGGCGACCAGCGCATCCTCGCCGATGGTGCCGAGCTCGCCTTGCAGCACCCGCACCTGGCGCGGCCCGCTGGCCGGCCAGGGCCAGCGCAGATGCACATTGCCGAGCGATACCGGCCTGCCGCCGATCTCGACGACAGCCTTCGAATAGGCGGCATAGTCGGCGCAGAACTGCCCGTCTTCGCGGATCGGGAATTTCGAGAAGGTCATCGTGCCGCCGATCCGGCTCCATTCCGGACAATGGAAGCGGTAGGGATAGCGATCGTCAAGCGTCTCGAGCGCGTCCTGCCACAACCGCGACGTTTCGCTCAGCGTCAGGATGTCGGCATCGGTTGCAAGGATCATGGCGACCACCGCGCTGCGATCCGGATTGTCGAAGCGCAGGTTGAAGCTCAACAGCGAGTAGCCGGCATTGCCCGCCCGGGCAGCGCCCGCGCCGGGTTCGCCGATGCGGTTGTCCGCGCCCGACTGCCAGATGCCGAGAGCGGCAAATACCAGCAGGATCAGCGGCGCCCGGGGGATGCGCAGGATGAGCGCGACGATGCCGAGCGCCAGCAGGCCCAGCGCCAGATGCCAGCGGAAATGGGCGAAGGTGTCGAAGGCCGGATGCAGCGCGCCGAGAAACCCGAAGGCGAGCGCGGCGATCAGGCCGAGGCTGAGGAAGAGCAGGGCGAGCCGGAACATGGGGACCTACTGAAATGCCGTCTCGTTGAAGGCGCGCAATTTGCGCGAATGCAGCCGCTCGCTCGGCATGTCGCGCAGCTTTTCCAGCGCCCTGATGCCGATGGTCAGGTGCTGCGCCACCTGGCGGTTGTAGAAATCCGTCGCCATGCCCGGCAGCTTGAGCTCGCCATGCAGCGGCTTGTCGGAAATGCACAGCAGGGTTCCGTAGGGCACGCGGAAGCGGAAGCCGTTGGCGGCGATCGTCGCCGATTCCATGTCGAGGCCGATGGCGCGCGACTGCGACAGGCGCTGCACCGGCCCCTGCTGGTCGCGCAGTTCCCAGTTGCGGTTGTCGATGGTGGCGACCGTGCCCGTCCGCATGATCTTCTTCAACTCGTAGCCGGAAAGGCCGGTGACTTCCGCCACCGCGCTTTCCATCGCGATCTGCACTTCCGCCAATGCCGGGATCGGCACCCAGACCGGCAGATCCTCGTTGAGCACATTGTCCTCGCGCACATAGGCATGCGCCAGCACGTAATCGCCCAGCGACTGTGTGTTGCGCAGGCCCGCGCAATGGCCGAGCATCAGCCAGGTATGCGGCCTGAGCACGGCGACATGGTCGGTGATCGTCTTGGCGTTCGACGGCCCGACGCCGATATTGACCATGGTGATCCCGCTGCGTCCCTCGCGCTTGAGGTGGTAGGCCGGCATCTGCGGCAGGCGCGCCGGATAGACCCCTTCGGGATCGACCTTGGAGCCCCGGATGATCACATTGCCCGGCTCGACGAACTCGGTATAGCCGCTGTCGGGCTCGTCCATCATCTTGTGGGCATAGTGGATGAACTCGTCGAGATAGAACTGGTAGTTGGTGAACAGGATGAAGTTCTGGAAATGGGTCGGGCTCGTCGCCGTGTAGTGCGCCAGCCGGTGCAGCGAATAGTCGATGCGCGGCGCGGTAAAGGGGGCCAGCGGCTGCGCCACGCCGGGCGTCACATCGAACGCGCCATTGACGATATTGTCGTCGGTCGCGGAAAGATCCGGCGCGTCGAAGATGTCGCGCAGGGGCCGCGTCAGCACCGAATGGATCGCGCCGTCCACATGCGCCCCTTCGGGAATGGCGAAGTGCAGCGGAATGGGCGTCGTCGAAATCCCGATCGTCACCGGCATGTTGTGGTTCTCGGCGAGCAGGGCGATCTGGCGCTCCAGATAGTTGGAGAACAGATCGGGCCGGGTGATCGTGGTCAGATAGTCGCCGGGACCCGCCACATGGCCATAGGCATGGCGCGAATCGATCTTGGCATAGCTGGTCGTTGAAAACCGGATCTCCGGATAGAAGGCCCGGAAACGGTGTTCGAGCGCCTTGCCTTCAAGCACACCCTTGAAGTTTTCCTGCAGGAAGCCGGTCGAAAGCCGGTAGAGTTCCTGCAACTGGCGAACCGCCTCGCCGGGGTCTGAGAAACTCTGCGCTTCAGGGTAGTCGGGCGTCTTTACGGGCAGTTCCGACAGGTCGAAATCGTGTTTGCTATCCATGCCCTTCGTTAGAGCATTTTGTGGGTGCCATCCACCGGAAATTCCCGCCGGTATTTCTGCATCTTGATGCGATTTGTGGTGAAATTCTCAGGCGAGAGCGCCCGCCCGCGGCAGGTCCGCCGGCGGATTGGCCAGGCAGAGCGTCTGGCCGTCGCAGGTCAGTTTGAGGGGCTGGAGCACGGGCGCGATCGTGCGCGGATAGCCATGCGCCTCGCGCCGCGTCTCCTGGATCAGGATCGAGGTCATGACGCCGACGGCGGCGATGAAGGCGGCAAGCAGGGTGAAACGGCGGTACAGAACAGACATGGCGTCCCCTTTCGATCGAGGCGGCCTCCCGTATGGCCGCGCGCGGCAGCGTGGTTTTCGCTGCCCGTTCGAAGGGTAGTGCGCGCCGGCTGAACCGGCGGTGATGGCGGCATTCATCTGTCGTTCAGAAAAAAATTTCCCGGGAAGCGCATTGGCCCTTCCCGGGTTGCAAGAGGTCGACTGGCGTCCGGCAGTGCGCCCCGCAGTGCCGGCGTCGGCCTATTGCCGCTTCCAGTCCTCGCCCTTGCAAATCAATCCGCCGAGCACGCAGCCCGACAATTTCATCGTGTCGCCCTTGATCGAGGCCTTGCCCGTATAGGTCTTGCCCTCGTCGACGGCGATCACCTCGCCCTTGTAGTTCTCGCCGCTGCCGGCGAGGCAGCCGATCGACTTGCCCTTGTGCGCGCCGGTCTGCACGGTACCGCAGAACTGCGAGCCGCGCTTGACATATTTGACCAGCGTATTGGTCGAGGGGCGCAGCCAGGTTCCCTCGATCGGTTCGGCTGACAGGGCAACGGAAGGCAGGCCGATGGCAAATGCCAGTGCGCCGGCCGTCCAGACCTTTGCGGTCCAAAACTTGTTCATCGCTCACTCCACTTTTGAATTGAAGACGGTCCGGCGGCTCCTCTGTGCCCCTGGCGCGGTATCGGCAGGTCGCTCCGGGTGCCCGCATGCACACCGGCCAGACCCATCCCGCCACGCCGGAGGGCATCCCGCTCGGATATTATTTACCTATACGTAAACGTAATTATTTGCAAGGCGATTCTCCGTTGGCGGAGGAGGGGTTCCGATGAGGTCGCCGGCATGGCGGCGGCGAACCGGGCGGCGGGAGCGGCGGCTAAATCGCGCCTCCAGACGCGGCAAAACGATTCAAATTTTATTCGAATGCCACCGGCCTGTTGCGCGCAGGGTTACCACGGGGTTGAAATTCAAACCTGAATCGGCGGTAAATTTTCCCACAAGCCATTGAAAAGAAAGAGGTTTGAAAGTGAATCAAAGATGAAGTTTACACTCCGTTTCGGTTTTCTTCGGCTCCGGTTAAGCATCCGGTTTAGCAAAAGATTCAAGCGCTCGCGCCATTCTCCACCCAACGCTCGAGAAGCCGGATCAACCGGCCGGACAGACAAGAAAGCCGCAAAAGTGGCTCTGAAGCGTTGACAGGGAAGCGGCTTGATTGGCCGAAGCAACACCGGAGAAATTCCGGGACCAGGAATGGGGAAACGGGAACATGGCTTATTTCGATGCCGGCATCATGGACTTCAACGACATTGCCTCGACCGGCAATGCCGAGACCTTGTTCGAGCTTGGCATGATGTACGCGACCGGCCGCAATGGCGCGGCGGACATCGTGGCAGCCCATAAATGGCTCAACATCGCCGCCTTTCGCGGTTGTCAGCCGGCCAAGGCGGTGCGCGAGGAACTGGCGGCGGAAATGAGCCGCGAGGAGATTGCCCGCGCCCAGCGCGAGGCCCGCGAGTGGATCACGCGCCACTAGGATAAGTGGATCACGCGCCACTGCGCGCCGCTGGCAGCGCTTTCGAAACTGCCGCCGGCCGGGTCTGAGAACCGGCCAGCCAATGACAAGCCGGATCAACCGGCGCGACAAGACCAAGACCGCGGCAAGCGGCGATAACAGAGTGCGGCCAACGCACCCGATGCAGCCGATGCAGGAGCTGCCTGTTTCCACCTTCTGAAAAGACGGGGCGTGTTTGTTGGAAACCGGCAGCCCTTGCGCATCCGGCCTCCCTCTCCGGCCGATCGGACCGGGCCGGTGGGGCCATGCCTGGGCAGGCCAGCCTTTCCAGCCCTTTTCAAGCGTTGCAAAACCGTGCATGTCTTTCCCGAGGAGAGCGCATATGCAGTTTGCCGGCGTCAACGGTGTCACCCTTCACTTTCAGCTTCTGTCGGCCGCCAGGGGCAAGCCGCTGATCGTCTTCATCAATTCCCTCGGCACGGACTTCCGCATCTGGCGCGACGTGATCGTCGACCTGGCCGGCCGGGCGTCGATGATCTGCTACGACAAGCGCGGCCACGGCCTCTCCTCCACCGGCGTCGCGCCCTACACCATGGACGATCACGTCGGCGATCTGATCGCCCTGCTGGAGCATGTCGGGGTTTCCGGCGCGATCTTGTGCGGCGTTTCGGTCGGCGGGATGATCGCCCAGGGCGTCTATGCCCGGCGCCCGGATCTGGTTTCGGCCCTGGTGCTGTGCGACACCGGCCACAAGATCGGCGGTGAAGCCATGTGGAACGATCGGATCACCAGGGTGACCGAGGATGGCATCGCTGCCCTGGTCGACCCCATTCTGGAGCGCTGGTTCTCGCCCGAATTCCGCCAGACGCGCTCAGAGGAGCTGGAAGGTTACCGCAACATGCTGGTCCGCCAGCCGGTCGAAGGCTATGCCGGCACCTGTGCGGCGATCCGCGATGCCGATTTCACCGAGGCGGCCGGCAGGATCGCCGTTCCCGCGCTCTGCCTTGTCGGCGATCAGGACGGCTCGACGCCGCCGCAACTGGTCGGCGAACTGGCCGCGCTCATTCCCGGCGCCGACTTCGAGGTGATTGCCGGTGCCGGCCACCTGCCCTCGATCGAGCAGCCGGGCGCGCTTTCCGCCCGCATCGTCAAGTTCATCCTCGAGCATGGATTGAGCAACGCACCGGCGGACAATGACAACCGGGGAGCGCTTCATTGAACGACCAGCCGGACGACAACGACCTGAAGGCCATGGGCGAACGCACCCGCCGGGAAGTGCTGGGCGACAGCCATGTCGACCGGTCGATCGCCAACATGTCGGAGTTTGACCGGCCCTTCGTCGAGTTTCTCACCCGCACCGCCTGGGGCGGTGTCTGGTCGAGCCCGGCGCTGAGCAGGCGCGAGCGCTCGATGATCACCATCGCCCTTCTGGCGGCGCTTGGCCGCGAAGAGGAACTGGCATTGCACATCCGTGCCACGGCCAATACCGGCGCATCGGCGCAGGACATTCGCGAGGCGCTGATGCATGTCGGCGTCTATGCCGGCATTCCGGCGGCAAACAGCGCCTTCCGCATCGCGCGGAAGATACTGTCGGAAAGGGAAGAGGACGGGCAATGAGTAGCGGCAGTAACGGCAATGCGCGCAAGCCGGCGGGCGGCTATTTCCCGCGCGACCGGCAATGGCATCCCCCGGCGCTGACACCGTTTTACAAGACCTCGGTGGCCCGCTCCCCAGCCCGCGCGCCGATCTCGCTAAACAACACGCTGAGCGAGATGACCGGTCCGGTCTTCGGCCACGATCTCATCGGTGAGGCCGACAACGATCTGATCCACAATTTCGCCCGGCCGGGGGAATCGGCCATCGGCGAGCGCATCGTCGTCTATGGCCGCGTGCTCGACGAAACGGGCAGGGGCGTGCCCGATTGTCTGGTCGAGTTCTGGCAGGCCAATGCCGGCGGGCGCTACCGCCACGCCAGGGAGAGCTATCTCGCCCCGCTCGATCCCAATTTCGGCGGCTGCGGCCGCACCATCACCGACGAGACGGGTTTCTACACCCTGCGCACCATCAAGCCGGGTCCCTATCCCTGGCCGAATGGGCCGAACGACTGGCGGCCGTCGCACATCCATTTCTCGGTCTTCGGCCATGCCTTTGCGCAAAGGCTGATCACCCAGATGTATTTCGAGGGCGATCCGCTGATCCCGCTCTGCCCGATCGTGCGGACCATTCCCGACCCCTCGGCGATCGACACCCTCATCGCCCGGCTCGACATGGCCAATACGATCCCCATGGATGCCTGTGCGTACAAGTTCGACATCGTCCTGCGCGGCCGCCGCTCGACCGTGTTCGAGAACCGGATGGAGGGCAACTGACATGGTGCAAAGGCTCGATCGCCTCAAGGAAACGCCCTCCCAGACCGCCGGTCCCTATGTCCATATCGGCTGTACGCCGAATTTCGCCGGCATCACCGGCGTCTTTCCGCGCGATCTCGGTTCTGTCATGGTCAACGACAGGACCCGGGGCAAGCGCATCACCGTGCGCGGCGCCGTCATCGACGGTACCGGCACGCCGCTGAAGGATGCGATGGTGGAAATCTGGCAGGCCGATTGCGATGGCCTCTATCCTTCCGTCAACGAGTTTCGCGGCAGGGCCGATCCCGAGTTTGCCGGCTGGGGCCGAAGCCCCGGCGACATGGAGACCGGCGAATATTGCTTCAGGACCGTCAAGCCGGGGCGGGTGCCCTTTTTTGACGGCCGCCTGATGGCGCCCCACATCACCTTCTGGATCGTCGCGCGCGGCATCAATCTCGGCCTCCACACCCGCATGTACTTTCCCGACGAGGCAGCGGCCAATGGCGACGACCCGATCCTTGCCCGCATCGAGCACAAGGTGCGGATTGCCACGCTGATCGCCGCCAGGGAGGGTGAGGGACAATACCGCTTCGACATCCACCTTCAGGGCGAGAACGAAACCATCTTCTTCGATATCTGAGTGCCCATCTGAGTGCCCATTTTATCGCCCCTTTGATTGATAGACCGGTCATGACCAAGCCCTGCATCATCTGCGTCGCGATCACCGGCTCCCTGCCGCAGAAATCCGACAACCCCGCCGTGCCGATCACCATCGCCGAACAGGTCGAATCGACCCAGGCCGCCTTCGAGGCGGGCGCCACCATCGCCCACTGCCATGTGCGCATGGAGGACGGCGCGCCCAGTTCCGACCCGGAGCGCTTCGCCAGGCTCAAGGAAGGGCTCGAAAAACACTGCCCCGGCATGATCATCCAGTTCTCGACCGGCGGCCGGTCGGGCGCCGGCAATGCGCGCGGCGGCATGCTGCCGCTCAAGCCGGACATGGCCTCGCTCACCGTTGGCTCCAACAACTTCCCGACGCGGGTCTATGAGAACCCGCCGGACCTTGTCGACTGGCTCGCCGCCGAAATGCGGCAATACGACATCAAGCCGGAAATAGAGGCGTTCGACCTTTCCCACATCCATCAGGCGGTGGCGATGAGCCGCGACGGCCGTCTTCCCGGCAGGCTCTACATCCAGTTCGTCATGGGCGTGAAGAACGCCATGCCCGCCGACAAGGATGTCTTCGATTACTATGTGAAGACGGTCGAGCGGCTGGCGCCGGACGCGCAATGGTGCGCCGCCGGCATTGGCCGCCACCAGATCGAGCTCAACGAATGGTGCATCGCCGCCGGCGGCCATGCCCGCACCGGGCTTGAGGACAATGTGCGCCTCGACCGCGACACGCTCGCCCCGTCCAACGCGGCACTGGTCGAGCGCGCCGTGGCGCTTTGCTCGAAATACGGTCGCCCGGTGGCGACGCCCGCCGAGGCACGCGCGATATTGGACTTGCGCCCTGCCGCCTGACATGCGTCTTTGCGCCGACACACGATGAATTCACTGATCTGAGGGAATTGAATTGGCCGAAGCTTTTATCTGCGACTACATCCGCACACCGATCGGCCGCTTCGGCGGCGCGCTTTCTTCCGTCCGCACCGACGATCTCGGCGCGATACCCCTGAAGGCGCTGATCGCGCGCAACGGCAAGGTCGACTGGCAAGCGGTCGACGATCTCTATTACGGCTGCGCCAACCAGGCCGGCGAGGACAACCGCAATGTTGGCCGCATGGCGCTGCTGCTTGCCGGACTGCCGGAGGCAATTCCCGGCAACACGATCAATCGGCTCTGCGGCTCGGGCATGGATGCGGTAATCGCGGCGGCCCGCGCCATCAGGGCCGGCGAGGCGGAACTGATGATTGCCGGCGGCGTCGAGAGCATGAGCCGCGCGCCCTTCGTCATGCCCAAGGCCGAGACCGCCTTCTCCCGCGACAATGCGGTCTATGACACGACGATCGGCTGGCGCTTCGTCAATCCGCTGATGAAGGCGCAATACGGCATCGACTCGATGCCGGAAACGGCGGAGAACGTCGCCGAGGATTTCGCGATCTCGCGCGAGGATCAGGACGCTTTCGCGCTGCGCTCGCAGCAAAAGGCGGCGTCGGCTCAGAAGTCCGGCAGGCTCGCGCAGGAGATCACGCCGGTCGAACTGCCCCGGCGCAAGGGCGATCCGGTTGTCGTCGACGCCGATGAACATCCGCGCGAGACGACGCTCGAAAAGCTCGCCGCTCTCAGGGCGCCGTTCCGCGCCGGCGGCAGCGTGACGGCCGGCAATGCCTCCGGCGTCAACGATGGCGCGGCGGCCTTGATCGTCGCTTCCGAAGCCGCCGCGAAGAAGCATGGCCTCACCCCGATCGCCCGCATTCTGGGAGGCGCGGCTGCGGGCCTCGCGCCCCGCATCATGGGTTTCGGCCCGGCGCCGGCAACGAAGAAACTCTGTGCGAGGCTCGCCATCACGCCGCAGGATTTCGACGTCATCGAACTGAACGAGGCTTTCGCCTCCCAGGGGCTGGCGACGCTGCGCGACCTCGGCATCGCCGACGATGCGGAGCATGTGAACGTCAATGGCGGGGCGATCGCGCTCGGCCATCCGCTCGGCATGTCGGGGGCGCGGATCACCGGCACGGCGGCGCTCGAACTGCACGAGCGCGGCGGCAGGCTGGCGCTCGCCACCATGTGCATCGGCGTCGGCCAGGGCATTGCGATCGCCCTGGAGCGCATCTGACCGGCCATGTCGTTCACGCCCTTCAACGCGCCCTTGCTGAGCGGCCTTCTGGGCGACAGGGAGGCTACCGCCTTCTTTACGGTGAAGGCGGAACTCGATTGCATGATCGGCTTCGAGATCGCGTTGGCGAAGGCGCAGGCAGGTCAGGGCGTCATTCCTTCCGAGGCGGCCGGGCAAATCGAAAACGCGCTTCATGGCTTTGAGCCGGATATTACCGCCATCGGGGCGGAGACCGCCCGGGACGGTGTCGTCGTGCCCGAACTGGTGCGCCAGATGCGCAACGCTGTCGGCAAGCCCCATGCCGAACGCCTGCATTTCGGCACCACCAGTCAGGACCTGATCGACACCAGTTTTATCATGCGGATCAAGAGCTTGCTGATATTGCTGGAATCAAGGATCGAGCAAGTTGAATCGATCCTTGAAACCCTTCAGGTGCGATTTGGCGGCAATTTTTTGATGGGCCGCACGCGCATGCAGGCGGCCTTGCCCATCACCGTAGCGGACCGGCTGGCCAGTTGGCGAACGCCCTTTGCCGTGCATCGCCAGCGGCTTGGTGAACTGAAGCCACGCCTCTTTCGATTGCAGTTCGGCGGCGCTGTCGGCACGCTGGACAGGCTGGGCGACAAGGCGCAGGCGGTCGCCGATGATCTCGCCCGCCGCCTCGATCTTGGTGCGCCCGACCGGTCATGGCACACCGACCGCTCGGCTATCGCCGAACTCGCCAACTGGCTGTCGCTCGTCACCGGCAGCCTCGGCAAGATCGGTCAAGACGTCGCCCTGATGGCGCAGAACGAGCGCGGCGAAGTCGCGCTGTCGGGCGGCGGCGGATCGTCCGCCATGCCCCACAAGCAGAACCCCGTTCTGGCCGAGGCCCTCGTCACGCTCGCCCGTTTCAACGCCACGCAGCTTGCCGGCCTTCACCACGCCCTGGTGCATGAGCAGGAGCGCTCGGGCTCCGCCTGGACGCTCGAATGGATGCTGATGCCGCAGGTGGCGATCGCGACGGCCGCGTCGCTGCGCAATGCGATCGCCCTGCTGCGGAGTGTCGAGGGGATGGGCGAGGAGGGATGAGGTTGGTGTGGGTTCATTCTCCCCCCTCAAGCGGGAGAACAATTCACGCCGCCGCTTGCACGCCTCTCCCCCCTCCGTTACATCCTCGCCAGTCACTTCCATTGGCGAGTTCTCATGACCACGCTCATCACCGGCGCTGCCGGCTTCATCGGATTTCACACCGCCAAGGCGCTGCTGGCGAAAGGCGTCGAAGTCGTCGGCATCGACAATCTCAACGACTATTACGACCCGGCCCTGAAGCGCGCCCGCCTTTCCCATTTCGACGGCGAGAAGGGGTTCGCCTTTCACCATGCCGACCTCGCCGACATGCAGGCGCTGAGGGATGCGGTGGCCGGCCGGAAGATCGACCGCATCATCCATCTCGCCGCCCAGGCGGGCGTGCGCTATTCGCTGCAGAACCCGCATGCCTATGTGCAGTCGAACCTCGTCGGCCATGTCAACATGCTGGAGCTGGCGCGCCATATGGGTGGGCTCGAGCACATGGCCTATGCCTCTTCCTCCTCGATCTATGGCGGCCGCACGGACCTGCCGTTCAGGGAAAGCGACCGCGCCGACACACCGGTCTCGCTTTACGCGGCGACGAAGAAATCCAATGAGTTGATGAGCCACACCTATGCCCATCTCTATGGCATCCCGCTCACCGGTCTGCGCTTCTTCACCGTCTACGGCCCCTGGGGCCGGCCCGACATGGCCTATTGGTCGTTTACCGACAGGATCCTGAAGGGCGAGACCATCGAGGTCTTCAACCATGGCGACATGCTGCGCGACTTCACCTTTATCGACGACATCGTCGACGGCGTGCTGCGCATCTCCGAAAGGGGCTTCGTCCCCGCCGGGCAGGGCGAGGGCGGCAGCGGTGCGCCTCACGCGGTCTACAATATCGGCAACAACCATCCCGAGCGGCTGGAGGATTTCGTCGCCATCCTGGAAAGGCTGACCGGCAGGAAGGCCAACCGCCGCGACCTGCCGATGCAGCCGGGCGACGTGCCGGCCACCTATGCCGACATTGCCGCCATCCGCCGCGATTACGGCTTTGAACCCACTACCTCGCTGGAAGAGGGCCTGCGCCGTTTCGTGACCTGGTATCGGCAGTATTTCGGCGTTTGAGCGCCACCAGGCCGCCACTCTGAAAGCGCTGATGTCGCTGGTGCCCGGCTAGGGCGCATTCGTTCTTGTGCACCCGGTCTGAAAATGATCGAAATTGGTAATTCGAGGAAGGAAATGCCCCATGATCGATCCAGCCGTTCTGCTCACCTATGTTCTGATTGTTTTGGGATTCGTGTTTATTCCCGGACCGGCCACCTTGTTGACGGTCGCCAGAGCCACCGGTTCTGGAACCAAGGTGGGTATAGCGACCGGCGCGGGGGTCGCCGCCGGCGACCTTATTCATACCTTCATGGCCGTTGTCGGCCTGTCCGCCGTCATCGCAACCTCCGCCGTTCTCTTCAGCTTTATCAAATATGCGGGCGCGGCCTATCTCATTTATCTCGGCATCTGCGCCTTTTTGGAGCGGTCCGAAACCAGGCTGGCGGATGCAACGCCATCGATTTCGGCAGCGCGGGCCTTCCGCCAGGCGATTGTGACGGAACTGCTCAACCCGAAGACGGCGCTTTTTTTCCTGGCTTTCCTGCCTCAGTTTGTTGAGCCTGAAAATGGTTCTCTCGCGCTCCAGTTGACGGCCTTCGGCGTCATCTTCGTGCTGCTTGGCCTCTTCAGCACCGTCGTCTTTGCCGTCTGCGCCGGGGGGCTCGGCAATTTTCTTCGCCGAAATCCGGCGGTTGTGAAATGGCAGGGCAGGGCGGTTGGAAGCGTATACTGTGCGCTGGGTGTTCGCTTGGCGTTGCAGGAGCGTTGATCGGACTTAGTCACCCGAATCCAAAGTTCGTCTCATTTGCCAGCACTCTCATAACGAACTTCGGATTCAATAGGGTGACTAGCAAATTTATGATTCTAGTGTGGTTTTTGAATTTGAAATACGCTTCGAAGTCGGCTGCCGGAATGATGCGTATTTCAAATTCACCACACTAG
>JAGRLT010000077.1 GCA_020441665.1 Nitratireductor sp.
CGCCTCGCCGTCGATGTTTTCCTTCAGCAGGCCCTCGCGCATCATCAGGCCGAGATTGCGCCGCGCCCGCCGCCAGGGCGCATCGGCGCTCTTGTAGACGATGTGGCGCAGGTCGTTGAGCCGCCCGGGCTGGGCCGGCTTGTCGTCCTTGAGCCATTTTTCCCGCGCCTGGCCGCCCTTCCACGCCTTGGTGGTAAAGCCGAGAATCTCGACCTTGACGCCGCAGCGCTCCAGCGTGCGCGCAAGGATGTCGGCGCAGGTCGCCGCGACCGTGATCGGCCGCCCGCGCATCGAGCCCGAATTGTCGATCAGCAGCGTCACCACCGTATCGCGGAACACCGTATCGCGCTCCATCTTGAAGGAAAGCGGCGTCATCGGGTCCATGATGATGCGCGGCAGGCGGGCGGTGTCGAGATAGCCCTCTTCGAGATCGAAATCCCAGCCGCGATTCTGCTGCGCCATCAGCCGGCGCTGCAGCCGGTTGGCGAGCCGCCCGACCACGCCCTGCAAATGGGCAAGCTGCTTGTCGAGAAAGGCGCGCAGCCGTTCGAGTTCGGCCTCGTCGCACAACTCCTCCGCCGTGATCACCTCGTCGAACTCATAGGTGAACACCTTGTAGTCGGAATCGGGTGGCAGTTCGGAAAACGGCAGTTGCGGCCGCTGCGCCTCGCCCGGCGTCTCGGCATCCTCCATATCGCTGTCGAGATCGTCATCGCTGATCTCGGATGCATCCATCTCGCCTTCCTGGGCGTCCTCGGAGGTCTCGTCGCTCGCTTCCGGCTGGCCGTCCTCCTGGGCGGAGGCATCGTCATTCTCGCTCTCGGCATCGCTTTCGGCCGATTGCGGCTCATTGTCCTCGGCCGCCTCGTCGTCCTGATCGGGCTCCTCGTCGCCCAGTTCGTCGGCCATTTCGAGGGAGACGAGCAGATTGCGGATCGCCTTGGCGAAATCGGCCTGGTTGGCAAGATCGCCATCCATGGCGGCGATCGCCTCACCCGCCTTGTCCTCGATGAAGGGCCGCCACAATTTGACGAATTTCCTGGCGCTTTCAGGCGGCGCCTCGCCGGTCAGCCGCTCGCGCACCATCAGCGCCACCGCTTCCTCGAGCGGAGCATCGGCGCGCTCGACGGCGTTCTGGTAATTGGCCCGCGAATATTTCTCCTCGAGCATGGCGGAAAGATTGCCGGCAACCCCCGACATCCGCCGTGCGCCCAGCGATTCGACCCGCGTCTGCTCGACCCGGTCATAGATCGCCCGGGCCAGTTGCCCGACCGGCGCATAGCGGTTGTGCAGCGCCTTGTCGTGGCAGGCGAGCCGCAGGGCCATGCTGTCGCCATAGCCGCGCGTCGATGCCAGTTGGGCGCGCGTCAGCTTGCGGCCGGGATCGGTCAGCTTGATCTGGTCGCCGATCAGCGCCGGCCGGTCGTTGGAATAGGTGACTTCCACGCCCGGTCTGTTGGCGATGGCGCGCACGCAATTCGACAGGGCCTGCTTCAGCGGTTCGAAATCCACCGGCCCTGAACTCTTCCTGCGGTTGTCACCCGGTCCGGCCATGACGCGCTTTTATTCCCTGTGGCCCCTGTTCCCTACGATTGACCGCGCCGCCTCAGTCGAGAACCAGATTGGCGGTCGATTCCGGCAATTCTTCGCCAAACACCCGCTGATAGAACTCGGCCACGGTCGCCCGCTCCAGCTCATCGCACTTGTTGAGGAAGGTCAGCCGGAAGGCCATGCCGAGATCGCCGAAAATCTCGGTGTTTTCCGCCCAGGTGATCACCGTTCTCGGGCTCATCACCGTCGACAGGTCGCCATTGATGAAGGCGGCCCGCGTCATGTCGGCAACCCGCACCATGCGCGAGATCGTCTCCCGGCCCTTGTCGTTGTCAAAGCTCTTCGCCTTGGCAAGCACGATGCCGGCTTCCTTGTCGTGCGGCAGATAGTTGAGCGTGGTGACGATCGACCAGCGGTCCATCTGCGCCTGGTTGATCTGCTGCGTGCCGTGATAGAGGCCGGTGGTGTCACCGAGGCCGACCGTATTGGCGGTGGCGAACAGTCTGAAGGCCGGATGCGGGCGGATGACGCGGCTCTGGTCGAGCAGGGTGAGGCGGCCCGACGATTCCAGCACG
>JAGRLT010000078.1 GCA_020441665.1 Nitratireductor sp.
AAAGGCCGAACTGCCATACTGGCTCCATCACTACAATTGGCACCGACCCCATGCCGGGATAAATAGAAATACGCCAATCAGCCGATCAGGGAGCGACGTGAACAACCTATTGAGACTCCACAGCTAGTGTCTGTCATCTTTTGACGGAAGCCGGGGCGGGCGGGCGCGGCGGGCAAGGGCTACTTCACCATCCACAGCATGTCATGGGGGTGCTTCTTCTTGCCGGCATCCTCGCCGATCAGCAGCGTGCCGTCGTCGAGCGCGAGAATGTTGTCGGGATTGGCCGGCAGCGCCACGTCGCAGCTTCCATCGGATTGGGTCCTGCCGACGACGAACGGGTCGAGGCGGGTGATGTTGTAGTCGTCACCGGTCTCGGCCACATAGGTCGCGCCGCAACCTTCGGCGTTGAGCGCGATGGCGCCGGGCTCGGCCTCGTCCTTCACCCCGCTCGACCAGTCCACATGCCCCCAGCTCTTGTCCATGGTGAAGGCGAGCGCGGAGGCCGCGACATAGACCTTGCTGCCGTGATGGGTCACCCCTTCGAGCTTGTCCCATTCATTGGTGGCGCCCATGGCGGCAGCGGTGCGGCGGCTTTCGAGGAACGCCGCGCGCGCGTCCTTCGCGCTGCCGGCGACATAAGCGCGGATATCGTCGTCGGAAATGTAGTTGGTCTGGCCGTCGACATAGTCGGCGACCTCGATGCCGTCATATTCGGCGATCCAGCCGGCGATCTCTGCATCGTCGCCATGGCCCAGTTCGAGCCATTCGACATCGAACCCGGCTTTCGACGGGTCGGCTTCCGCGTCCTGGGCAAGTTTTGCGGCAAAGAGCGTGCCGGCGGAAAGATCGCCTTTCCTGTCGGCGACGAATTTGAACAATACGCCGCCGGAGGCCGAATTGTATCTCTTGTCGGCATAGGCCGCCGAATCGTCATCCGTCATGTAGACGGTGCGCATGTCGGGCATGATGGCCGCAACCTCATGGCTCAGGCGGCCGGTGGCATAGTGCTTGACCGGCATTTCGCCGTCTGCCGCTGCCGGATGGTTGATCTCGATCATGTAGCCATAGCGGTAGGGATTGCCCATCCTGCCCAGGTAGCGGGTCACGTTCTTGGGCTTGATGTAGTTGATGTCGTTGCCCTTCTGGAAGCTGGCGCGTTCATCCTCGTCATGGTTGTCGGGATGGTTCCAGGTGGCGGTGTTGTAGAAGAAGTATTCCTCGGCAAACAGCGGTGTGCCCCAGGGCGTGACCGTGCCCGAACACAGTACATGGCCGCCATCGACGGGGCGCAGATCGACCATGCGGGATTTGGAAAGATCGGCCTGCCACTTGCCGCCGACACGGCTGAGCGACAGTTTGGACATGCTGCCCATGCCTTCCCGGCCGGCCCCTTCCCAGGCCGTGTAGAGCCAGGCCGTATTGGCGCCGGTCGGAATGAAGC
Source organism: Nitratireductor sp. (assembly GCA_020441665.1). Taxonomy (GTDB): domain Bacteria; phylum Pseudomonadota; class Alphaproteobacteria; order Rhizobiales; family Rhizobiaceae; genus Salaquimonas. The sequence goes on from JAGRLT010000078.1 coordinate 1,442, forward strand.
CGTTGAAATCGGGCGCATTGGAAACATAGAGCAGGCCGCCATCCGGCCCGTAGACGCCGCCCAGTTGTTCGCCCGAGCCCAGTTGCTCGCCTGCCTTGCCGAAGACGACATACTCGCCGCCATTGACCGCCACGGCCGGGTTCTCGGGCACCGGCGAGAGACCGACGCTTTGCATGTTGGTGCTGTCAAAGCCGTAGATATAGCCCAGCGTTGCCGGCTGGTCGCCTTCGCGCAAATCATCGTGGCCGCCGGGATGCTGGGCATTGAGGAAGAGATCGCCCAGAACATTGGTGGAAAGGCCGGTGACCTCGGCGCCATCGGGCATGATGGCGATGCGGACAAGGGCTCGCTCGGCCCGGGCGATGCCGGTTGCAAGCGCGAGCATGCTGACGCCGGCAAGCGCGGCCAGGATGGTTGAAGTGCGTTTCATGGGGACCTCCTTGGGGTGTCGGACCGGAGAAGGGTAACCGCAAACGCGGCGCTCCGAAACGACTCGTTGCGGTGAAAACGGCAGCGCGGGCACCTTGCGCCGGGATTGCAGCGCTTTCATGAACGCAGGAGGACATGGCGGTTTGAACGGACGGCACCGGATTTGTCGCTTGCGCTTGCATTTTGCGCCCCGAAAGACGATATGTAGCGGCGGAAGGCCGGTGGTGGACGAGTTCCTCGCCAACCTGGTCAGGTCCGGAAGGAAGCAGCCACAACGAGTTTCCGCTCGGGTCACCTCAAGCCGGTCTTCCACCTTTCCCCGGAAATTGCCAGCCGACACCCCGACAGGGGCGGAATTCCCTTGCCTCCGTTTTTGCCACGGGCGAAAACCGGTATGGTGGCGAAGGATCTTACCGGGCAGTTACGGAACCGCATGGCGCAATCGGACGAAAACAAGAGCAGCGAATACCGCGTTCTGGCGCGCAAATACCGGCCGCAGAGCTTTGCCGACCTGATCGGCCAGGAACCGATGGTGCGTACGCTCACCAATGCGTTTTCCTCGGGCCGCATCGCGCAAGCCTATATGCTGACCGGGGTGCGCGGGGTTGGCAAGACCACGACGGCACGCATCCTGGCGCGCGCGCTCAACTACAAATCGGCCGAAACCGACCAACCCAATATCGACCTTGCTCGCGAAGGCGAGCATTGCCGCGCCATCATCGAGGGGCGCCATGTGGACGTCATCGAGATGGACGCGGCGTCGCACACCGGCATCGACGATATCCGCGATATCATCGAGGCGGCGCAATATGCCCCGGCGCTGGCACGCTACAAGGTCTATATCATCGACGAAGTGCACATGCTGTCGCGCAGCGCCTTCAACGGCCTGCTGAAAACGCTGGAGGAGCCGCCTGCGCATCTGAAATTCATCTTCGCCACCACCGAAATCCGCAAGGTGCCGATCACCGTCCTGTCGCGCTGCCAGCGGTTCGACCTGCGCCGCATCGAGGCCGGCGAGATGGTTGCCCATCTCGGCCGGATTGCCAAGGCCGAGGGCATCGAGGCCGGCGAAGAGGCGCTGGCGCTGGTGGCGCGGGCCTCCGAAGGCTCGGTGCGCGACGCGCTGTCGATCTTCGACCAGGCGATCGCCCATGCCGATGGCAGGGTGGAGGCCGAAGGCATCCGGGCCATGCTGGGGCTTGCCGACCGGGCACGGGTGATCGATCTGTTCGAACAGGTGATGGGCGGAAACATCGCCGCCGCACTCACCGAGCTGAAGGCACAATACGATGTCGGCGCCGACCCTTATGTGGTGCTGACCGATCTGGCCGACTTCATCCATTTCGTCACCAGGCTCAAATATGCGAGCGGCGAGGGACCCGGCGGCTTCGGCAACAACTCCGCCGCCTTCTCGGAAGCCGAGCGGGTGCGCGGCAAGGAATTCGCCGACAGGCTTTCGGTGCGCGTATTGGGACGCGCCTGGCAGATCCTGCTCAAGGGCCTGGCGGAAGTGCGCACCGCCGAGCGCGCGCTCGCCGCCGCCGACATGGTGCTGGTGCGGCTGACCCATGCCGTCGACCTGCCGGGCCATGAGGAACTGGCACGCAGGGCGCAGGGCGGTGACGGGACAGGTGCCGGCGATGCGGCGCGCCAGCAGCCCGGCGCGCCTGGTGCGGCAGCCCTCTCCCAGACCCGGCACATGCCGGCGGGGACTCCTGTCCCTGCGCCCGGCAACGCACCGGTTGCCCTGCGGCAGATCGGCGGCGGAATGCCGGGCGAAACGGCCTCGCCGACAGCCGCAGCAAACCAGACCGCCCTGGCCCAAACGGCCATGGCTCAGCCAAAGCCAGCGACCGATGACGCGGAAGCAGGCGAGCCGCCGCTGGTGCTTTCGACCTTCGAGGAACTGATCTTCCTCGCCGAGGACAAGCGCGATCTGAGGACCAAGCTGTTCCTGAAGCGCCATGTGCGGCTGGTCTCGTTCAAGTCCGGCGCGCTCGAATTCGGCCTGGCGAACGATCCGCCGCGCGAACTGATCTACCACGCCAAGGGGCGGATCGAGGCCTGGACGCGGCTCCGATGGAACTTCATCATTTCCGACAAGGAAGGCCTGCCGACGCTCGATGAAATCGAGAATGCGGAAAAGTCGACGCAGATCGAGAAGGCCCGCAGCCATCCGGCGGTAAAGGCCATTCTGGCGGCCTTCGAGGGTGCGCGGATCGTCGATGTGCGCATTCGCGACGCCGCCCCGCAGACACCCGGCGGCGAGGCGGTGCCCGACGACCCCGATGCCGCGGAAGCGGGTGAAGACAGCCTTGACGATTTCTTCGAATAGGCCCAGTTCAGGCACAGATTTGAACGCACGAAAATTGGATGGACGATGAAAGACCTTCTCAACATCATGAAGCAGGCCAAGGAAATGCAGGCCAAAATGGCCGAAATGCAGGAAGGCCTGGCGCAACTGGAAGCCGAGGGCACGGCTGGCGGCGGCATGGTCACCGTGATCCTGTCCGGCAAGGGCGACCTCAAATCGCTGCGCATCGACCCGTCGCTGATCGCCGAGGGCGAGGGCGAGATGATCGAGGACCTGATCGTTGCCGCCCATGGCGACGCCAAGCAGAAGGCGGAGGCACTGATGGCGGAAAAAACCCGGGAACTGACCGCCGGCCTGCCGATACCGCCCGGCATGAAACTGCCGTTCTAGCCGGACGGGGCGCATGGCGAAATCCGTCACCGGACCGGAGATCGAACGGCTGATCCAGATATTGGCGCGGCTGCCGGGGCTCGGCCCCCGCTCGGCGCGGCGCGCCGCCCTGCATCTGATCAAGAAGCGCGAAACCCTGCTCGAACCGCTGGCGACCGCCAGCCGGGAAGCCGCCGAACGGGTCAAGGTCTGCTCGACCTGCGGCAATGTGGATACGTCCGACCCCTGCACGCTGTGTGCCGACCCGCGGCGCGACGAAAGCGTGCTGGTGGTCGTCGAGGATGTTTCCGATCTGTGGGCGCTGGAGCGCGCCGGCGCCGTCAACTGCCGCTATCACGTATTGGGCGGCACGCTGTCGCCGCTCGACGGGATCGGCCCAGACGATCTCAACATCGCTTCCCTGATCGACCGGGCAACGGCCGAGGATAGCACGGTGCGCGAAATCGTCATCGCGGTCAACGCCACCGTCGAAGGCCAGACCACGGCCCATTACATTGTCGACCGGCTCGAGGGGATCGCGGTGAGGATCACCCGGTTGGCCCATGGGGTGCCGGTGGGCGGCGAGCTCGACTATCTCGACGAGGGCACGCTGGCGGCCGCCATCAAGAGCCGCAGCGCGGTGTGACGCCATGGCGGGCAAGCCCTTCCTCATCCTGCAATTGCGGCCGGAAACCGCCGCCTCCGACAATGAATATGAGGCGATCCTCACACGCGGCGGGCTTGAGGCCAGCGAGACCAGACGCATCCGCCTCGACCGGGAGACGCTGTCGGAGGCGCTCGATCTCGATGCCTATGCCGGCGTGATCGTCGGAGGCGGGCCTGGATGCGTGTCCGATCCGCCGGAGGAAAAATCAGCGATCGAAAGCCGCATCGAGGGAGCGGTGCTTGCCCTGATGCCGGAAATAACCCGCCGCGATTTTCCCTTCATGGGCTGCTGCTACGGCATCGGCATTCTGGCGCACCATCTGGGGGCCGATGTCGCCAAGGGGCGCTATTCGGAACCGGTCGGCGTGGTTCGGGCGAAGATCGAAAAGGCGGGCCGGTCCGACCCGCTATTGTCCGGCCTGCCGGAAACCTTCGATGCCTTTGTCGGCCACAAGGAGGCGGTGCAGCAGCTTCCGCCCGATTGCGCCCACCTGATTTCGTCACCCACCTGCCCCTATCAGATGATCCGCTTCGGCGAGAACGTCTATGCGACGCAGTTTCATCCCGAGGCCGATGGCGGCGTGTTCGAGGTCAGGATCAACATCTACCGCCACAAGGGCTATTTCGATCCGCAGGAAGCCGACGCGCTGATCGCCAGCGCGCATACGGGCAATCCGGAGCACGGATCGCAAATCCTGCGCAATTTCGTCGCCCGCTACCGGTAAAGCCTTCACCATAGTGTCACGCCGGGACGATAGGGGTGGCCGCATGCAGCCGCTACCCCTTTTGTCATCCCCTTCGCCAACCCCGCCGCCACCCTTGCCGAGCGGGCGGCCGCTTTCGGTCTGCATCTTTTCGAAGGCCTATTCAGCCCATCGCGGCGGGCGGTTCCTTTGGCCGTTCATGCTGGTGGCGCGCCAGCTTGCGGCAATCGGCCATCGGGTCACGGTGATCACCACCCGCCATCCCGACGGAGCGAAGAGACCCATTGCGAGGATCGAACAAGAACCGGGCATATCCATCCACTATCTCGGCGCCGGCCGGCCGGAGAAGACCGATCGCGCCTATTGGCGGGAAAGTGCTAAAACCTTCGATCGACTGCATCTTGAGCAGCCCTTCGACATCGTCATGGGGCGCGGCCGCAGCAGTTCGGGATTTCTTCAATACAGCCGGCATGCCGGCACGATACCGCTGATCAGCCATGAGGGCACCTATCCCGCCTGGCTGCACCCCTACAAGATCACGCGCCGGCGCGGCATCGCAGGCATTTTCCGGCATCTGGCGCGGCCGATCCATGCCTGGCTCGATGCCCGGGCCAACCGCAGGCATACCGCCTGCCTGACGGGAAGCGCCCTGGTGATCGCCAATGGTGCGGCACTGGCCGACAGCATCGCGGAAACCTATTGGTGGCGGCCGCCGCCGGCGCGGGCCATCCCCTACGGCTTCATGGCGGACGACTTTCTGTCGATAGCGGCCAAGCCCCGCTTTCCCGCCCGGGTTCAGGAACTGACCGATTCGGGGCGCCGCTTCGTCCTCTATGTCGGGCGCGTGACGCGGACCAAGGGTGCGCTTGACCTGTTGCACGCGCTGCACGCGGCCGGGCAGGAGGATGTGTCGCTGCTGGTCGTCGGCCCGATGAAGAAGAAGAACCGCAAACGCCTGATACAGCTTGCCCTGTCGCTCGGCCTTGCCAGGCGCCTCGTTCTTGCCGGCGCGGTGGAACATGCCTTTCTGCCGGCACTCCTGACCCGCGCCGAAGCGCTGCTGTTTCCCTCGCTGCATCCCGAAAGCCTGCCCAAGGCGGTGATGGAGGCCATGGCGGCGGGCCTGCCGGTGGCGGGCTACCGCATACCGGCGCTTGCCGGCATGATCGATCACGGCAGCGAAGGGTTTCTGGCGCCGCCGGGCGACAGTGCGGCGCTTGGCGCGCTTCTCGGACGCTTGCTGCGCGAGCCCGCCCTCGCGGCCCGGATGGGTCATGCGGCACGACGGCGCATCGACCGCGACGGTCATCCGGGCCGTGTCGACAGGCTCTGGCAGGAAGCGCTGGAAAGCGTCCTGCCGCCCGTCGCGTCACGCGAGCGAACCGGATCGATCGTCGAGCCGCGGGCCGCACTGGCCGTGGCGTCCTGAAGGGCTTAGAGCCTTTCACGCCCAGATGGAATCGTTTGAACGCCGGGAGTTTGGTCTTCGGCTAGAAGCGGAAAGCGACGCAGTGCAGGCACTGTTAGCTTTTCGCGACCCAAAGAACACCCATGGCCGAAGGTCAA
>JAGRLT010000079.1 GCA_020441665.1 Nitratireductor sp.
GAAGCGTATTTCAAATTCAAAAACCACACTAGAATCATAAATTTGCTAGTCACCCTATTGAATCCAAAGTTCGTTATGAGAGTGCTGGCAAATGAGACGAACTTTGGATTCGGGTGACTAGGCTGTATCGACATTCAGATTTCGGGCGCGGCGCGAGACGGATTTTGTCGCTGGCAAGGCGAAAAGACCGCCATGGTGCCGCCCACCATAAGGGGTTTTCAACGCAGCCAGGGGCGAAATCCGCCGCGTCCCGCAGGGATAGGGCGAAAATCGCCCATTTCGGCGTCGCAGAGCCTTGAAAGGCGACCGGCCTTGCCGCGGCTCCGCTCCTGAAACCGGCCGATTTTCATCCCTGCCGCGCACCAATCCTGAAGGTCGATACAGCCTAAAACACTCCCATGGCGAGGCCGGCGGCCAGCGCCGCGCCGATCTCGCGGCAGCGGGCAAGCTGGTCTTCGGGGATCGTCTTTTGCGCCAGGATCGCTTCCGGCGTCTGGGCGTGAGTGCAGACGATGATCGGCTCCTGCACCGCCTTCAGCCGCCAGCCGGTGGCGATGCGGGCGATCTGGCGCACGGCGTTCTCGCCATCGGAACCGGCACAGACCATCAGCGCATAGGGTCGGCCCTCGATACGGCCGAGCACCGGATAATAGCAGCGGTCGAAGAAATCCTTCATGACGCCGGAGATCGCGGCAAGGTTTTCCGGGCAGCAGAAGAGATAGCCATCGGCGGCAAGCAGGTCGTCCGGCCCGGCCCGGTCGGCAGGTTTGAGGCTCACCGCACCATGTTCGCGCGCAGCTTCGGCCGCCGCCTCGGCCATCTGACGGCTGCCGCCGGTACGCGAGTGGTAGACGATGAGCAGGCCGGCCATCAGACAGGACTAGCCCTTGCTGCCAACGGGAAAGAGCGCGCAGGTCTCGGTGCCGTGGGCGATCAGCTTGCCTTCCAGCGTCCTGAGCGTCGCCTCGGAGGTGGCGATGGTGCGGCCGAAATGGATCACCCGGCCCTCGCAGATCACTTCGCCCGTGGTTTCGAACATCGGGCGCACCAGGTTCACCTTGAACTCGACCGTGGTGTAGCCGATGCCCTTTTGCAGCATGGTGTGCACGGCACAGCCAAGGGCTGAATCAAGGATGGTCGCGGGCCAGCCGCCATGCACCGTGCCGGCCGGATTGTAGTGATCGTAAAGCGGCACGCCGCGGAAGACCGCCCTGCCCTTTTCGGCTTCCGTCAGGGTGAAGTTCAGAGTGCGGGCCATCGGCGGCGGCGGAATTTCGCCGGCGAGCATCCTGGCGAAAATCTCGATGCCGTCATGCTGCATCGCCAGTTCGCTCGGGACCGTGCCTACCGGTGCATCAAGGGGCATGAAACGGGTCTGATCTTGCATTTTGTCTTTCCAGAAAATTCAATGTCCACGGGCATGCATGATGAAGCCGAGGAAGTTCAAAAGGACTTGCGCCGCCAGGAAGGAAGTCGATCCCGACTGATCGTAGTCGGGCGCGACCTCGACCAGATCGATGCCGGCCACGGTGCCGCGCCGGGCGATCAATTGCAGCAGTTCGAGCACCTCGTAGTAGAGAAAGCCGCCATGGGAGGGTGTGCCGGTGCCGGGCGCGATGGAGGGGTCGAAGCCGTCGATATCGATGGTGACGTAATAGCGCGCGCCCTCGGGAATGCGGCTTGCCACCGCCTCGACGCCGAGCTTTCGAAACTGGCGCACGGACAGGATATCCGAGCCCATCCTGCGGGCATCGTCATAGCCTTCCCTCGCCGTCGACGAGACGTTGCGGATGCCGATCTGGGAAAGGCCCGTAACATGATCCTGTTCGGCCGCGCGGCGCATGGGATTGCCATGGCCATGGCGCACGCCATGGCGGACATCGACGAAATCGAGATGGGCATCGATCTGGACGATGTGGATCGGCTCCTGCTGGTCGAAGGCGCGAATGCAGGGAATGTTGATCGAATGATCGCCGCCGAGCACCACCGGCAAAGCGCCGGCGGCCAGCGCCTTGCGGACACCCAATTCGATATTGGCGTGGCTCGTTTCGGTGTCGGTGTGGACGATGTCGGCATCGCCCATGTCGACGATCTTCACGCTGCCGGGCAGATAGACCGCCTCGTCCTCATGGTCATAGGCGCCGGCATGGCCGAAGGAGAACAGGGTCGAGGCCTCACGGATGGCGCGCGGCCCGAAGCGGGCGCCGGCGCGGTATTGCGTACCGAAATCGAACGGCGCGCCGAGGATGGCGATATCGGCCTCGATCGCATCCCAGTCGTCGGCGATCGGCCGCTTGCCGAAGGTCGAAAAACCGACAAAGGGCAGGTTGAGCCGCCCGCTTTCATAGCCATGCCCGCTCATTGGGTTCGTTCCGCCTCCCTTGTCGCCTCTGCTTGCCTTGCCAACTCTGTCTCTCTGGCCAACTCCGCCTCCCTGGCGACCATTGCCGTGATCCGGCGTATCAGGCCGGCACGCTCATCGGGCGGCCGGATGCCCCTTGGACCATAAACATTTCGTTCGAGGAAAAAAAACGAAAGGTTGAAGCCCTGTTCGAGGGCATCGCCGGGTCCATGGGTGCCTGATGCAGCCTGCCCCGGCGCGACGAGGCGATTCCGCTGCGCTTCGGAAAGCAGAAAAGGCGGCAGGGCGAGCAACTGCGCCTGCCATGGCCGGCCCGCCTGCCTGCTGACGGCGCGGCCGGTTTTCGGCGACACGAAGACCAGTTCGTCCTGCGTACCGGATGCCGCACAGGCGGTCAGATCGAGGCCGAAGCCCAGTTCTTCGAGCAGTGCCAGTTCGAATCGGATCAGCAGGCGGGCGGCCTTTTCCGGCTCGTCGAGATGATCGAGCACAACCAGCGCCGCCTGATAAAGCCCGGCATGGGGGTCGCGCTCGGGCAGAAGGCGCAGATGGGCCGCCAGGGTCTGCAGCCCGTAAATGCCGAGCGGCTCGTCCATCAGCCTGGCGGCGCGCAGGGTCTCGCCCTCGACGGTGAACACGCCCAGATGTTCCTCGAGCCGGGCGCGCCATTCCAGCATCACCGAATTTCCCGGCTGCAGGACGGGACGCTGGCGCGACGACCGGCCGCCGCGCACCAGGCCGAGATGGCGGCCATGGCGCGGCGTCATCACCTCGATGATGGCACTCGTCTCGCCATGCTTCCTGACGCCCAGAATCAGGCCCTGATCCTTCCATTCCATGACCGGCAGTGGAGGCTGTTCAGCGCGGAAACTCAAGTCCCATTTCGCGGTAGCGCTCGGGATCGTTGACCCAGTTCTCGCGTACCTTGACGAAGAGAAACAGGTGTACAGGCTTTTCGAGGATATCGGCCAGTTCCTTGCGCGCCGCGGTGGAGATCGCCTTGATCGTCTCGCCCTTGCGGCCGATGACGATCTTCTTCTGGCTGTCGCGCTCGACATAGATCGCCTGATCGATGCGCACGCCCTTGTCCGTCTCCTGCCAGCTTTCGGTCTCCACATGGGAGGCATAGGGCAATTCCTGATGCAGGCGCAGATAGAGCTTTTCCCTGGTGATCTCCGCCGCCAACTGCCGCATCGGCAGATCCGAAACATCGTCCTCGGGGTAGAGGAACGGCCCCTGCGGCATGGCGGCGGCAAGATAGTCCATCAGGTCGGCGCAGCCATCGCCCTTCAATGCCGAAACCATGAAGGTCCGGTCGAAGGCAGCCAGTTCGTTGGCCTTCGCCGTCAGCGCCAGCAGGCTGTCGCGCGGCACGGCGTCGATCTTGTTGAGGATCAGGATGGCCTTGTGGGGGAGTGCCGCCAGCCCGCGCAGGATCGCCTCGACATCCTCGCCGATGCCGCGCTCGCAATCGATCAGCAGGGCAACGAGATCGGCATCCCTGGCGCCGCCCCAGGCGGTCGTGACCATGGCCTCGTCGAGCTTGCGGCGCGGCCTGAAGATGCCCGGCGTGTCGACGAAAACGATCTGGGCGTCGTCATGCACCGCAATACCGCGAATGATGGCGCGGGTCGTCTGCACCTTGTGGGTGACGATCGACACCTTGGTGCCGACGAGCTGGTTCATCAGCGTCGACTTGCCGGCATTGGGCGCGCCGATCAGCGCGACGAAACCGGCGCGACGCATCGATGCGGCGGCTTGCATTGCCTCGCCGGGCACTGCCGGTGTTTCACCCTTGTCGTCCGCGCTCACAGCGTTCCTTCCTCTTCCTGCCAGACGCCCTCGCGGATCAGCACCGCCCTCGCGGCATTCTGTTCGGCGGAACGCTTGGAGCGGCCCGTGCCTTCGGTATCCTCGCGGCCATGAATCTGGACGGCGACGGTAAAGACCGGGTCATGATCGGGCCCCGAGCGCTTCTGCTCGCGATAGCGCGGCGTGCCGAGCCGGTTGGAATGGGCCCATTCCTGCAGCGCGGTCTTGGAATCGCGCCTCGCCTCCTCGCTGACATGCAGGCGCTGCTTCCAGAACCGCTTGATGAAATCGACCACCACCGGCAGGCCGGCATCGAGATAGATCGAGGCGATCAGCGCCTCGAGCACATCGGCGCGCACGCTCTGCATGCGCTTTCCCGTCAGTTCCTTGAGGTCGCCGCCGGTGCGGATGAATTCGTGCAGTTCCAGTTCGTCGGAAATCTCGGCCAGCGTGCGGCCCTTTACGAGTGCGTTTAGACGCAGCGACAATTCGCCTTCATTGGCATCGGGAAAGCGTTCGAACAGCAGTTCGGCAACGGCAAGGCCCAGCACCCGGTCGCCCAGGAATTCCAGCCGCTGATAGTGAAAATTGTTGTCGGATTTCTTGCGCACGCTGGCATGGGTCAGCGCGCGCTCGAGATTTTCGTAGTCCGAAAACTCGATACCCAGGCGTTTTTCAAGCACTCCAAAGCGTTGGCTACCGCGGGACCTGCTTGAAAACTTCATCGGCTCACAATCCCTTGAACAGCCGGTCCGTGCGCATTTCGGAGGGCCAGTTCCAGATGGCGAGCGGATGGCTGTCATGGGCAACCGAGAAGAAGATCGCGCGGGCCGGGCCGATGAAGTTTTCCAGCGGCACGAAGCCGACGTCGAACCGGCTGTCGAGCGAGTTGTCCCGGTTGTCGCCCATCATGAAGTAGTGGCCGGGCGGCACCTCGAAGACCCTGGTATTGTCGCCGGCGCTGCGCGGATTGGATTCCAGGACATTGTAGCTGACGCCGTTCGGCAGGGTTTCGAGGAACATCGGAACGTCCGGGCCGCCATCGGGATGCTTGAACATGCCGGCGGGTACGCGCTTTACCGGCTCGTCATTGATATAGAGAATGCTTTCGCGCACCTGGACCCGGTCGCCCGGAAGGCCGATGACGCGCTTGATATAGTCGATCGAGGGATTGGTCGGCAGCCGGAAGACGGCGATCTGGCCGCGCTGCGGCGCTCCCTCCCAGATACGGCCGTCGAACAGGTCGGGGGAGAACGGCAGGGAATATTTCGAATAGCCGTAGCTGTATTTGGAGACGAACAGATAGTCGCCGATCAGCAGGGTCGGCTCCATCGAACCCGAGGGAATGGTGAAGGGCTGGAACAGCAGGGTGCGCACCACCAGGGCGAGCAACAGGGCCTGGATGACGATGGATACCGTTTCGCCCAGCCCGCCTTCCTTCTTTCTGGTGGAGTTCTGGGTCACGGAATTTTCCTGTTCATGGAGGGTCATCGGCCAGGCTTTTGCGATTTGTCAGCGTTTCGGACTATCCGATATGGGTACTGCCTCGATGATTACAAAGGCCTGAGCGAGCGGCTTGTCATCGGTAATCGTCAAATGAATTCTGGGTTCGTAGCCATGTGGAATGAGTTCTTCAAGCCTTTTTGCGGCGCCGTTGGTCAATTTCATGGTCGGCTTTCCGCCCGGCAGATTGACCACGCCCATGTCGCGCCAGAAGACGTCCTGGCCTATCCCCGTGCCGAGCGCCTTGGAACAGGCTTCCTTGGCGGCAAACCGCTTGGCATAGGAGGCTGCCCGTTCGCGGCGGCGATCGGATTTGGCCTGCTCGATCTCGGTGAAGATGCGCTCGGTGAAGCGGTCGCCGTAGCGCTCCAGCGAGCGCTCGATGCGGCGGATGTCGATGAGGTCGCTGCCCAGTCCGATGATCATGGCGGTGTTCTATTCCGTTCGGATGCGAAAGAAAATGCCGTATCTTTCGGTCGTGCCGGCGCTCACGCGTTGATGCGGTCGTCCGATTCGGCGAGGCGCATCGCCTTTTCCTTCAGCTTGCGGGCCTTTTCGGCCAGCATCTTGCGGCGCGACATCTGGAATGCCACCGCGGCCCAGCGGGTGATCAGATAGGCGATCAGCCCGGCACCGATGCCGAGCGGTATCGCCCCGACGCTCATGGGCTTGAGCACCGGTTCCCAGATCGAGGCGGCGAGATTGGCAACGCCCCTCGGGCCGAGATGCCACCAGTCGGTCTTGGCGAAGGCTTCGAGCGTGTGTTGAGGGCCGCCATCGGTGATCTCGCCCTTCAGGATGAAATTGCCGGTCGAATAGGTTGCCGCCCAGATGAAGGGAAAGGTGATCGGATTGCCGATGAAGGTACCGCTGGCGGCCGCGATCATGTTGCCCGCGATGACATAGGCGACAATGAAGGAAATGATGAAGTGCAGGCCCATATAGGGCGTGAAGGAGGCAAAGACGCCGGCGGCGATGCCAGCGGCAATCGCATGCGGGGAGGCCGTCAGGCGCAGGACGCGCTTCGCCAGGTATTTCAGCGAACGGCTCCAGGAGCGCCGCGGCCAAACCGCGACACGGAGCTTTTCGCGCCAATCCGGCGGAGATCTGCGCTGAAACAGCATGCTTCCCGTGTGTCCCTCAACTTCATGCCTGCCGCCCGGCCGGGCCGCGGCCATTCCTTAAAGCTTTTCCCACCCGGAGGAAATCGTTCGAAGGCCGGCAATTCGGCCCTCGAACCCTTCCATCGGCGCAGAGCAGGCACCATCCCGTTTCCGGGATATCACAATCCGCTTAACAGCATGTTGTCGCGGGGCAGAAAACCGCCAGCGGATGAAAAGGCCTGTGACACCGGCTCAACCTTCAGGCCCAACCTTCGGGCGCAGCAGCCTTTCACGCCCAGATGGAAAGCAATTCCGGCAGAAAGCGGGCAGGCAGGCCGCGCGCACGACAAGTTGATCAGCCGGTGATCCGTTCGACCTTGGTCACCGTCGACTTGGAGGACAATTGACGGATGATGCGGGTCAGATGGGCCAGGTCCCAGACTTCCAGGTCAAAGTGCATGTCCATGAAATTGTCGGGCGTGCGCGTCATGATCAGGTTTTCGATATTGGCGTCGTTGTTGGCGATCACCTCGGTGATCTGCGCCAGAACGCCCGGCTCATTGCTGGCGATCACCTTGACGCGGGCGGGAAAGCGCCTGGTATTGCCTTCCTCGATGTCCCAGCGGACATCGAGCCAACGGTCCTGGTCGTTGAACTGGGAAAGGGCGGAAGACTGGATCGGATAGATGGTCACCCCGATACCGGGTTCGAGGATGCCGACGATCCGGTCGCCCGGCACCGCGCCGCCCTCGGGCGCGAAGCGGACCGGCATTTCGTTGCCGGTGCCGCGAATGGGAATGGCGTTGGCGCGCTTCTGGCGGGCGAATTCGCGCAATTGCTCGCGGCTGTTGTCGCGGCCCGGCAGGCGGAACAGCATGTTGGCACCGGCCTTCAGGTTGAACCAGCCCTCGCCGGTCTTCGGCTTGCCGGTGGCCCGGTCCTCGCGATAATCGGGGAAGACGGCCTTGATGACGTCGAGCGAGGGAAGATCGCCACGGCCGACATCGGTCAGCACATCGTCGAGCCGCTCGCGCGCCAGGCGCGGCAGGGCGATTTCCAGCGCCTCCTTGGAATAGGTCTTGCCGACGCGGGAAAAGGCGCGTTCGAGAATACGCATGCCGAGGCCGGAATACTGCTTGCGGATCGCCTCGCGCGTGGCGCGGCGGATGGCGGCGCGCGCCTTGCCGGTCTTGACGACCGATTCCCAGGCGGCGGGCGGGGCCTGGGCGGTGGAGCGGATGATCTCCACCTCGTCGCCGTTTTCGAGTTCGGTGATCACCGGCATAATCTTGCCGTTGATCTTGCAGCCGACGCAGGAATTGCCGACATCGGTGTGGACCGCATAGGCAAAGTCGATCGGCGTGGCGCCCTTGGGAAGCGCGATGATCTTGCCCTTGGGGGTGAAGCAGAAGACCTGATCGAGAAAGAGTTCGAGCTTGGTGTGCTCGAGAAATTCCTCGGCATTGTTGCTTTCGGCAAGCTGCTCGATGGTGCGCCTCAGCGAGGCATAGACCGTGCTCTCATTGTGGTCGGCGTTTTCGCGATCCTTATAGAGCGCGTGGGCGGCGACGCCGTATTCGGCGATGTTGTGCATTTCCCAGGTGCGGATCTGCAGTTCGACGCGCTGCTGGCCGGGGCCGACCACCGTGGTGTGGATCGAACGGTAGTCGTTCTGTTTCGGCGTCGAGATGAAGTCCTTGAACCGGTTGGGCACCATCTGCCAGGTCTGGTGGACGATGCCGAGCGCGCGGTAGCATTCCTCCACCGTCTTGACGATCACCCGGAAGCCGAAAATATCCGACAACTGCTCGAAGCCGAGCGCCTTCGCCTCCATCTTGCGGAACACCGACCAGGCCTTCTTCTGCCGGCTTCTGACCGTCGCATTGATGCCGTCGGCTTCGAGTTTGGCCGTCAGTTCCTTGATGATGCGGCGGATATGGGGCCGGTTGCGCTCGGCGAGATCGGCGAGATGCTGGGTGACCGTCTCATAGGCCTTCGGATTGATGTATTTGAAGGACAACTCCTCCAGTTCGTCGCGCAGATCCTGCATGCCGATGCGGCCGGCAAGCGGCGCGTAGATTTCCATGGTCTCCTGGGCGATGCGGCCGCGCTTCTGCGGATTGACGTGGTGCAGCGTGCGCATGTTGTGCAGCCGGTCGGCGAGCTTGACCAGCAATACGCGAATATCGTCGGAGATCGCCAGCAGAAGCCGGCGCAGGTTTTCGGCCTGCTCGGCCTTTTTCGACACCAGATCGATGCGCTTGAGCTTGGTCAGGCCCTCGACGAGGTAACCGATGCGTTCGCCGAACATCTGGTCGATCTCGGCCCGTGTCGCGTCGGTATCCTCGATCGTGTCATGCAACAGCGCGACGGCAATGGTCTCCTCATCGAGGCGCAGATCGGTCAGGATCGCCGCCACCTCAAGGGGATGGGAGAAATAGGGGTCGCCATTGGCGCGGAACTGCTCGCCATGTTTCTTCATGGCATAGACATAGGCCTTGTTGAGCAAGGCCTCATTCGCGTGCGGCTTGTAACTGGTAACCCGCTCGACGAGCTCGTACTGGCGCATCACGGTCGGTACAATGCCTCGCAACCCTGTTCAACAAGCGGCTACTATAGGCATAGCGCCGGCAAGTTCAAAGCGGAATTGGGCGCGTGGCGGGCGGACATGACCGATGCAACGGACGACATGCACCCGGGCACAAAAATCCGGGCTCCGGAAACATTCCAGGCCCGGATTTCACAACCCGATCGAAGGCGGGCCGCGATCAGTAGTCGTCGCTTTTTTCCGGCGGCACCAGGCCCTCGATGCCGGCCAGCAGTTCTTCCTCGGACATCTGGTCGAAGGCAACGCTCGGCTCGGCGACATCTTCGCCGTCGGCCATCTCCACCTCGCCCGAGGCACCCTCAAGCCGCGGCTCGCTGACAATGCGGCTGTCGGAGCGGCCATCGGGCAGATCGCTTTCCGGCTCGTCAACCTCCACCTGATGCTGGTGGGAATGAATGAGATCTTCATAGAGATCGGCCGGCGAAAGGGTTTCGTCGGCGATTTCGCGCAGGGCGACGACGGGATTCTTGTCGTTGTCGCGATCTACCGTGATTTCGGCGCCGCCGGAAATCTGGCGGGCGCGATGACCGGCCAGAAGGACCAGTTCAAAGCGGTTGTCTACCTTGTCGATGCAATCCTCGACCGTCACACGTGCCATGGGAGGCTCCTGAATGTTTTCAATTCCGGGGAATTTCGGGAAATTTGCCGGCTGATTAACCTGAAAAGGCGGAAATTTCAAGGCAAAACCCCTACCCGGTTTCCGCCTCGGCATAGGACAGGGGGAAGCCACGCGCGCGGTGCTTGCAGGGCCCCGGCGGCGATGGTATGCGCGAAAAGAGCCACGCTCGAAAGGGGCGGAAACGGATTGCGCCGCAACCGCCCGAAGTGTTGCCCTATTTGCCACCGATAGAAGGGCCAGGCGCGCGGCATCGGCGCGACGCCGGCATGCATTGATGGGTATCCCGCCAACACCGGGATGCCGGATACTGTATCAATTTGGAGAAAGTCATGTTTGATCCACGAGAGAAGATCGTATTGCTCATCGACGGCGCCAATCTCTACGCCACCTCCCGCGCGCTCGGCTTCGACATCGATTACAAGCGCATGCTGCGCTATTTCGAGAAGAAGGCCTATCTCCTGCGCGCCTGCTACTACACCGCGCTGATCGAGGATCAGGAATATTCCTCGATCCGCCCGCTGATCGACTGGCTCGATTACAACGGCTACCGGGTCATCACCAAGCCAACCAAGGAATTCACCGACGCTTCGGGCCGCCGCAAGGTGAAGGGCAATATGGATCTCGAACTGGCGATCGACGCGCTGGAACTTGCCGCCACGGTCGACCATTTCGTGCTGTTTTCGGGCGATGGTGACTTCCGCTATCTGGTCGAAGCGCTGCAGCGCAAGGGCCGCAAGGTTTCCGTCGCCTCGACGGTGTCGACCCAGCCGCCGATGATCGCCGATGACCTGCGCCGTCAGGCCGATCACTTCATCGACCTTGCGCAACTCGAAAAGGAAATCGGCCGCGATCCCGCCGAGCGCCCCGCCCCGCGCCATCGCGACCCGGAAGACGATGAGGATGACGACGATTATTGATCAACACGTGGTGATCGACACATGGTCATCGACACATGGTCATCGACACATGGCGATCGTCGCACAGGGCGCGCAATCACCTGTTGATGAGGTATGCTCGCGATTGCGCCATGGCCGTCAGGCTGGTTTTGTGGCGCCATGCCGACATCCGACCTTCACAACGCCGTCTACGATCCGCCGCGCGACTGCCCGCTTTGCCCAAGGCTCAAATCCTTTCGCGAAGGCTGGCGCGAAAAAGAACCTGATTGGCACAATGCGCCGGTTGCCACCTGGTCGGCGGCAAGAGACGAAGACGTCAGGCTGCTCATCATCGGGCTTGCCCCCGGCCTGCGCGGGGCCAATCGCACCGCGCGGCCGTTTACCGGCGATTATGCCGGCGACCTGCTCTATGGCACGCTGTTGAAGTTCGGTTTCGCCCAGGGAAACTACCGCGCCGACCCACGGGACGGGTTGCAGCTCACGGGCTGCGCGATCACCAATGCGGTGCGCTGCGTGCCGCCGGAAAACAAGCCGGTGGGAGCGGAGATCAACCATTGCCGACCGTTTCTGGCGGCAACGCTGGCCCGCTTTGCCAATCTGCGCGCGCTGGTGACGCTCGGCAAGATTTCCCACGATTCGACCGCCCGGACGCTGGGCGAGCGGGTGGCGGCGCATCCCTTCGGCCACGGCGCGCAAACCGAGATGGCGGGCTACCGCGTCTTTTCCAGCTATCACTGCTCGCGCTACAACACCAATACCGGAAGGCTGACCACGGCGATGTTCGAGGATGTGTTCGAGGCGGTCAGCAGGTTTCTGGAAGGGCGATGAGGCGCTGTCGCGGAGGCGGCTACGACAACAGGCAGGAGGATCCTTCGGCCGTCCGCTCCATCCTCCTCCTACTCGTAGATGGGCGTGCCGTCGGGCTGGTAGCCCACCACGCCGGGCTCCCACCACCAGATCGGATTGGCCTTGAAGCTGGCGCGCGCATCAAGCCGGTCGAGCAGTGCGGTGATTTTCGGATACGGCCCGAGGTCGAGATCGACACCGAGCGGCCTTGCCTGCACGAACCGCACATGGGCGACGAGAAAGATGTCCTGCATGGATAACCCCGCCTATCAGGAAGCGGCGGGCCTGTCGGTTTCAAGGCCGCTTTCCACCTACTCCCCTGCCCCGCGCATCAGTTCCGCCAGGGCATCGATCTCGCTGCCGAAACCGGTTTCGGCGAGGCCCTCGGCGGCGGCAAGCCGAGCGGTCTCGGGCTTGTTCTGGGAGAGTTTCCAGGTGCCGTCGATGGTCTCGACGTCGAGGGCCACCGGCACGATCATGCGCAGCAGCCGGGCATAAGCGTCGGGGTTCATCTTGTCGATCCCCCAGGGCTTCTTGGGTAAAAGCCGCCGCTCCATCTCCGCCGACAGGCGCACCAGAATGCCGTGCAGGTCCTCGTCCGGCAGGCGGCGTAGCGTCCCGCGCAGATGGACCGCGACATAGTTCCAGGTCGGCACCTGGTCGTCGAGGCCGTACCAGTCCGGCGAAATGTAGCCGTCCGCTTCCGTCACGGCGATCACCGCCTTCTGCGGCGTCTCGAGCAGGCGGACAATCGGATTGGAACGCACCAGATGGGCTTCCAGTCTCCTACCGTCCGGCGACAGTTGAAACGGGATGTGGCTTATGAGCGGAGCGTCGCCACCGAGAGGGCTGGCATTGACCGCCAGCGTGCCGAAGCACCGCCTGCGGGCAAAGTCGACGTTGCGCCGTTCGCTCTCCCGTCTGAAAACCGGGTTGGGATGCATGTTTCCCCGCGCCTTGGCAAGCAGACTCTAGAGAGAGCCCTCATCGGTCAATGACATCACTTCAGCGACCTGGCCGTTGCTGACCAGGCAACGCCAGCGCGCACGCTGCTGGCCGACACCGAGGATGACCTCCGTGTTCGCCTGGGAAAAGTCGGAACTCAGCGTGATGACGTCGGGATTGTTGGTCTGCTGCGTGACTGCCAGCTCACAGGCCTGTTCGTCCTGCGGGCTTCCCGTTCTCATCGACTGCTGATCGGTCGGGCCCGTGCTTTCATTTGCCGTCTCCGAACAGGCTGCAAGCGCCAGAGACAGGCCGACGGGGATCAGCGCTATGAGATATTTTTTCATGATGGTTTCTCCTGAACTTCAGCCTTTCCGCGTATCGGGGACTTTCCGGCGGCCAACCGCTGCTCGAACCGATAGTGCGCATCGGACAGCCCTTGAAATGGGAAACGCCTCAATCCAGTATAGCGCTCTTTTGCCTTGCCGTCCCCGGCCAAAACGGCTTCCGTCGATACAGCCTAGAGCTCCAACGCTCCCTTGCCGGCGAGGATGCGGTCGCGGAATTTTTCGATCCGGGCCATCCGGGTCTCGGACTTTTTAGCCGATGTCAGATTGATGACATAGCTTTTCTGTCGGCCGGGCGTCAGCGCATGAAAGGCTTCGGCGAGTTCAGGGTCGCAGTCGAGCGCCTCGACAAGCTCTTCAGGCCATGCCAGTTCCACCCCCTGCCGTTCCGGCCTGATGCCGTCGCGCGCATAGCCGGCCGCCTCCGCCAGATAGGTGGAAATTTCCGCTTCCAGTTCAGAGACTTGCCTGTTTCCGACAAACCGGATCATGTCCGGATGGCGGGTGTTGGGGCCGCGTCGCTCGAGCAGGGAACGGGGATCGCGCATCAGCGCCGCATTGAAGAAGGTAAGGCGGAAATCCTCGCGAAAGGCGCCGATGAGCGCGATGTTGCGGCCCGCCGCCATATAGCAGGGATGGCCCCATTTCACGGTCTCCTCAAGACCCGCGGCAAGACAGATACGGCGCAGAGCGGCAAGGCCGGCGGCCCATTTTCGGGTCGAGCAATCGGCGGTCGCGAAGCGTTTACACCGCCCGCAGCCTTTCGAAAAATAATCCTCGATATCCGTGATCACCCGGTAATCTACCCTTTCTCGCGCAGCAGGCGGCCCTGTTCGCGCTTCCAGTCGCGCTCCTTGGAAACCTGGCGCTTGTCATGGGCCTTGCGCCCCTTGGCGAGCGCGATCTGCAATTTGGCGCGGCCGCGATCGTTGAAATAAAGCCGGTTGGGCACGATCGTCATGCCCTCGCGGTCGACGGCGCCGATCAGCCTGGCCATTTCGCGCCGGTTGAGCAGCAATTTGCGCTTGCGGCGCGGCTCGTGGTTGTTGCGATTGCCCTCGGTATATTCGGGTATGTAGGAATTGATCAGCCAGATCTCGCCGCCTTCCTCGGCGGCATAGCTCTCGCCGATATTGGCCTTGCCATTGCGCAGGGACTTGACCTCGGTGCCGGTCAAGACAAGGCCGGCCTCAAGGCTCTCCACGAATTCGTAATTGTGGCGTGCCTTGCGGTTGTCGGCGATCAGCTTGCCGTTGAGGCTGTCCTTCTTCTTCTTCGGGGCCATGGGGCATCGTCCAGACAATAGCGGCCGAGTTTGCATGCAACCCGGCCGCCGTGGTTTTCTCTTTGGAAAACAATCAGTTCAGCAGGCCGGCATGGGCCATGGCGGTATCGATTGCCTTCTCCGTCGCCGCTTCCACCGTGGTGAGCGGCGAGCGCACCACGTTCTCGACACGGCCGAGTTTCGACAGGGCGTATTTGGCGCCGGCAAGCCCCGGCTCGATGAAGATCGCCTTGTGCAGCGGCATGAGGCGATCCTGATAGTCGAGCGCGGTAGCGAAATCGCCGGCCAGCGTCGCCTGCTGGAACTCCGCGCAGAGCCGCGGCGCCACATTGGCGGTGACCGAGATCGCGCCCATGCCGCCCTGTGCATTGTAGCCGAGCGCGGTCGCGTCCTCACCCGAGAGCTGGATGAAATCCTTGCCGCAGGTGATGCGCTGTTCGCTCACCCGGTCGATCTTCGCCGTCGCATCCTTGACGCCGACAATGTTGGAAAAATCCTTCGCCAGACGGCCCATGGTCTCGGGCGTCATGTCGATCACCGAGCGCGGCGGGATGTTGTAGATGAAGATCGGCAGGCGGGTCGCCTCGGCCACCGCCTTGAAATGATCGTACAGGCCGCGCTGGGTCGGCTTGTTGTAATAGGGGGTGACCACCAGAACGGCGTCGGCGCCGGCTTTTTCGGCTTGGCGGGCAAGGCGCACCGATTCAGCGGTGTTGTTGGAGCCGGCGCCGGCGATAACCGGTACGCGGCCCGCTGCCGCCTCGACGCAGAGGGCGACCACGTGATCGTGTTCCTCGTGGGAAAGCGTCGGCGATTCACCGGTCGTGCCGACGGGAACGAGACCGTTGCTGCCTTCGGAAATCTGCCATTCGACGAAATCGCGCAGGGCCTTGTCGTCGACATTCCCCTTGCTGTCGAACGGCGTGACAAGCGCGGTGAACGATCCTCTGAACTGCATGGGCCTGCTCCCAGAATTGCGGCATATTTTTCAAGCGAAAACAGGCCGCCTTGTGGCAGCCCGTGAAACGGCGCGACCATAACGGCGGGCGCCTTCAATCGCAAGCTGCAAGCTTGGAAAGTGCGGCCGCTAACGCTATGAAATGCAGGTTTTGTCGCCACAAGGCCTAAGATCGGGAGCCCCTATGCAGCAATGGCAGGATTTCACCTATTCGGCGAGCGACGGATTGCGGCTTGCGGGCCGTCAATATGGCTGGGCACATCGCGGCGCCGCGCCCGTGGTCTGCCTGTCCGGCCTGTCGCGCAACAGCGCCGATTTTCACGAACTGGCGCTCCATCTCGCCAACCATGACGAAACGCCGCGCCGGGTACTGACGCTCGATTATCGCGGCCGGGGAAAATCCGCCTATGATCCCAATTGGGAGAATTACAGCCCGGTCGTCGAGGCCGATGACTGCATCCAGGGCATGACGGCGGCGGGCCTCAGCCATGCCCACATCGTCGGTACCTCGCGTGGCGGGCTGATCGCCATGCTGCTGGCCGGCATCCGGCCCGGCATGATGATCTCGGTAACGCTCAACGATATCGGTCCGGAACTTGCGGGATCCGGCCTGGTGCGGATCAAGAAGTCGCTCGAAAGCGACTATGTGGCGGAAAGTTTCGAAGACGCGGCAGAGCGGATGAAGCGGGCCGGCGAACGCGATTTTCCCAAGCGCAGCGATGCCGACTGGCTGCATCACGCCCGCAAGCTCTACAAGGAAAACGACGGCAGGAAGGGCGGCGTCATCCGCGCCTATGACCGCAACCTGGCCAGGACGCTGGCGGCAATTGATCTCGATTCGCCGCTGCCGACGCTCTGGCCGCAATTTGCCGGGCTGAACAAGCATCCCGTCCTGCTGCTGCGCGGCGCGAATACGGATCTGCTCGAGGACGCCACCGTGGAGCGCATGCGGCAGGTTCATCCCGGCATGGCATTTGCCAACCTGCCGGATGAGGGTCACGCACCGGATGTCGGGCTGCCGGGAACGGCCGAGCGCATTGCGGCGTTTTTGGCCAGGGCGGAGCGGGAATAGAGCGGCGGGGACAGAATTAAGTAAACTGTCCCTATTTGGCTATTTGACGAGTGCCTTTGCCTCTTCGATCCAGCTTTCGCGCTCCGGGCGGCCGGGAAAGCCCAGTTCGTTGCCGATCCAGGCCGCATGGGCCGGTGTCCAGGCGGCGATCTGGTCAAAATGATGGATGCCGAGCGCGTTGAGCTTGCGTTCGAGCGCCGGGCCGATGCCGCCGATCTCGGTCAGGCCGTCGCCCGTTCCGCCGCGCGGCGCGGTCAATACCGGCGGCTTTTCGATGGTTACATCGGTCGCAGCTGACGCGGCGGTGGAACTTAGCGGCGCATCGCGCTCCGGGCGCCTGGCGGCGGGCTTGCCGGTAGCCCCGCCGGGCGCTTTCGCGGGCTCCGGCCTCTCCGGGATGGTCGCAAGAATCGGCTTTGCCGCGGCCTTTTCAGGCCTCGCCGCGGGTTTCGGTTTCGCCGATACAGCGGCTCCGCCTGATCTTTCGGCGGCGGGCCTTGCCGATGGTGATTTCGCGGCGGCCGGCTTCAGGCGGGGCGGCGGTGGCGGCGCGGGTA
Source organism: Nitratireductor sp. (assembly GCA_020441665.1). Lineage (GTDB taxonomy): Bacteria > Pseudomonadota > Alphaproteobacteria > Rhizobiales > Rhizobiaceae > Salaquimonas. Next base: position 16,914 of record JAGRLT010000079.1, read on the forward strand.
TCGTCAGCGCGGGCTGCGCGGCTTCGGCAATCGCTTGCGGCGCCTCTTCCCGGCCAGAGCGGGCGATCTCCTCGCCTGCTGCCGGGCTGTGTTCTGCCAGGGCCGCCGGTTGCAGCAGGCGGCCCAGAACATAGCCCAGGATGAAGGCGATCGCCGCCAGCAGAGCCAATTGCAGAAGCATCATTGTCATGGCGAAACCCTGTAACTTTTCAACGCTTTAGGCTTTCCCACGCGGGCGGTGCCACCAGCCGGCGAGAATGCCGAGGGCAAAGGCCACGAGCAGAAGATGATAGGTATCCGCAATGAGTTGCCACATGGCCGGCTCCGATTCGATGCTTGCTGACTGGCAGATATTGTCGCGCGGCAGTGGGGGAGTGGCAAGGCCGGTACCGCTTGTGAAACGCGCCATGAAGAAAGGATGCGCTCCGCAGAGGCAAGCGTAGAACGTAGCCAAAAGGCAGCGCAAACGAAAAGGGCCCGGTCTTACGACCGGGCCCCAATCTCAACTCAGACTAATCTGACGATTAGAACGAGCGGTGTACGCGGAGGGTGTAGCCACCAGCGGCATCGCCATCATTGAATACAGCGGTAGTGCCGTTCCAAGTAGTAGCGCTGCTTGTGATGGTCTTGAAGTACTCTGCCTGAACATACAGACCAGATACGACATTCCAGCGAACACCAGCCACCCAACGATCGACGTCAGCCGGGTCGAAAACATCCACGCCGTCAGCGTAGTCATTTTCGCCTTCGTAGCGGGAGAAACCAGCGAACGCGACCAGTTTGTCGGTCAGGTTGGCCTTCATGGTTACACCCCACTGATGACCATGTACGTAGTCGGTCTTACCATGGTCAGCACGCCACCAGGCACCAATCGAGCCGCCCGGAAGGAAGCTGGACAGATCGTAGTCAGCACGGATTTTATAGTACACGCCGCCATCATGATCCTCGACAAAAGGCCCTGCGTCATGGCTAACAAAACCATTGCTATCATAAATCACGACGGCACCGAGCGACAGGGCGCCCATGGAACCGCTGATGCCGACATACGGATCCGGAGCACCGGAAGCACCCGAATAGACCGACTCCTGAATACCAACGACGTAGTTCCAGTCGCCGACATTGCCGCCATATTCGAAGAACAGGGCGGTATCGAAGCCATAGCCACCCGAAGCGTTGGCATTGTAGAAGCCATAACCGGCATAGCGGTTCTGGGCACCACCATTGTCGGCGTCAAAACCCGCACGGAAGCCAGCCAGATTGATGGTGGCTACCCAAAGATCGGCGGTGTAGTCAAAGGTCTCAGAAGTGGAGAACTCATCATGCACGTCCGTGGTTTCACCAGCCTGCCAGCGAACCGTGATCTGCGAACCCAAGGTACCATATTCGGTCTCGTTCTGGGCGGTGAAGCCAAGAACGGCGCGAGCATAGGAATCGTGATCCGAAACGGTCGACTCATGATCTTCATCATGGGAGACCGTGTACTGAACGCGGACATAACCACCGATTTTCAGGCAGGTTTCCGTGCCCGGGATGTAGAAGAAGCCGGCGCCATACATGTCGCAGACCTTGACGTACTCCATCGGCTCCGGCTCGACGACGATCGCGTCAGCAGCCTGGGCACCGGAGACGGCTGCCATGACGGCAGCGGAACCAAGAAGAAGGCTCTTGATTTTCATTGTTCTGACCTCCAGTCAAAAACTTCATTGAACGGCTGATTGTCACATCACTAGTGAAATGGGATAACCAGCCCCTGAACCAAAGGATTGGGCTTTCGCCTTTTCCGAGTCTGGAAAATACCGGTTCAAAGCTAACAAGCAATCTCGAAATGGCGGTTCCAGGGGCAAGCAGGGTGCTTTGCGGGTCGCTGTTGCACAAATGACACGAATTGCGGAACGCGGTCACGTGTATGCAGTTCAAATCAGATATGAAAATTCCCACAATCCAAGCTGAATCATCTCCCAAATAGATCGGGCAGTCTCAAGCGCTGACGGGCGCCTTCAATAGTTATGCCTGCCGGCAACCCATATGCCTGATCAGAGCCTGCCTAATTGAATTAGGCGTATGCGAGGTATATGGCTACCCATCCAAAATTAGCGCTCCACGGAGAGAACCGGATGAACCGGGAGATCAGAATCCCTGCCTCTACACCGCAACGGCTGAGCATGCTGCGCCATTTACAAACAGCGGTGCAGCGCAACCCCGCAAACGCTGCAGCTCACTATGGCATAGCGTTGATCATGCGTGCGGAAAACCATTACGGCGATGCCGAAGAAGCATTAAAAAAAGCCATAAAATTCAGCAAGAAAGACGAAGACATTCTTCGAGCTCTGGTAGATGTATGCTATCAGCAAGCGCGCTATGCCGAGGCAAAAAAATATGCTCGCAAGCTAACTGAAATTAATCCGAAAAACCCAAATTATGTATTGCTTCTTGCTGAGGCCAATCGATCGCAAGGAAAAGTAGAACTAGCAATTGAAGCGCTCTCCAAGGGCATTAAGAATATTCCAAACGAGCCGAAATTATACAGCCGCCTTGCAGATTGCCTCGTTAATGCGGGAAGGGCCGGAGAAACAGATAGTGTATTTAGAAAGCTCTGGGCCATCGACCCCCACGATGCGGACTCAATTTATAAATACTGCACAAGCCGGAAACTTGACGCGGACGATGCCGAGAATATTCGACTGCGTATTGTGGAAGCGCTCGAAAAATCTGACCACGCCCTGCAAAAAACGCAGCTTAATTTCGCGGCGGGTAAGGCTATGCACGATGCCGGCAGACATGATGAGGCGTTTCAGTTCTATTCCGAGGGGAATCGAAACTCGACAAAGAACTCGAAACCAGATTCGACCTTTGAAATTACAAATGTCCGAGCCGCTGTTTCCGGCACATATCTACAACAGCGGAAAAATTTCGGTGTTGCCGATGCTTCGCCAATTTTCATAGTCGGAATGCCACGCTCCGGCACGACCCTAACGGAAAGCCTTTGCGGCGCGCACAGCAAGATTTTTCCGGGCGATGAATTGCCTTATTTTCCGGCACTTTTCAAAAGCTTGGGAATGCGTGGCGAACTGCCAAAGGCGTTTGTATCCGCTGTGCAGGAGATGACGGAAGAGTTCTCAGTTGAACTCGCTCAGACGTATCTCAGCCGGGTGCGGCCCATAGTGGGTAACGCCGAGTTCTTCACCGACAAGTTACCCCATAACTTCGTTCGTGTAGGTCTAATCAAGTTATTGTTCCCAAACGCGAAAATAATCCATTGCCGACGGCATCCACTCGACAATTGCGTATCGATCTTTACCAATTCGATGCGAAAGTTTCACAACACCTACAAATCCGATCTCAAGACGCTGGGGCTCTACTATCGGCAGTACTGGCAGTTGATGCAGCATTGGCGCGAGATCATGCCGGGTGCGATGCACGAGGTCTATTACGAGGACATGGTGGCCAATACCGAGCTCAATGCGCGCGACCTGATCGCCCATATCGGTCTCGAATGGGAAGATGGCGTGATGGACCGGCAGAACTCCCAGAAATCGGTCAAGACCCTGTCCGCCTGGCAGGTGCGCCAGCCGGTCTATACCAGTTCCGCCGGGCGCTGGCGGGTCTATGAAAAGCATCTCGGCCCGCTGATCGACATCCTTGAGCCGATCGTCGAACAGTATGAGGCGGAACTGGCCGCGCTCGAGACGCAAAACAGCGGAACCTCTCAATGATCACCATCAAGCAGGCGCTCGACATGCCGCCCGAAAAGCGGCAGCAGCTTCTCTCGCAGGTGGATACCGCGCTGCGGGCCAACAAGCGCAATGTGGACGCGCTTTTGAGCGGTGCCTCCCTGCATCATGTGGAGCGGCGCCAGGCCAAAACCGTGGAATTGCTCAAGCAGGCCGCCGCGCTGCGCCCGAAGGACACGATGATCCTGCAATGGATGTCGGTCGCCGCCGGCGAGATTCGCGATTTCGCCAGTGCCAAATGGTCTTCGAAGAAGCTTGTCGAGACCGATCCGGGCAATCCCGAAAACTGGCAGATTCGCGGGCGAATCCTGGAAAGCTCGGGCGATTCGGCGGGGGCGCTGAAGGCATTTTCCCGGCAACTCGAAATGGCGGGCGAGCATGCCGAACTCGTCTTCCAGATCGCCAACTGCAATTTCTATCTCTCCAATCTCGAGGCTGCACTCAAGGGCTATCGCCGTGCGGTGGAACTCGATCCGACTCATGCGCTGGCGCTGTATGCGATCTCGACGATCCACACTTTCAGCGAAGACGAGGTGCCGCCCTATCTCGAACGGGTCGAAGCGGCCGTGCCGGCCAACAAGGACAATCCGATCTACAACATCTCGGCGCTCTATTACGGGGCCGGAAAGGCGCTCGACGACATCAGGGCATTCGACCGGGCGTTTGATTATTACCGCAAGGCCAATGACGTTCGCCGCCCGCCGGATGTTTCTCGGCTGACGGTGCCGTTTGAAAACTACCAGGCTGCCTTTGATGTTGATTTTGCAGAAAAATCAAAGGACTGGGGCGACCAGTCGCGCCGGCCGATCTTTATTCTCGGCATGCCGCGGTCGGGCACGACCCTGGTCGAAAGCATCCTCGCCGCCCATCCCAAGGTCACCGCCGGCGGCGAAATGCCGGTACTGGAGGATCTCGCCGAACATATCGGCCTGTTTCGCGATTCGCCCGAGGCGTTCTCCGCCAAGATCAGGGGGCTTACGCGCAAGGACGTGGCGGACATGGCGCGCGCCTATCTCAACGGAGTGCGCACCCTTTGCGGCAAGGACAATCTCTTCACCGACAAGCTGCCGCACAATTTCATGCATGTCGGCCTGATTCTCACCCTGTTTCCCAAGGCGCGCATCTTCCATTGCCGCCGCCATCCGCTGGATGTCTGCTCGTCGATCTACACCAACGGCATGACGCCGGCACACAACTACTACAAATCGGACCTTGAGACCCTCGGCCGGTATTTCTCCGCCTATGACGACCACATGGCGTTCTGGAACCACCTGTTTCCCGGCCGAATCAGGGAAGTCTTCTACGAGGATCTCATCGCCAATCAGGAACTCAACAGCCGGGCGATGATCGACCATGTCGGTCTGCCCTGGGACGACCGCGTGATGACCCGCGATAATCCCGACGGCGTGGTCAAGACCCTGTCGGCCTGGCAGGTGCGCCAGCCGGTCTATGCGAGCGCGATGGGCAAATGGAAGCGCTATGAAAACCATCTTGGCCCGCTGATCGAAGCATTGGGCGACAAGGTGGCTACCTATGAAACTGCGCTGGAGGCCATCGGCAAGGATGCGCCGACAATGGAGGCGGGATGATGGATCGATTCGGCGGCCAGGATCCGCAACCCTGCTCCATGCCCAATCGCCGTGCCGTGCTGGCAATGGCGGGAGCGGCCGGGCTCCTGTTTCCCGCCGCGGCATTCGGCCAGACCGGCGAGATCAAGCAGGAAGCGGTTTCGGGCTACACATTCGACAATGAATATCCGGCCTGGCCCTCGGGCACGGGTCCGAGGATCGGCCTGCACCGATTTGTCAGCCCCCATGTGCAGCGTGGCTCGATGGAGCCCTTTGCAACGCTCGCTCAGACCGACGGCTTCCGGTTCGAGTGGATCGATCACGCCCTGTCGGCGGAAACGCTCAAGGCGCTGGACATTTTCATGGTGGTCAACCCCTATCTCAAGGGCGGCGCGCTCGACTACCGCAACTTCGCCACGCCGGACGCGCCAAGCGTCTATTCGCCCGAGGAAATCGCCATGATCCGGCAATGGGTCGCGGCGGGCGGATCGCTGCTGGTGCTTGCGGACCACTCGCCCTTCGCCGGCGGCGCGATCAAGCTGCTCGACGCCTTCGGCTATACCTCGATGACCGGCACGACCATCCACGAGAGCTCGACCCTGCGGGCCGTGAAGTCAGATATCGGCTTCGCGAAGCAGGGCACGGGCCTGCAGACGGGGCGTCTTGCCAGCCACCCGATCACCGACGGAGCGCTGGGCCGGCGCCCGATCGACCATTTCCGCACCTTCACCGGCCAGGCGCTGATACCGCCTGCGACGGCACAGAACCTGCTGACCATCCCGGCCGGTTATCAGACGGTACTTACCTATAAACTGTTCGAGGAGTTCGATACCGCACCGCGGATCGATGCCTCCGGCCTCTCCCAGGGGGCTGTCGAGGAGGTCGGCAAGGGCCGTATCGGCATCTTCGGCGAGACCGGTGGATTTACCGCCCAGGTCATCACCAATACCGAGCCGTTCGGCCTTACCGACCCGCAAGCCGACCAGAACGCTGATTTCGTTCTCTCGGTGCTGCGCTGGCTGGTGCACTACCAGCCGAACTAGCCGGTCTCCCATTGCTGCCATCAAACTGTTTCAATCCCGGTACGAAACGGTCTATACACGCCGGAAATGTTCGGGAAGTGATCGCGTGAATCCAGCCAAGGGCAATATGGGGGCCGGCGCCAGGAGCCGTGGCATGCTGCGTCTGCAGCAGATCTGCGCCAGCCTGATCATATTGCTTGCCATCCTGTGTGGTCTTGGCACGGCCGCCCGCGCGGTGGAGCCGGTCTCGATCACCAAGGACGTGACCGCGCTCGATATTTCGCGCACCGGAACCTGGTACCGCGATGTCGACGGCAGCCTGAAGATTTCCACCGCGCCCGACCGCGACGGCATCGTGCGACGCGTCGAGATCAGCCCGAAGAACCCCGGCGGCACCTCGAACTGGTATGTCTTCGCGCTTGCCAATGATTCGAGCGAACAGATCGACCGGCTGATCGTCGCGCCGCATTACCGGCTGGTAGGCGCCGGGCTGATCTGGCCCGACCTCGATTCCGAACGCATTGCCGCGATCACGCCGAGCGAGGGCTTTTCGCTCGAGGCGGTGGACGACCGCGAGGCCGACGTCTTTCTCATCACGCTCAACCCGGGTTCGGTGATCACGCTAATCGCAGAGATGAAAACGCCGGACTTTCCAGCCCTCGTATTGTGGGAACTCAATGCCTACAAGGATGCCGTCAACAGCCTGACGCTCTATCGCGGCATCGTGCTCGGCATTTCCGGCCTGCTGGCGGTCTTCCTCACCATTCTGGTCCTGGTGAAGGGCACGGCGATCTTTCCCGCCACCGCGGCCCTTGCCTGGGGTGTGCTCGCCTATGTCTGTGTCGATTTCGGCTTCTGGGACCGCGTCGTCGCCATCAGCCAGACCAGCGAGCCCTTCTGGCGGGCGGGAACGGAAGTCTTCCTCGCCTTCGCCTTCCTGCTCTTCGTCCATTCCTATCTGAGGCTCAACCGCTGGAGCCGGAAATTCACCTATGTGGTGACCGGCTGGCTGCTGGGCCTAAGCGCGCTTGCCGGCGTCGTGCTGTTCGACCCGCAAATGGCCTCGGGCCTTGCGCGCTGTTCCTTCGCGGCAACGGTTGCGGCGACCAGCATCATCATCCTCCTGCTCACCGCCCGGCGGGACGACCGGGCGATCATGCTGGTGCCGACCTGGCTGCTGACGATTGCCTGGCTGTTCGGCGCCTGGCTGACGGTAACCGGAAAGATTTCCAACGACATCATCCAGCCGGCGCTTGGCGGCGGGCTGGTGCTGATCGTGCTGCTGCTCGGCTTCACCATCATGCAGAATGCGTTTTCCGGCGGTGTCCTGGCCCAGGGACTCGTTTCCAATTCCGAGCGCCAGAGCCTGGCGCTGATCGGCGCGGGCGACATTCTGTGGGACTGGGACGTGCTGCGGGACAGTGTCTCGACCGGCAGCCGGCTGGGCGAAACCCTGGGCATTCGCCAGAAGGACATCGACGGCAATCTGCAGAAAATGCGCAACCTGATCCATCCCAATGATCGGGAGCGGTTTCAGGCGACGCTCGACAGCATCCTGGAGCACAAACGCGGCCAGATTTCCCAGACCTTCCGCATCACTTCGGCGGATGGCCACTACAACTGGTTCCGCCTCAAGGCCCGGCCGATGCTCGACGTGCAGAGCAATGTGATCCGCTGCATCGGCACGATGACCGACATCACCGACGCCAAGAAGGCGGAACTGCGGCTGCTGCAGGACGCCGTGCGCGACAATCTCACCGGCCTTGAAAACCATGAACTGCTGATCAACCGGCTTGATATGGTGATCGCCATGGCGCGCAACGGGGTCGCGCTGCGGCCATCGATCCTTCATGTCAACATCGACCGGTTCCGCGAGATCAACCGGCAGATCGGCTTCAATGCCGGCGATACGCTACTGCTGACCGCCGCAAGGCGGCTGGCCAAGCTGCTCAATCCGGGAGACACGGTGGCCCGGATCGGCGGCGACCAGTTCGCCATTCTGCTATTGTCGGAAACCCAGCCGGATCGTATCGCCACCTTTGCCGACAATGTGCGCAAGACGCTCAAGGCACCGGTGACGTTTGCCGATGAAACGCTGCAACTGACCGCCTCGATCGGCATTTCGACCTGGACCAAGGACCGGGAAGACGCCGAGACTATGATGCGCGATGCCGAGCTTGCCATGCTGCATGCCAAGCGGCTGGGCGGCAACCGGATCGAGCCCTTCCGCCCGGCCTTCCGCACCGACAAGGAAACCAGCATCGTTCTGGAGCAGGATCTCAAATCGGCGCTGCAGACGGGCGCCATCGACGTGCAATATCAGCCGATCGTGCAGCTGAGCGACAACAGCACGGCGGGCTTTGAGGCGCTGGTGCGCTGGAACCACCCCAAGCTCGGCCAGGTCTCGCCGATCGATTTCATTCCGGCGGCCGAACGCTGCGGCATGATCCACGAGCTCGGCACCTATGTGCTCGCCCGTGCCATCGCCGACTTCAAGCGCCTGCATGACGATCATCCCGATCACCGGCCCTATGTCAGCGTCAATGTTTCAAGCCGCGAACTGCTGCAGGAGGACTTCTTCGGTTCGATCGCGGAAGTTCTGAAGGAGACCGGTTTCGCACCGGAATATCTCAAGCTCGAAATCACCGAAACCATGATGATGGAAAATCCCGAGCATTCGCGCCAGGTGCTCAGCCGGCTGCGCAATCTGGGCGTCGGGCTTTCGATCGACGATTTCGGCACCGGCTATTCGAGCCTGAGCTATCTGACACGCTTCCCCTTCGATACGCTGAAGATCGACAGTTCCTTCATCCGGGTGAAGAACCGCAAGGAACGCACCATCGTGCTGCGTTCGATCATCGCCATGGCGCATGGGCTCGACCAGACGCTGGTCGCGGAGGGGGTGGAAAGCGCCACCGATGTGGATGAATTGCGCGAACTTGGCTGCGAATTCGCCCAGGGCTACTATTTTGGCGCCGCGGTGAGCGCGACCGAGGTCGAGGGGATGATCGCGCAGGAATACCGGATGGCCGGGCAGTAGGCCCCGCGCGCCCTGCCCGACAGCGCTTCACGGGATGCCACTTCAGGCGTGGCCGCTATCGGCCGAAAGCAGGACGGGGTCGATGCCCATGGCGCCCATCACCCGGCTGTACTTGCTGTCGTCGCCACCGCCAAAAACGATATCGGCGGCATGATGGGTGACGAGCCAGCCATTGGCGGCGATCTCATCTTCGAGCTGGCCGGAAGACCAGCCGGAATAGCCGAGCGCCAGCATGTAGTCGCGCGGCCCCTTGCCGGCGACGATCGAGCGCAGGATTTCAAGCGTCGCGGTCAGGCAGACGTCCTCGTTGACGCGGATGGTGCCGCTGCCGCGATAATCCGGCGAATGGAGCACGAACCCCCTGCCCGGCTCGACCGGGCCGCCATTGTGCAGCGTGCTGCCGGCAAGCCGGTCCGGCAGCGAACCGCGCTCGCTTTCGGTGACGATTTCGAGCTTGACGAAAAACTCCTCGATCGACACCTCGCCCATCGGCCGGTTGACGATGAAGCCCATCGCCCCTTCCGCCGAATGGGCGCAGACGAAGATGACGCTGTTTTCAAACCGCGCATCGCCCATGCGGGGCATGGCGACGAGAAAACTGCCTTCGAGATTTGTCTGATTCATGGGGCTACAGAGATCGTTCCGCCGGCTTGAACTGATTTGCGGGCATCATAACCCGCACGGGCGCAAAAGGCACGAAATTATGCCGGGAGGCGAATGCCCGACCATCCGGCCGGCTTTGCGCCGCAATCTCACGCAAGATTGATGGTGGGCGCCGATTTGTGCTTCGCCAGCACCCCTGTAGCGGGCTATTCGATATCCATGTTGATGCGTCAATTTCTGCTTACCCTCGGGATTTCCGGTCTTGCGGTCGCAACGCTGGTAGCTGCATCTCCGCTGGCCCTTGCCGCCGCGTCCGACTGGCAGGACCTTGGCGGCGGAAAGGCACGGCTGATCGCTGCCAAGGACCCCGTATCGGGGGCGCTCGACGGCGTCATAGAGGTCAGGCTAGACGACGGGTGGAAGACCTATTGGCGCTCGCCCGGCAGTTCGGGCATTGCGCCGGAATTCGATTTTTCGGCTTCCCGGGGCAGTTTCGTCGATCACGTGAATTTCCCCGTGCCGCAGCATATCAGCGCCGGCGAAGACCGGTTCTACGGCTACAGGGGAACCGTGCTGTTTACCTTTTCCGGCATGGCGGAAATGCCGGACAACGAGCTCAGCCTAGACATGCTGATCGGGGTCTGCGAGGAAATCTGCATTCCGGCAAGCGCCCATCTTGCCATCCGGGCAGACGCGCTCGACCGGTCCGATCCCCTTGCAGGCCGGCTTGTCACCATGGCCAGGAGTTTCCTCCCCGAACCTGCCGACGACCGGCTGAAAGCCGTTTCAGCTCATCGTGCCGATGACAGGATCGTGGTCGAGATCGAGGGCGAAGTGCCCGAGGGCGAGACCGTCGCCGGCATTGTGTGGCAGGCCGGGGGCTGGAATTCCGATCCCGTGCCGGCCGAACGGCAGGGCGATGGAAGCTACCGCCTGAGCGTGCCGCTGCATGGCAATGACACCGGCGGCGATATGCCGCCCGCCGGCTGGCACTACACTTTGCTTGTCGAGAGCGGTGACGGCAAGGTCGCCCGGGCGGTCGAGGGCCGGATCGCGGCCAGCCAATGACTTGCGGACAGGTGGCAAAGCCGATTGCCAACGCACTGAAAAACTTTTCCTTTCCTGTCTCGCCAAGCGGTTGATTCGCGCTATCTTGCGAGCGAACCAATCTTTACGGAGTACCAAAACATGATCCAGCCCGGTGACAGGCTTCCCGAAGTCAAATTCAATGTGATGAGCGATGACGGCGCCATCCAGCTCAGCACGTCGGACATTTTCGCCGGCAAGAAGGTCGTGCTGTTCGGCGTTCCGGGGGCGTTCACGCCGACCTGTCACGGCAATCACCTGCCCGGCTTTGTCGACAACCTGCCGGCGCTCAGGGACAAGGGCGTCGACGAGGTGGCGGTCGTCGCCGTCAACGACATGCATGTGATGAAGGCCTGGGCCGAGGCGAGCGGCGCCAAGGGCAGGATCCGCTTTCTCGCCGATGGCGCCGCCGACTTCGCCCGGGCGACCGGGCTCGCGGTCGATCTGTCCGAGGTCGGCATGGGCATTCGCGTCCAGCGCTTTTCGATGATCGTCGAGGACGGCGTGGTGACGGCACTCAATACCGGCGACAAGCCCGGCCAGGCGGATGTTGCCGGCGCCGCCAGGATCCTCGATCAGCTCTGATCTGGCGCACCCTGCTTGAATGGCGCCATGCCGAGGCGGGCGAGTTCGTCCGCCTTTTCGTTTTCCGGAACGCCGGCATGGCCCTTGACCCAGTGCCAGTGCACATCGTGGCGCTGGCGCGCCGCGTCAAGGCGCTGCCACAGCTCGGCATTCTTGACCGGCTTTTTGGCGGCGGTCTTCCAGCCATTCTTCTTCCAGCCGTGGAGCCATTCGGTGATGCCGCCGCGCACATATTGCGAATCGGTGTGCAAATGCACCGTGCAGGGGCGTTTCAGCGCTTCCAGAGCCTCGATCGCGGCGGTCAGTTCCATGCGGTTGTTGGTGGTTTGCGCCGCGCCGCCATGGAGTTCCTTTTCCCGGTCGCCATAGCGCAGCAGGACCCCCCAGCCGCCGGGGCCGGGATTGCCCGAACAGGCACCATCCGTCCAGATATCGACTTGGCCGGCCACTACGCCTCCAGCCCGTAAAGCGAGGACCGGGCGATGCCCTGATGGAATTTGAGCTTGGCGATGTATTCGGCCGGGTTCTTGGGCGTCACCAGCGCGCCGGGCGGCACGTTGAGCCAGTCATAGAGCCGCGTCAGCAGGAAGCGCAGCGCCGAACCCCGGCAGAGCATGGGCAGGGCATCGAGCTCGCCTTTCTCCAGCGGACGGGCGCCGGCATAGCCGCGGGTCAGCGCCCGCGCCTTGGTGGTGTTGAAGTGATGGTTGGTCTCGAAACACCAGGCATTGATGCAGGTCGCAAGATCGTAGGCGAGAAGATCGTTGCAGGCGAAATAGAAGTCGATCAGGCCCGAAAGCTCGCCCTTGAGGAAGAACACATTGTCGGTGAACAGATCGGCATGAATGACGCCCGAGGGCAGATCGCGGGTCCAGTTCTTCTCCAGATAGTCGAGCTCTGCCTCGATCATCGCTGCAAGGCCCGGCTGCACCGTATCGGCGCGCGCTTTCGACCTTTCGAACAGCGGCCGCCAATCCTCCAAGGTCAGACCGTTGCGGCGGGTCAGGGCGAACCCCTCGCCGGCCAGATGCATCCTGGCCAGCGCCTCGCCGACCTGGCTGCAATGGTCGGGCTGCGGCCGCCTGACCTCGAAGCCGTCGAGAAAGCTGATGATCGCCGCCGGCCGGCCGGCAAGCGTTCCCAGGGTTGCGCCGTCGCGCATGGGGATCGGCAGCGGGCAGTTGATGCCGTGACGGGACAGATGCTCCATCAGGCCGATGAAGAATGGCAGGTCGGCGGGATCGACGCGTTTTTCGTAGAGCGTCAGGATGTAGGTTCCGGCATCGGTGGTCAGCAGGTAGTTGGAATTCTCCACGCCGCCGGCAATACCCTTGAGCGCATGCAGTTCGCCGATGTCGTAGCGGGCAAGATGCGCCGTGATCTGTTCGTCGGTGACTTCGGTATAGACGGCCACCGCTACTCTCCGTTCACGAACGCCATGTCGCCGGCCGACAGATCGATGTCGCGCAGGTCGCGGGCGACGGGAAATTCCTCGTCCTCGCGCACCGTCTCGGCAAGTTCCACCGTGGTGGGGCGCTTCTGCCTGAAGGCTTCGATAATGGCATTGACGAGAATCTCTGGAGCGGAAGCGCCGGCGGAAAGGCCGACGATGCGGGCCTGCGCCAACTCGTCCCACGGGATGTCCTGAACGCCCTGGACCAGCTTGGCGCGCCTGGCGCCTGCCCGCTTGGCAACCTCGACGAGCCGCATCGAGTTCGATGAATTGGGCGCGCCGACGATCAGGAAATGATCGGCATCCCGTGCGGCGAGCTTCACCACTTCCTGGCGGTTGGTGGTGGCATAACAGATCGATTCGGCGGCCGGATCGGCAAGGGCGGGAAAGCGCTCGCGCAGTTTTTCGAGGATCGCCGCCGTGTCGTCCACCGAGAGCGTCGTCTGGGTGACATAGCCGAGCATTTCGGGATCGGCGGGGACGTAGTTTGCCGCCTGCTCGACGGATTCGATCAGCGACATGTCGCCGTCGGTGACCTGTCCCATCGTGCCGATCACCTCGGGATGGCCGGCATGGCCGATCAGCAGCACATGGCGGCCATGCTTGAGGTGCCTGAGCGCCTGCTTGTGCACCTTGGAGACCAGCGGACAGGTGGCATCGAGATAGAAGAGATTGCGGGCGGAAGCATCCGCCGGCACGGATCGGGGAACGCCATGGGCCGAAAAGATCACCGGCTGGCCGGTCGGCGGGATCTGGTCGAGTTCCTTGACGAAGACCGCGCCCTTGGCTTCCAGCCCCTCGACCACATACCGGTTGTGCACGATTTCGTGGCGGACATAGACCGGCGCGCCGTATTTCTTCAGCGCCAGCACGACCATCTGGATGGCGCGATCGACCCCGGCGCAGAAGCCGCGCGGGCCGCACAGCCGCAGGGTCAGCGGCTGCGTCGCCGGTTCCGTCCTATCTGCCATGGTGCCACGCATCGTTCAGCCGTTTTCCCTTGCCGCCCTGTCCGCCATCTGGCGCCGTGCGTACAGGAAATAGGAGCCGACGCCAAGCAGCGCCAGGGCGAGCCCGAACCAGGTGAGCGCATATTGCAGGTGATTGTTGGGGAAGGCGATGATCGTGGTGCCGACACGCGGCAGGCCGCCGGGATTTTCCGGCGCCGACTGGTCGAGCAGAAAGGGCAGGACCGGCGACTCACCGCCTGCATCGGCCGGTTTCGCGGAGGCTGCCGCGAGGCGGGAAAGCGCCGCGATGTCCTTCCAGTAGAATTGCCGCTTGCCGGGATCGTTGTCGGGCATGAAGCGGTTCGGCTTCTCGTTGACCGGGTTTCTGGCAAGGCCGGCAATCTCGACCATGCCGTCAGGCCGCCCCTCGCCACGGGTCGCGGGATCGGCCCGGTCGATCGGCACGAAGCCGCGGTCGACGATGAGGATGGTGCCGTCGGCAAGGCGCATGGGGGTCAGCACGTCCCAGCCGACGGCGCCCTTATAGGTGGTGTAGAACAGCATTTCGCCGTCATGGAGGAAGGTGCCGGTCACTCGGGTCGGCACATAGGCGACATCGCCGGTTTCGCGCCACAGGCGGGAAAGATCGCCGATCGTGCCGGGTGGCTGCTCGATGCGGCTTTCGATCCGGGCGATCAGCGCTTCCTTCCACGCGAGCCGGTGGAGCTGCCAGACGCCCAGCGCCGACAGGACGGCGATGCCGATGGCCATGGCGGCGACGATGAAGCCGGTGGAGCGCAGCATGGATCGCCGGCGTTCAGCCATCGGTCCGGTCGATCTGTCCCTCGGCCGCTTTTGTCCTGTATTGCGAGGCGATCATGATGCCCTTCATGGCGCGCAGCGACCATATGGAAAGGATCAGCGTGACCGGGACCCAGAGCAGGACGTGCAGCCAGATCGGCGGCGAAAACAGGTTTTCGAAGGCAAGCGCCAGACCGGCGACGACGCCGCCCAGAAGCAGGATGACCAGCACGGCCGGGCCGTCGCCCTCCTCGGCAAAGGACATGTCGAGACCGCAGACGCCGCAGCGGGTCACCGGCTTTAAGAGCGACTGATAGAGCCGCCCCTCGCCGCAGCGCGGACAACGGCCGGCAAGACCGGTGGCCATGACCGACTGCTCGGGATAGAGCGCCCTGTCTTCCTGTTTGCTGCTGCGCTTTGCCATTGTGCGGTTCCAAGAAAACGGGCGGCCTGTCTTGCAACGGACCGCCCGCCAACAAAGCCGGGGACAGTTTACCCAATTCGACCCGCCATCGTCTTCGGCAGAAAGCCGCAGGCAGGCTGAATTGAGTAAACCGTCCCCTTTCTCGTCAGTGGGCGATCGCCGCCCCCCACGAACCCCAGACATAGACGGCGAAGAACAGGAACAGCCAGACCACGTCGACGAAGTGCCAGTACCAGGCGGCGGCCTCGAAGCCGAAATGCTGCTGCGGGGAGAAGTGTCCGGCCATGGCGCGCAACAGGCAGATGATCAGGAAGATCGTGCCGACGAGGACGTGGAAGCCGTGGAAGCCGGTCGCCATGAAGAAGGTCGCGCCGTAGATCGAGTTTTTGAAGTCGAACGGCGCATGGGCGTATTCATAGCCCTGAACGAAGGAGAACAGGATGCCGAGCGCGATGGTGAGCGCCAGCATGAGCTTGAGCATGCCGCGCTCGCCATGGATCAGCGAATGGTGCGCCCAGGTGACCGTGGTGCCGGAAAGCAGCAGGATGATGGTGTTGAACAGCGGCAGGTGCAGCGGGTCGAGAACCTCGATGCCCTGGGGCGGCCAGTGACCGCCGGTGAATTCGGCGCGGGCGACCTGATGGACCTCGTTGGGAAACAGGCTGGCATCGAAGAAGGCCCAGAACCAGGCGACGAAGAACATCACTTCCGAAGCGATGAACAGGATCATGCCATAGCGCAGATGCATCGACACGACGCGGGTGTGATGGCCCTGATGGCTCTCCTTCACCGTGTCGCTCCACCAGGCGAACATGGTGTAGATGACGAAGGTGAGACCGATGGGAAGCAGCCAGGGATTGGCAATGTCGGCGCCGCCGACATCGAACGGGCTGTCATTGTGCCAGCGCATGAAGGCGACGCCGCCAACGGCGGTCAGCAACGCGCCGATGGCGCCGATCAGCGGCCAGGGGCTCGGATCGATGATGTGATAGTCGTGATTGACCTTGTGTGTGTCAGCCATGTTCAGCTCCCGTCAGTTACCGCGTTCCTAACGCAGACACATTTGAATTCAAAGCTTGTTTTCAGTTTTCACACCGTCTTCCGGCTTGGGATCGCCGCCAAGTGCCGCAACCGGCTTTTCGGCGGGTTCCTTTTCGAAGAAGGTGTAGGAAAGGGTGATGGTGTGGATGTTCCTGGTTTCGGCCTCGTCGGCCATGTCGGGATCGACGAAGAAGACCACCGGCAGGATGAGTTCCTCGCCAGGCTGGAGCGTCGTCTCGGTGAAGCAGAAACACTCGATCTTGTTGAAATAGGCGCCGGCGGATTGCGGCGTCACGTTGAAGGCCGCCGTGCCGGTAAGCGGTCTGTCGGTCAGGTTGCGGGCGTGGTAGGCGATCTGAGCGGTCTCGCCCATCTTGAGCGTCACCTCGCGCTTGACCGGCGCGAATTCCCAGCCAAATCCCTTGGCGACATTGGCATCGAAATGGATCTTGATGTCACGGTCGATGACGCGTACGCCCTCGGAATTGACGGCAAGCTGCGTCGTGCCGCCATAGCCGGTGGCACGGCAGAAAAGATTGTAGAGCGGAACCGCCGCATAGGCCATGCCGACCATGCCGATGACGGCGGCAACACACAGCGCGGCGATGCCGCCATTGCCTGGGCCGCGCTTGCCGTTCGGTGAAGCGGTGCCGTCTACCATCGCCGCCTCACAGGTCGCGCATCAGCACACCGGCGCCGAGCTTGGCCCAGGTGGCGACATACAGAATGATGACGAAGGCGGCGAGCGCCAGGCCGATCGCCACGCTGCGCGCGCGCTGCGCCTTGCGGCGGCGCTCCTCCAGTTCGGCTTCGCTCGGTCCGGTTTCCGCGCTCACGAGGCAACTCCCATGACGAGCGCGGCAAGGCCCGGCAGGGCGGCTTCGAGGATCAGCGCGCCGAACAGAACAAACAGGTAGAGGATCGAATAGGCGAACAGTTTCTTCGCCGGCAGCATGGCCTTGTCGTCAGAAGGCATCTGCCAGCAGCGCAGCGCGAGCCAGACAAAGCCCAGGCCGGCGGCAATCGACACCACGCCATAGGCGGTGCCGGCAAAGCCCATCAGCCAGGGCAGCACGCCAACCGGCGCCAGCACCAGCGAATAGGCCAGAATCTGGTTCTGGGTCGAGCGGTTGCCGGCGACATTGGGCATCATCGGCACGCCGACCTTCTCATAGTCGCCGGACTTGAACAGCGCCAGCGCCCAGAAGTGCGGCGGGGTCCAGATGAAGATGATGGCGAAGAGAACGAGGCTTTCAAGGGTGACCGTGCCGGTCACCGCCGCCCAGCCGATCATCGGCGGAAAGGCGCCGGCGGCACCGCCGATGACGATGTTCTGCGGCGTCGAGCGCTTGAGCCACATGGAATAGATGACGGCGTAGAAGAAGATGGTGAAGGCAAGCAGGCCGGCGGAAAGCCAGTTGACCAGGAAGCCGAGCACGAAGACCGCGAAAAAGGCGAGCGTGAGGCCGAAGGCCAGCGCCTCGTCGCGGGTGACGCGGCCGCTCGGGATCGGCCGCGAGCGGGTCCGCGTCATGACGGCGTCGATATCGGCGTCATACCACATGTTGAGCGCGCCCGAGGCGCCGGCGCCGACGGCGATGCAGAGGATCGCGATCAGCGCCAGAACGGGGTGCAGATGGCCTGGAGCGATGACGAGGCCGGCAATGGCGGTAAAGACCACCAGCGTCATGACGCGCGGCTTCAGCAGCTCGAAATAGTCGGACGGCAGGGCGGTCG
This sequence comes from Nitratireductor sp., assembly GCA_020441665.1. Classification (GTDB taxonomy): domain Bacteria; phylum Pseudomonadota; class Alphaproteobacteria; order Rhizobiales; family Rhizobiaceae; genus Salaquimonas. Next base: position 34,955 of record JAGRLT010000079.1, read on the forward strand.
ACACCGCCGCCTCGCCCTTCGTGACGCGCCCCGTCGCGCTATGTCCGGTCATTTCTGCCATTGCGAGCTTTGTCTTCTGCCTCAGGATAAACCGCAAACCGCCGGGGCGAACCCCGGCGGCAATTCCTGCCCCATGCCGTTACTTGATCTTCGGCAGGGTTTCCCACTGGTGATAGGGCGGCGGAGACGGCAGCTGCCATTCCAGCGTCGTGGCGCCCTCGCCCCACGGATTGTCGCCCGCCACCCGCTTCTTGGAGAAGGCTTCCACAATGCCGACCAGGAAGACCAGCACGCCGAAGGCGGAGATGTACGACCCCCAGGAGGAGACCGCGTTCCAGCCGGCAAAGGCGTCGGGATAGTCGACATAGCGGCGCGGCATGCCGGCAAGCCCCAGGAAGTGCTGCGGGAAGAAGATCAGGTTGACGCCGATGAAGGTGACCCAGAAATGGGTCTTGGCGATCACCGAATTGTACATGTAGCCGGTCATCTTCGGGAACCAGTAGTACCAGGCGGCGAACATGGCGAAGACGGCGCCGAGCGACAGCACGTAGTGGAAGTGGGCGACCACGAAATAGGTGTCGTGGAAGGAGCGGTCGAGGCCGGCATTGGCAAGCTGCACGCCGGTAACCCCGCCGACCGTGAACAGGAAGATGAAGCCGATCGCCCAGACCATCGGGGTGCGGAAGGTGATCGAGCCGCCCCACATGGTGGC
>JAGRLT010000080.1 GCA_020441665.1 Nitratireductor sp.
CATCGCATTGGTCGAGGCGATGGCGACCTCGTATTCCGGCACCCCCTCATGCACCGCTTCCATGCAGGCGCGCGCGCCGACATTGCAGATGCGGGTTCCCTCGCGGATGAGCTTGTGCTCTTCTTCCGACTTGATGGCGCGCATCCACATGGAAGGCTGCGCCACGTCGACAAATTCCACATCGCGAAAGGCTTCACCCAGCAGGCGGCGGAAATCGAGCGATACATGGTCGAACTCGATCCCGATGCGCTTCACGCCGGGCTTCAGCAGCGAGGCGATGGCGGCATAGAAATTGTCCCGCCGCCAGTCGGAATAGGTGATGTTGTCACCATGGCTGCGCCGCCAGGGCTGGCCGCCATCGATGCCGGCGGAAATCGTCGTCGCCTTGTCCTGGTCGATCAGGAAGCCGTATTTGCGGCCGAAATAGCAATACAGGAAGCCGGAATAGTAGCAGATGCCGTGATAGGAGGTGAACAGCGCGGCATCGACGCCGTTCTGCGCCATCCATGCGCGCAGCGCGTTCTGGCGCCGGTCCATTTCCTCGGCACTGAAGGGCGACCATTCCTTTTCGCCATTGTGCCATTTGACGATATGAAGCATGTCGCTGACGCGGTCGGCCGCGCCCGGTGTAAGGCTCGCATTCATGGGAGTATCTCGAGTATGGCCTGATGGCAGCCGGCACGATTGCGGGCTACGTTGGCCGAGATGGCGGAGAACCTATCCGCATTCTCGCGATTTGCTGCGACAATAGGGGACATTTCGTGTCGCAAGCGGAGTAGCGAGTAGCGAGTAGCGAGTAGCGAGTAGCGAGTATGGATCGCCATACTCCCATAGAAGTCGTCAATCGGAAAAGAGCCATCCCGGCCCTACTCCCTATTCGCTTATCCCTACTCGCTCCCCCTATTCGCTTATCCCGGCGTCAGCCCGCGCAGCCGTTCGGAGCGCCGGCGCAGATATTCAAGCACCGACAGGAGCGCGATCGAGATCGCCACCATGATGGTCGCGACGGCAAGGATGGTCGGCGAAATCTGCTCGCGCAGGCCGGTGAACATCTGCCAGGGCAGCGTCTTCTGCGCCGCCGACCCCAGGAACAGCACCACCACCACCTCGTCGAAGGAGGTGATGAAGGCAAACAGCGCGCCCGAAACCACGCCCGGCACGATCAGCGGCATCTGCACCTTGAAGAAGGTGGTCACCGGATTGGCGCCCATATTGGCGGCGGCCCGCGTCAGCGAACGGTCGAAACCGACCAGCGTCGCCGTCACCGTGATGATGACGAAGGGCGTGCCGAGGGCCGCATGGGCCAGCACCACGCCCCAATAGGTGCCCTGAAGGCCGATGCGCGAATAGAAGAAATACATGCCCGCCGCCGAGATGATCAGCGGCACGATCATCGGCGAGATCAGCACCACCATGATCGCGCGGCGAAACGGCACATGCGATTGCGACAGGCCGATGGCCGCCAGCGTGCCGAAGGCGGTTGCCAGCAGGGTCGCGGCAGGCGCGATCATGAACGAATTGCGCAGCGCCTGCTGCCAGTCGGGATTGGTCAGGAAGTCGCTGTAATGCTTGGTAGAATAACCTTCCGGCTGCAAGGCCAGCATGGCCTTGGTGAAGGTGAAGAAATTCTCCGCATTGAACGACAGCGGAATGATGATGAGGATCGGCACGATCAGGAAGAAGAAGATGGCGCCGCAAATCCCGATGCGGAAGAAATGGTGCCACAGCACCTGCTTGCTGCTGGCATAAGGCGGCAGCACCGCGCGATAGCGCCCGGTCGAAAGCCAATAGGTGGCGTTACCGGTAATCGCGCCCATCGCCGCCCCGGCTACCGCGCCGCCCGCACCACCGAGAAACAGGCCGATCACGCCGATCAGCACGGAGGCCGCCAGAACGCCGAGACCGCGATTTTCCATCGAGCTTGCCAGCACATAGGCGATGACCGCCGCAAGCGCGCCGCCGGCAATCAGGCCGACAAGGCCATTGCCCATGGAAAGTCCCCACAGAAAGCCGAAGATGGCGCCAAGCCCCGCGATCATGGGCACCGTGAAGCCGGTCAGGCTGGGGCGGAAGGTTGAAATGGCTGCTGACATGGCGCTTACCCCAGTTTGACGTTGTCGATGCCGACGATGCGGTCATAGACCCAGTAGAGCGCCAGCACGAGCACGAGCAGGATGGTTCCCAGCGCGGCCGCGAGCCCCCAGTTGAGCGATGAGGATATGTGATAGGCGATCCGGTTGGAGATGAAGACGCCCGACGTGCCGCCCACCAGTTCGGGCGTGATGTAGTAGCCGATGGCCAGGATGAAGACGAGGATCGAGCCCGCCCCGATGCCCGGAACCGTATTGGGGAAATAGATCCTCCAGAAGGTCGTCCAGTCGGTCGCCCCCATGGATTTCGCCGCCCGCACATAGGAGGGCGAAATCGTCTTCATCACCGAGAACAGCGGCAGGATCATGAACGGCAGCAGGATATGCGTCATGGCGATGATCGTGCCGGTCATGTTGTTGATCATGACGAGCCGTCCCGCGTCGTCGATCAGCCCGATCCACACCAGCACGTCGTTGATGACGCCCTGCTGCTGCAACAACACCTTCCAGGCGGAGGTGCGCACCAGCAGCGAGGTCCAGAACGGCAGCAGGACCAGGATCATCAGCAGGTTGGAGGTTCTCACCGGCAGGTTGGCCAGCAAATAGGCGATCGGATAGCCGAGCAGGATGCAGGAAACCGTGATGGCCATGCTGAGAAGGATCGTCCGCACGAACAGCAGGATGTAGATGCGTTCGTTTTCGGGCTTGCGTTCGATGCCGTCGGCCCCGCGCTCGGCGTCCACCGAGGCCAGGAAATAACTGTCCGTGATCGTCGGCGACAGGCGCTTGATGGTCGTCCAGTTTTCGACACTGCCCCAGCCATCGTCGATATCGAGGAACTGCTGCTTGTAATCGCCCTCCTTCATCCGGCCGATACGGCGGCCCGATTTGCGGAACAGGCTGGAAATGCCCGGCTGGTCGTAATTCAGCCGGCTGCCGAGCCTGGTATGGGTCTTCTCGGCCACCGCCACCTTCATGTCGTCATGAAGGGCGGCGAAGACATCTTCTCCCGGCGCTTCGCCGGAAGCCGGATCCCAGTTCTTGAGGGCCACCACCGTCTTCGGCAGCGTTTCGGCAACGATGCCGTTTTCCACCGACCGGAACAGCATGTCCGCGATCGGCATGATGAAGGAAAGAAGGATGAACAGGAGGAGCGGTGCGATCAGCATCAGCGCCCGCAGTTTTTCCCGGCGCAAGGCCTTGGCCAGGCTCACCTTCAAGGGCTTGCCGTCATGCGTGGTCAGCACGGTCTTGGTTCCCGAAACCGCAGCGTCTGCCATATCCCCTCCATCTTTCGTTTGCCGCCCTCTCCTCCGGCGGCTCTGCCCTCCGGCGGACTTGTCCCCGGAGAAAAGACCCGGAGCGCGTCAGGCGCCCCGGATCCAGGTCGTTCAATGCTTACTGAGCCAGCCAGGCCTGGAACTTGGCGTCCAGGTCGTCGCGGTTGTCAGCCCACCACTCGTAATTGTAGAGGAAGGTGTTTTTCGCATTGTTCGGGTCCGTCGGCATGTGCGGTGCCATGTCGATGCCGAGTTCCGCATGCTTGCCCACCAGCGGCGCGGACGACTTGCGTGCCGGACCGTAGGAGATGTACTTCGCCTGATCGGCGAGGCGCTGGGTGTCGGTCGCGTATTTCAGGAAGTGCTTGACGCGGGCCAGGCGATCGGCCGGCAGGCCGGCAGGAACGATCCAGCCGTCGAGGTCGAACACCTGGGCATCCCAGAGCATGGCGACCGGCTGCTTCTGCTCCTCGATCACCGAGAACAGGCGGCCGTTATAGGTCGAACCCATCACCACTTCACCGTCGGCCAGAAGCTGCGGCGTTTCCGCGCCGGCGGACCACCACACGACGCTGTCCTTGATGGTGCCCAGCTTGTCGAGCGCCTTCTGGACGCCTTCCGGCGTGGCGAGAACGTCATAGACCTCATCCTTGGCGACGCCGTCGCAGATCAGGGCCCATTCCATGTTGTTGATCGGGCGCTTTTCCAGCGAACGCTTGCCCGGGAAGTTTTCCAGGTCGAACACGTCGCAAATGCTCTCCGGCTTCTTGCCGCCCCAGTCGGCCACATCGGTGCGATAGCCGAACGTGGTCGAATAGACGATCTGCGGAACGAAGCAGCCCGAAACCATCAGGTCGCCGAAGTCTTCCGAAGCCTTGGTGCCGTCCGGCGCGTCGGCCAGATCGTTGTCGGCATCGATCTCCATTGCCAGGCCCTCGTCGCAAAGGCGGATGGCGTCGGAGGCGACCACGTCGACGAGGTCCCAGGTGACGTTGCCCGCCTCATTCATGGCACGCAGCTTGGCGACGGCCTCGTTCGAGGATTCGTCCCAGACGAATTTCACACCGGTGGCTTCGGCATAGGGTTCGGAATAGGCTTTCACCTGCGAGTTCTGATAGGCGCCGCCCCAGGAGACGACGGTCAGGCTGTCCGTGCAACCTTCGCACGGCGCCATTCCGTGGCTCGCCGAATTGACCGCAACGCTGGTACCGCCAAGCATCAGGCCGGCGGCAGCGGTCGACATCAGGATTGTCTTGAGTTTCATGTAATTCTCTCCCTTTGGGTTACAGACCGGGCAATACAAGCCGGCCATTGCATTACGCCTCGCGGCGCAATTTGTTGACGATTCCCGGCCTCAGCCGGAAAAATCGAGGGCCTTGCAGTCCTCGGCGGACCAGCCGATGCTGTAGGTCTTGCCCTCTTCCAGCGGCCGCTTGATGCCGCGGTTGCGCACCTTGACGATGAATTCCGGATTGCCGGCCACCGACATCACGACCCTCAGGTGATCGCCGAGATAGAGGATCTCGAGGATCTTGCCCTTGACCGTGTTGTCGAGCTTGTCCGGATTGTCGAACTCGACGCGCTCGGGCCGCAGCGAAATCGTTGTGGGGTCGCCGACGGCCGAAACATTGACCGGCTCGGCCTTCAGCTTCGTGCCATCGTCGAGCGTGACCTCGCAGACGCCCTTGGCGATCTTGGTCACCTTGCCGTGCAGCTTGTTGTTCTCGCCGATGAACTGGGCGACGAAGGAATTCTTCGGGCTTTCATAGAGCACGTCGGGCGGCGACAATTGCTGGATGACGCCGTCCTCGAACACCGCCACCCGGTCCGACATGGTCAGCGCCTCGGTCTGGTCGTGGGTCACATAGACCACGCTGACGCCGAGATTTTCGTGGATGTGCTTGATCTCGTACTGCATCTGCTCGCGCAACTGCTTGTCGAGCGCGCCGAGCGGCTCGTCCATCAGCACCAGTTCCGGGTCGAAGACCAGCGCGCGGGCGACGGCGACACGCTGCTGCTGGCCACCGGACAATTGTGCCGGTCGACGGTTTCCGAAAGCGCCGAGTTCGACCATTTCCAGCGCCCGCTTCACCTTGGCCTGCTGATCGGTCTTGTTCATCTTGCGGATCTGCAGCGGGAAGGCGAGGTTTTCCGCCACGCTCATATGGGGAAACAGCGCATAGTTCTGGAACACCATGCCGATGCCGCGCTTGTAGGGCGGCACATTGTTGATCGGTTTGTCGTTGAGAAAAATCTCGCCATGGGTCGCCGGTTCAAACCCGGCCAGCATCATCAGGCAGGTCGTCTTGCCGGAACCGGACGGCCCCAGCATGGTCAGGAATTCACCGGGTGCGATGTCGAGGTTGAGATCCTTTACGACGAGATTTTCGCCATCGTAACTTTTCTGAACCTTCTCGAACCGAACGGCGGCCCCTCTGATATCTGCCATAAATGCCTCTTCCCCAGTTCCATTTTCCTCGACGACATCCGATCCCGGTCGCCCTGTCTTGCCCGTAGAACAGCATCAACCGCCCGAAAATTCAAGGCTCGCCCTACGGTTGAAATCGCCATTGCCGACTTCACCTTGCCTGCAGCACCAGCAAAGCCGGAACCTGTTTTGCGCGACAAGGCGTTCTCCTCCGCACCGCGCGCATCAAGGAAAAGCGTTTTCGGTCAGATCCCTCCCAGGGCCGGGCCTCTCCGCGCCAATCGGTATTCTGCGAGCGTCAGCGCTCACGGCTCCTCCCAGAGTCCGGTGAGAGGGCGACCCTAAAGCCTTTCACACCGGGATGGAAGCGGTTTGACCGGATGGAGCGCCCAGCGTCGTGAAATCGAACAGTCCGGCATCGAGCAGATGCGATGGCCGCACATTGGTGAGCGCGCGGATCATCGTGTCCTTGCGGCCGGGCATCCGCTTCTCCATGTCGTTGAGCATCGCCTTCATGGCATTGCGCTGGAGGCCGTCCTGGCTGCCGCACAGATCGCAGGGAATGATCGGAAACGCCATGTGGCGGGCAAAGGCGGCGAGATCGGCCTCGGCGGCGAAGGCGAGCGGGCGCAGCACCAGCGTCTCGCCCTCGTCATTGATCAGCTTCGCCGGCATGGCGGCAAGCCGACCGCCATGGAACAGGTTCATGAAGAAGGTTTCGAGCACGTCTTCGCGGTGGTGGCCGAGCACCAGGGCGTCGCACCCCTCCTCCCGCGCGATGCGATAGAGATTGCCCCGGCGCAACCGTGAACACAAAGAGCAATAGGTATTGCCCTCCGGCACCTTGTCGGTGACGATCGAATAGGTGTCCTGATATTCGATGCGGTGGGCCACGCCGATCCGCGCCAGATAGTCGGGCAGGATGTGCTTGGGAAAGTTCGGCTGGCCCTGGTCGAGATTGCAGGCGAGAAGATCGACGTCGAGCAGTCCGCGCCATTGCAGATCGATCAGGATGGCGAGCAGGCCGTAGCTGTCCTTGCCGCCGGAAAGGCCAATGAGCCAGCGCGGCCGCTTTCCCGTTCCCGTCGGCGCGCGTTCGACCATGTTGAAGGTCTCGATCGCCTCGCGCGCCTGGCGCACCAGCCGCTTGCGCAATTTCCTGAATTCGACCGACGACGGCGCATCGGCAAACAGCGGATGGACCGCGTCGCCAGGGGGCATGTCATGCGGGACGATCTGCTCGTTCATGGCACCGCTCTATCCCAGGATGGCGTAAAAGAAAACGCCCGGCATGGACCGGGCGTTCGTGAAAAGCTGTTTTCGGCGCGATTAGCGCGAATAGAACTCGACCACCAGGTTCGGTTCCATATGCACCGCATAGGGAACGTCGGCCAGTTCCGGCACGCGGACATATTTGGCCGCCATCTTGCCGTGATCGACTTCGAGATAGTCCGGCACGTCGCGCTCGGCGAGCTGGCTTGCTTCCAGAACCATTGCCATCTGGCGCGACTTTTCGCGCACCTCGATCACATCGCCGGATTTGCAGCGGTAGGAAGCGATGTTGACGCGCTGACCGTTGACCTTGACATGGCCATGGTTGACGAACTGGCGGGCGGCAAAGACGGTCGGCACGAACTTGGCGCGGAAGACGATCGCATCGAGGCGGCTTTCCAGGAGGCCGATCAGCTTCTCGCCGGTATCGCCGCGCAGACGGGCGGCTTCGGCATAGATGCGGCGGAACTGTTTTTCGGTGATGTTGCCGTAGTAGCCTTTCAGCTTCTGCTTGGCGCGCAGCTGGATGCCGAAGTCGGACAATTTGCCCTTGCGGCGCTGGCCATGCTGGCCGGGACCGAATTCGCGGCGGTTGACCGGGGACTTCGGACGGCCCCAGATGTTTTCGCCCATGCGGCGATCGATTTTGTACTTCGAAGAAATACGCTTGCTCATTGCATTTCCTTTCAATGCGTTATCGGCATTACCTGAAGTAACACCGGAAGGAAACGCACCCTCCTCTGCCGGTCGTTTTCACCGGCTGACAGAAACATCCGCGCACGTATTGCAGATCGTTTCACGGGATACGTCAAAAAAGAACCGGGCAAAATGCCCGGATCAGGCGCGGCAATAGGCCAGCAGGGTCCGTTTGTCAACCGTTGCGCAGCGCCCGCGATCCTACAGTTCCGGGTCGGGTATCGAGGAAAACGCCGATTTGAGCGCCTCTCCCCAGCCCTTGGAGACCAGTTGAAAATAGGGGTCTTCGGCTTCGATGCGCTTTTCCATGCCGCGCTTCAGGCTGTCCTTCTCATAGATCTGGACGTCGAGCGGCAGACCGACGGAGAGATTGGCCTTGATGGTCGAATCGAAGGATACCATCAGCAGCTTGATCGCCTCCGAAAAGCTCATATCGGGATCATAGGCGCGCACCAGGATCGGCCGGCCGTATTTGGTCTCGCCGCTCTGGAAAAACGGCGTGTCCTGCGAGGCTTCGACGAAATTGCCCTCGGGATAGACCAGAAACAGCCGCGGTGCGCCGCCCCTGATCTGGCCTCCAATGATGATCGAGGCCGAGAAATTGGCTTCCGCCGTCTGGCCGGTCTCCGTCGCGCTCATGATCGCCTCGCGCAGGGTGCGGCCGACCAGCGTCGCCACCTGAAACATGCTCGGCACTTCGAGGATCGACGGATTGCGCTCTTCCGGCACTTTCGAGCGCTCGTCGAGCAGGCTCACCACGGATTGCGTCGTCGCCAGATTGCCGGCCGTCATCAGCGTCAGCACGCGTTCGCCGGGCTTTTCCCAGGTGAACATCTTCTTGAACACGGAAATGTTGTCGACGCCCGCATTGGTGCGGGTATCGGACATGAAAACAATACCGTGATTGAGTTGCAGACCGACGCAATACGTCATGAATTCCGGCCCCATAACCCCTGAACAAGCTCGGTTATCGAGAGATTCCCCTTTAGGGCCGGGACACTACTGCTGGACGGCGATGTTCACAAGCAACTTGTCGCTTGCGCCGGCAGGGTTTCCGGCGGGATTTCCGGCGGGGCCGCGATGCAGGCCGCGCACCGGCGCCGCCTCGCTGTAGTCGAGCCCGGTCGCCACGCGAACATAGCGTTCATCGGGCGAAATGCCGTTCGAAACGTCGAAGCCGACCCAGCCGAGGCCGTCGATATGCACTTCCGCCCAGGCGTGGCTCGCCTCCTGCTCGATGCGGTCGTTCATCATCAGATAGCCGGAAACATAGCGCGCCGGAAATCCCATCAGCCGCGCCACCGAAATCATGATATGGGCATGGTCCTGGCACACCCCCTTGCCGAGGGAAAGCGCCTCCTCCGCCGTCGTTTCGGCGGCGGTGACACCGGTTTCATAGGAAACCTCGCCGGCGATCAGCCGGGAAAGTGCGTGAAACCGGTCGACATTGCTCCCGCCGGCATCCTCAAGCCGCTTGACCAGTGCCCTGAGGCCAGCGCCCGGCCGGGTAAGGGTCGTCTGGCGCTTGAAATACCACAGGGGGGCTGCCATGCGATGGTCGCCGAAGACGCCCGCCGTGTCGGCCGTTTCCACCGTGCCGCTGCAATGGACGGTGATGTCCTGCTGCGTCCTGGCATAGCTCGCCAGAATAACCCCGTTGCCGTGCTGGTCGAAAAACCGCAATTCCTCCCTGGCGCCCTCGAGCCGCACGGTCCAGTCGACAATCCGCAGCATGGCGTTTTCCTGCGGCAGCAGGCGCAATTCCATCAGCCCGTGGCTTACCGGCGAAGCATGGCTGTAATGCGTATCATGGGTAACCTTGAGCAACATCGCCGCGCCTATTCGTTGATCCGGTAATCGGCCTCGATGCGGAAGCCGAGCGCATTGTTCTGCTGGATGAACTCGCCGATATACTCATGCAGGCCGCGCTCGAAGACAGCGTTGATGTCCTGCCCCCTGAGCTTGGCGAGCGTGTCGCTGGCCTGTTGGTGACAGGGGTGGCGTTCGCCGTATTCGGTTTCCAGAGAGCCGAGATTCTCGTTGATCTTGCCGTAGCAGAAGGCGAGCGAGCGCGGCATGCGGCCATCGAGGATCAGGAAGTTGGCGATCGCCGCCGCGCTGGTCTCGTTGCCATGGATGTGCCGGAACGAGCGGTGGGCGGAAACCGACCGCAGGATATTCTCCCATTGCACATTGTCATAGGCCGACCCGACCGGAAGGGTCGAGGGCAGCAGCACATAGTATTTGACGTCGAGAATGCGCGCCGTGTTGTCGGCCCGTTCGACAAAGGTGCCGATCCGGGCGAAATTGTAGATGTCGTTGCGCAGCATGGTGCCGTGCAGCGCGCCTTTGACGAGTTGCACCTGGCGGCGGATCGTGTTGAGCGCGCCCGGCAGTTCGCGTTCGGCGATGCGATGCTTCAACAGGCCCGTGACCGTCATCCAGCATTCATTGGTCGCTTCCCACACTTCGCGCGTCAGCGCCGTGCGCACCAGCCGCGCATTGGTCCGCGAGGTGGTAAGGCAGGAAAGCACGCTCGAACCGTTATCGGCGTCGCGCAACAGGAAATCGACCACATCGGCCTGGCCGAACGCCTCGTTGCGCGCCAGATAGGCCTCCCGCGCCGAGGCGGTTTCGATCACCGAGGCCCATTCATCGCTTGCCGCATGGGGCCGGGTGAGCGACAGGCGCAGGCCCGCCTCCACCAGCCGCGCGACGTATTCGCAGCGCTCCAGATAGCGGAACATCCAGAACAATCCGCCAGCGGTCTTGCCGAGCATGCGCCCTACGCCCCTCCCCGTATTCTTTCTGCCCCGATCATCCCTGAAGCACCCGTCATCCTTCCAACACCCAGGTATCCTTGGTGCCGCCGCCCTGGCTCGAATTGACCACCAGCGAACCCTTCTTGAGCGCGACCCGGGTAAGCCCGCCCGGCGTGATGGTGATCTTGTTGGGCGAAACGAGCACGAAGGGCCTGAGATCGAGGTGGCGCGGCGCCAGTCCCTTGGCGGTCAGAATGGGCGCGGTCGACAGCGCCAGCGTCGGCTGGGCAATGTAATTGCCAGGTTTTGCCTCCAGTTTCCGGCGGAAATCGGCGATCTCCTTGCGGCTTGCCGCCGGTCCCACCAGCATGCCGTAGCCGCCGGAGCCGTGCACTTCCTTGACCACCAGGTCCGCGAGATTTTCGAGCACGTATTTGAGCGCATCGGGTTCCGAGCAGCGCCAGGTCTCGACATTGGGCAGCAGCGGCTTCTCGCCGGTATAGAATTCGACGATCTCCGGCATGTAGGAATAGATCGCCTTGTCGTCGGCAATGCCGGTTCCCGGCGCATTGGCGATGGTGATGCCGCCCGAGCGGTAGACATCCATGATGCCCGGCACGCCCAGCATGGATTGCGGGTTGAAGACCAGCGGATCGAGAAAATCGTCGTCGACCCGGCGATACATCACATCGACGGGCTTGTAGCCGCGCGTGGTGCGCATGGCGATGCGCCCGTCGACGACGCGCAGATCGTGGCCCTCCACCAGTTCGACGCCCATCTGGTCGGCAAGGAAGGAATGCTCGAAATAGGCCGAGTTGAAAATGCCCGGCGTCAGCACGCAGATGACCGGCTTGCCGTCGCATTTGTCGGGCGCGGCGGCGGCCAGCGAATTGGCCAGATCGCGCGGATAGCGCGCCACGTCGCGCACCCGGTTGCGGGTGAAGAGCTCGGGAAACATCTGCATCATCGTTTCCCGGTTCTCGAGCATGTAGGAAACGCCCGAGGGGGTGCGGGCATTGTCCTCCAGCACGAAGAATTCATGCGGCCCGGTGCGCACCAGATCGATGCCGACGATGTGGGTGTAGATGCCGCCCGGCGGGCTGACCCCGATCATCTCGGGCAGAAAGGCCTCGTTGCCGGCGATCAGCTTGACCGGCACACGGCCGGCGCGCAGGATTTCCTGCCGGTGATAGATATCGTGCAGGAAGGCGTTGATCGCCCGCACGCGCTGTTCGATGCCTCTTTCGAGGCGATGCCATTCGGCGGCCGAGATGATTCGCGGCACGATGTCGAAGGGGATCAGCCGTTCGGTCGCCTCCTGCTGGCCATAGACGTTGAAGGTGATGCCGGTGCGGCGGAAGAATGCCTCGGCTTCCGCCGATTTGCGCTTCAGCCGCGCCATGTCCTCGCCCGTAAACCAGTCCGAATAGGCGCGATAGGGTTCGCGCGTCGAACCGTCGGGGTTTTCCATCTCGTTGAAGAAGGCCGGAGGCGGGCTCATGACCGCTACCTTAGCGCCTCCTTGGCGGCTGGCAAGGCCACACTTCAACCGATGTGTAATTTAGTCTTCGATCGTCAGGCCGAAGCCGCGCAGCAGTTTGGCGGTAACCGGGCCGGGCCGGCCGGCGGTGAAGACCGCCAGATCGTCGAGCAGGACCTCGCCGCGCATCTGTGACGGCGCATCCGCGGCGATCAGCGAAGCTGCCCGGCGGGCGATCGCCTCCGAAGTGTCGATCCAGTCGACGGGCCAGGGCGCCATCTTGCGCATCCGGTTGACGAGGAAGGGATAGTGCGTGCAGGCAAGCACCACGATATCGGTGCGGGCGCCCGCTTCCTCGACGAAGCAGGGGGCGATCTCGGCCAGCACCGCCTTTTCGTCCACCATGCCGCCGCGCATATAGGCTTCGGCAAGCCGCGCCAGCCCGGTGCTGCCGACGAGATTGACCTCGCATCTGGTCGCCCACTGGCTGATCAGATCGCGGGTATATTGCCGCTTCACCGTGCCCGGCGTCGCCAGCACGGAGACCAGTCCCGAACGCGTCCGCTCGGCGGCCGGCTTGATCGCGGGAACCGTGCCGACGAAGGTCTGGTCGGGATAGGTATCGCGCAGCGCCTCGATGGCCAGCGTCGAGGCGGTGTTGCAGGCAATGACGATGATCTCGGGATGAAAGCGCTCGATCAGCCGCCCGAACAGGGCGAGCATGTGGGTCAGCAGTTCCGCCTCCTCCCAGTCGCCATAGGGAAAGGCCGCATCGTCGGCGACATAGATGAAGCGCCGATCGGCCAGCAGGACCCGCGCCTCGCGCAGCACGGTGAGCCCGCCAATGCCGGAATCGAAAATCAGAATGCTCATGACCTGCTTATAAGTCCGAAGAGTTCCGGCCAGCGGTGAAGATGTCCCCTGCCCTCGCCGCGAAGCGCCAGCCTGCCGCCATCGCTAAAGGTGAAAAGCAGCCTTTTTCGGGCAAATGCCCGCGCCCAGATCCAGGCAAAGCCGGCGCCGGAAGAAAAGCCCGCCAGCACGTCAGAGGGAAAATGCACCCCCAGCACGCAGCGGCTTGCCGCCACCAGAAGGCCGGCAACCAGCAGCGGATAGCGGTAGCGGGGAAACAGGAATGCCAGCGCGACGCAAAAGGCGCCTGCCGTCGTCGCATGGCCCGAGGGGAAACTGGCGAAGTCATACCCGCCGGCGAAGGGATGCCATTCCCACGGGAAGGCGCCGACCACTTCCTTCGGCCGGGCGCGCCCGATGGCGAATTTGACCGCCGAGACGATCAACCCGGGCAAGGCGACCGCGGTGAAGACGAAATAGAAGCTCAGCACCAGCCGCTGCCAGACCGTGTGCAGCGCCCGGTCCAGACGGTTGGCCGCGACCAGGCTGAGAGCCAGAAGAGCCGCGCCGCTGCCGATCAGGATCCAGTCGGAAAGGCCGAGATAGGTGATCGTCTCGAAGAAACGGTTGTCCCTCCACGCGCCGCCACGCAGGGCTTCGAGATAGCGCCCGTCAGCAAAGAAGATCAGCCCCTTGACGGCGATCACGGCGGCAAAGCCGACCAGCGCAAACGTGTTCCACGAAACGATCGAGGAGCGGTAGTCGCGCCGGCGGCCGTTCACAAAGGCAAACCAGCTCATGACCCTGCTCCACCACCCGGCCGGTACCGGCTGCATGCGGCGCGGCGCGGGCGTTTCGTCTGGGGGGCTTGAAGGAGGCAATGTCACTTGGGGGCAACAACATGGCAGAAGAAATTCGGAGCGCTTATGGCCCATGCTGCCGGTACTGGCAAGTTAACCTTTTGAAACAATTCAAGGTAATACGCAGCAAATACGGGGCAGCATTCGCCGCCCCGTTCTCAATGCCTATTGTACTGCCCGATTAGTGGCTTTGGCCAGTACGGGAACCGATCCCCAGACGCTTCTGGCAGCTCAGCTTTGCGGCAAGCCATCCGTGATCTCATAATAGTCGCCCTTGTCGGCGCAATAGATGTGGCTCCCCAGTTTCAGTCCCGTCGGGCTGTCGAGACAGCCCGCCAGAATCGAGGTCTTGTCCTCCGCCTCGTGCTTCCAGAACAGGATCGAACCGCATTCGCGGCAAAATCCGCGCCGCGCCTCGTCGCTTGCCCTGTACCATTTGACATGGTCTTCGCCCTCGATCGCGATCGTGTCGTCGGGAGCGCTGGTCGCGGCAAAATAGTGGCCGGACTGCTTGCGGCACTGGCTGCAATGACAGGCCACGACCGGGCGCATCGGCCCGCTGATCGTCAGCCGGACGCGGCCGCAAAGACACGAACCCGTTCGTACTTCGTTGGTGGTCATGTTCTTTCTCCTGATCCGACTTTCCGTATTCGCGCGGCGCGCGCAAGTGAATTTCCGCTCGGGTTTCGGTTCCATTTCCGATCGAATTTTGTCACAACCCGGCATGACTTGCGGAATCGGATGAGCGGAATGGTTGAAACGGCATTGGTCGGCGTGATTGCGGCAGCCTTGTTTTGCTGGGTGTGTGTGCATGTGTGGACGGTCCCCTACCGTCGCGGAACCAGGCCATTTCATCTGCGCTGCGGAACCGGAATGCCCGCTGCGGCGGGTCCTGTCGATCCGCGCCCTCTCATCGAGCCCCGATCCCCTGACCGGTTCGATCTCGAGCGCGAGCAGATCGCTCCCGACGTCGAGCGGATTTCCTTTTATCCAGGGCACCAGGGCGAACACCCGGCTGACGCGAAACCCTTCGCGACGGCCACCATCCAGACCCTTCAACAGCGGGCAGATGGCAGCGTCTTCCGCGTCACCGAACAAAACGGCAAGGCCTATCCTTACGGCGAGGACAGTTATTGCGCGCTTTATTCGACCGACGATGACGGCCAGCTTGTGCTTCATGCGGCCGTCATGGAGCGGCACGGATCGGCGATTGCCTTCCTGTTGCGCCTGATCGGTCTCGGATCATCGTTGCGGCGTGCCGCGGCAAGGCTGCGCGCGGCTGCCGCCGGCGGCATCGCCGCATCCGAAACCCCGGCTGCGAACGGCAAACGGCAGGCTGCCGGGGATGGCGGCGAAACCGGCGCGGCGACGAGCCAGTGGATCGAGAACCTGAAAGCACAAGCCGAGGAACTGCCGTCGCGGCAGGCCGCAACCGCCCCTGTGGGCGGCGGAAAAGCGAAGTCCATCGCGGCGAAAAATCCGGCGGCAGGTAAAACCCGTCATATCGCGGGCGCGCCGGACCGGCCAAACCAGGCATTCGACTGGACGGCGAAACGGCGCGCCACGCCCAAAAGACGTTTCGATCCGCGCGACTACTCGAATGAGATCATCCTTTCGCTGATAGCCTATGCCAGTTTCGTCTGGATATTCGGCTGGGACGGCGCACTGCTGATCGCGCCGATAATCCTGTTCCACGAATACGGGCATCTGTTCGCCTATCAGATGCTCGGCTACACGGGAAACCGGCTTTTTCTCGTTCCCTTTTTCGGCGGGCTGGCTGTCGCCGGCCAGGCCCATGCCAGCGAATACGAGCGCGGCTTCACGGCGATCATGGGCCCCGGCATCTGCGCGCCCCTGTCGATCGCGCTGGCCATGATCGCCACCTGGCTCGATACCCACTGGCTTTGGTGGTGGTGCGCGTGGGCAGCCTATCTGTGCAGCTTCATCAATGCGCTCAACCTGCTGCCGGCGCTGCCGCTGGATGGCGGCCATATCGCCGAGAGCTTCACCCGCAGCTATGCCGGCGGTCTTGCCAGCCAGATCGTATTGGGCCTGAGCGTGTTGAGCGCGGTCTGGCTCTACATTGAAGGCTATTCAGCCTTTGCCTTCATCATCCTGTTTTCCGGCCTTCCGTCGGCCTTGAACACGGCGCGCGCATCCTACCGGCTGCGTCCGATGAACCGGGAAGAAACGATGAAGCTGTCGGGCCTTTACCTCGGCACGCTCGCCGCCCATCTCGGCACGTTCTACTACACGATCACCTATCTCTACTGATCAATGCAAATCAGCCCCGAACGGATTCGGGGCTGATTGTCCGGGATGCGATGCCGGATGATGGCGCCGTCAGCCGGCCTTGCGCTGGGCGGCCGGCGCGCGGTTCTGCTCCAGCAGTTCGGCGATCAGGAAGGCAAGCTCCAGCGATTGCGAGGCGTTGAGGCGCGGATCGCAATGGGTGTGGTAGCGGCTGGCGAGATCCTCGTCGGAGACGGCGCGCGCGCCGCCGGTGCACTCGGTCACGTCCTTGCCGGTCATCTCGAAATGCACGCCGCCGGGATAGGTGCCCTCGGCGCCGTGCACCGCGAAGAACTGCTGCACTTCCTTGAGCACCCGCTCGAACGGCCGCGTCTTGTAGCCCGAGGCGGAGGTGATCGTGTTGCCGTGCATCGGATCGCAGCACCAGACCACCTTGCGGCCTTCCTTTTCGACCGCGCGGATCAGTGCTGGCAGATGCTCGCCGACCTTGTCGGCACCGAAGCGCGCGATCAGCGTCAGGCGCCCCGCCTCATTGGCGGGGTTGAGGATGTCGATCAGCTCCAGCAGGCCGTCCGCCGTCGTCGACGGGCCGCATTTGAGCCCGATCGGATTCTTGATGCCGCGGCAGAATTCCACATGGGCGTGATCGGGCTGGCGGGTGCGGTCGCCGATCCACACCATATGGCCGGAGGTCGCATAAGGGTCGCCGGACGTGGAATCGATACGGGTCAGCGCCTGTTCGTAACCCAGCAGCAGCGCCTCGTGCGAGGTATAGAACTCGGTCTCGCGCAATCTGGGATACTCGTCCGATGAAAAACCGATGGCCCGCATGAAGCGCATCGTCTCGGTCAGCCGATCGGCAAGCTGGCGGTAGCGGTCCGATTGCGGGCTCTTGTCGACAAAGCCCAGCATCCACTCATGCACATGCTCCAGATTGGCGTAACCGCCCTGGGCGAAGGCGCGCAGCAGGTTGAGCGTCGCGGCCGACTGGCGGTAGGCCATGATCTGGCGCTCCGGATCGGGTTCCCGGCTTGCCTCGTCGAAGCCCGGCGCGTTGATGATGTCGCCGCGATAGCTCGGCAGCGAGACATCGCCCTTCTTCTCGAAATCCGAGGAGCGCGGTTTGGCGAACTGGCCGGCGATCCGGCCGACCTTGACGACCGGCTTGGCGGCGGCAAAGGTCAGCACCACCGACATCTGCAGGAAGACGCGGAAGAAGTCGCGAATGTTGTCGGCGCCGTGCTCGGCAAAGCTCTCGGCGCAGTCGCCGCCCTGCATCAGGAAAGCATCGCCCTCGGCGACGCTCGCCAGGCTGCGCTTCAGGGCCCGCGCCTCACCGGCGAATACCAGCGGCGGATAGCTCGCTAGCCGATCCTCGACAACCTTCAGCGCATCCTTGTCCCGGTATTCGGGCATCTGCACGAAGGGTTTCGAACGCCAGGAATCGGGGGACCATTTCTCAGCCATTGTCTTTACCTTGTACGCAATATTGACCGTTGCAGCCCGGCTGTTTGCGCCCGCTGCAAACCTCGACAGGCGGCTTATAGGCAAAGCCGCCGGCGATTGCCAGCGCCAATGATGCATCGAGGATCGGGCGGCCTGTCAGGCGAAGTCGGCACGCTGAGTAATCCGAACGCCGCGTGCGACGAGCAGGTCGTCGAACCGGCGGCGCCGTGCCTTCGATATCGCCGTCATTCTGGTGTAGAACGGCGCATCGGCATCGGCCAGCATCGCCCGCTCGAAGCCATGGGTCGTGTCGAGAAAGGCGGCAAGCCCTGCCTCGCCATGGGCCGACAGGAAACCGTCCATCACCGTATGGAGATAGGACTGCAACAGAGGCGGCAATCCCGGCGGCATCGGTCGGCCGACATAGACGAAGCGATCCTGCTCGGGGAGTTCGGCAATCATGGCGGCTGCCGTGCCATCCAGCACGGCAAGATCGCCGATCGCGACCGGTACGCGCTCATAATGCATCTCGCGCAGATCGAGCGACGGCAGGCTGGACGCCCGGTCGATCACCACCATGCCGCCGATTTCGCAACCGGCGTCCCGATGGATGCTCAACAGCGCCCGTTCGGGCACGCCATCCCCCGGCCTGGCTTGCCAGTGCCGCCGCCAGCCCTTGAGAACGGCCGGCGTGGCATCGACATAGGAAGTCTTAAGGGTTGCCAGATTGACCAGCGACCCATAGCCGAAATAGGCGATCAACCGGTCTTCGCCCGCCGCCATCGCGCTACCCGTCGACCCGCCTGCCGTCGCGGATACGATAGCTCGGCTGATACATCGTCACCAGTTCCTCGGCCGCTGTCGGATGCACCGCCATGGTGCGGTCGAAATCCTCTTTCGTCGCGCCCATCTTGAGGCTGATGCCGAGCAATTGCGCCATTTCGCCGGCATCAGGCCCGACGATGTGAACCCCCACCACCCTGCCGGAGGACGCTTCCGCGATCACCTTCATCAGCATCTTCTCGTCCCGCCCCGGCAGGATGTATTTCATCGGTCGGAAGCGCGAGACGAAGATATCGAGGTCGCGGCACATCTCCGCCGCATGGGCCTCCGTCATGCCCACCGTCCCGACCTCGGGCTGGGTGAACACCGCGGTCGCGATCAGTTCGTGATCGGGTCCGGCCGGGTTGTCGCGGTAAAGCGTTTCGATCAGGCACATCGCCTCGTGGATCGCGACCGGCGTCAGCTGCACCCGGTCGGTGACGTCGCCGATCGCCCAGATCGACGGCACATTGCTGCGCGACAGTTCATCGACGACGATCTTGCCGCCCCATTCCACCGATACGCCCGCCGCCTCCAGGCCGAGCGCCGACGTGTTGGGCACCCTGCCCGTCGCAAGCAGCGCCTGATCGGCGGTGATCGTCTCGCCATTGGTCAGCTCGATCCGGCGTTGGGCGCCGGAAAGCGCGACGGATTTGAACAGCGCGCCGGTGATGAACCGAACGCCCTTCTTCTCCATTTCCGTGCGCAGGTGTCGGCGCACATCGTCGTCGAAGCCGCGCAGGATTTCATCGCCGCGCAGCACGACGGTGACCTCGGTGCCCAGTTGGGCGAAGATGCAGGCGAATTCGAGCGCGATGTAGCCGGCACCCAGTATGGCGAGCGATTTCGGCAGTTCGGCAAGGTCGAACACATCGTCCGAGACGATGCAGTGTTCGTGCCCGGCAAGTTCCGGCATGGCATTGGGCCTGCCGCCGACGGCGATCAGGATGTTTTCAGCCGATACTTCCCTGCCCGATGCGGCGATGCGCACCGTGTTCGGTCCGCTAACGATGGCGCGGCTGTCGATCATCTGCGCGCCATTGGTCTCCAGCCCCCTGCGATAGATGCCTTCGAGCCGGGTGATCTCCGCCTCCTTGTTGGCAACCAGCGTCGGCCAGTCGAAGCGAGCTTCGGGGATCGTCCAGCCATAACCGGCGCCATCGGCCAGCAGTTTCGAATAGTGCGAGGCATAGACCAGCAGTTTTTTCGGTACGCAGCCCCGGATGACACAGGTGCCACCGAACCGGCTTTCTTCTGCGACCGCGACCTTCTTGCCGAGCGAAGCGGCAACCCTGCCCGCCCGCACGCCGCCCGAGCCGCCGCCGATCACGAAGAGATCATAGTCGAATTGCGCCATGAGAGACCTGCTCGCTGGTTCCTGGTATCGGAAAGAAAAAACCCGGCGGTTTCGCCGGGTTCCATATGCATTTGGCAGCCGCGCAAGGCAATCGCCGCGCGGAAAGTTGATCGCGCCTATTGCAGGCCGGCCGCTTTCATCTTTTCCACCACCGCGCCCTGCAGGTCGCGGCGCACACCGTTCGCCCAGACCCGCGCGGCCCGGTCGAGTTCGCGCAGCACCAGCGGCGTCTGCTCGAGGAACTTCTTGCCGGCATCCGATTCGTAGAAGTCGGCAATGGCGGTCAGCTCGTCCTCGGAAAACACATTGGCAAAGACCTGTACCGCCTCGCCTTCGAGATCGCCGCGCCGGGTGGCCAGCGTCAGCGTCGCCTCATCGACGATGGCACTGATTTCGGCTTCCTTGTCCGGGCTGTTTCGGATCAGCTCGGATTTCGCCTGCTGGCCCATCTGCAGCAGAATATTGTCGAAGCGGTCGGTCGAGCGCGTCGCGCCGATCGCCCGTCGTGCCGCCGCCAGATGGCTTTCGGAGGTTTCCTGCGCGCGGACCTGCGCCGAACCCATGACCCCCGCCACCAGAAGCAGCGCCACCATAAGGACACGTCTCATCATGTTTTGCTCCAATTCCCTCAAAGCCGGCCAGCCGGCATAATTTCTCAAAGCGCCCGGGCGCTGCGGCGCAAATCAGCGCCTTAATAAGGTGATGCCGCCCTCGCCTGCAAGCACTACGGCGCCTGCAAGGCCGATAAACAGACCGTGCTGCACCACTCCAGGGATTTCAAGCAGGGCGGATGACAGGGCTTTTGCGTCGGGAATGCGGCCAAAAGATGCATCGAGAATGAGATGCCCGCCATCGGTCGCGAACGGTTTTTCCCCCGCCAGTCGGAGCGTGATGGCGCCGGCAAGGCCGAGTGCCGCGGCGGCTTTTTCGATCGCCCGCCGTGTCGCGCCGAGCCCGAAGGCGTTGACCTCGATCGGCAGCGGAAATGCGCCGAGCGTGTCCACCTTCTTGCTGGCGTCGGCGATCACCACCATCTGCGCCGAGGCCGCGGCGACGATCTTTTCCCGCAGCAGCGCCCCGCCGCCGCCCTTGATCAGCACCAGATCGCCATCGACCTCATCGGCGCCATCGACCGTCAGATCGAGCTCCGGCGTTTCCTCCAGCGTGGTCAGCGGCACGCCCAGCTCGCGGCACAGGGCGGCCGACCGTTCGGATGTCGGCACGCCGACGATCGACAGGCCGTCCGCCACATGGCGCGCCAGGATGCGGATGAACTCGTCGGCCGTCGAGCCGGTGCCGATGCCGAGCCTCATCCCGTCCGCGACGAAACCGAATGCCGCCTCGGCAGCCTTGATCTTCAATTCCCTTGACATGATGCCCGCCGGTCCCGTTCCTGCCGCCAAACTGTGAATACCCGCGCCGCC
This sequence comes from Nitratireductor sp., assembly GCA_020441665.1. Lineage (GTDB taxonomy): Bacteria > Pseudomonadota > Alphaproteobacteria > Rhizobiales > Rhizobiaceae > Salaquimonas. Next base: position 21,023 of record JAGRLT010000080.1, read on the forward strand.
TAACACGAGCCGGATCGGGTTTTCCAGCGTTTCCGGGGCCTGGCAACAGAAAACTCGCGCCAAATCGGCAATGTCGGCAAGCCGGGCTTGAACCGGCCGGGCGCTGCGGCTATGCGCACCCGGCAACCCGCCGAGAAACCCGGATACCATGCAGAAAAACCAAATCGCCATCGTCTTCGACCTGGACGGCACCCTGGCCGACACCGCGCCGGACCTGCTGGCCTCGCTCAACCATGCCGTCCGCGACCATGGTTTCGGCCAGTTCACCCTCTCCGAAGTCGGCGCACTGGTCGGCCAGGGCTCGCTCGCCATGATCCGCCGGGCCTTCAGCCTGCATGAAACGCCGCTCGAAGAGGAATTGCTGATGCGGCTGCACCACGAATTCCTGGACCACTACGAAGCCAATATCGCGGTCGGCTCCCGTCTCTATCCCGGTGTCGAGACCCTGCTCGACAGGCTTTCGGCAGCCGGCCACCCGCTTGCCGTGTGCACCAATAAATATGAGAGCATGGCGTGTCTGCTGCTGGATCGACTGGGGGTGGCGAACCGGTTTGCCGCGGTGACCGGCGGCGATACCTTCGCCTTCCGCAAGCCGGATCCGCGCCATCTCGTCGAGACCATCGCCATGGCGGGTGCCGCGACCGGCATCATGGTCGGCGACACCATCACGGATGCGACGGCGGCGAAGAATGCGGCCAAACCGCTGATCCTGGTCGATTTCGGCTATTCGGCCGAGCCGGTCGCCGCGATGGGCGCCGATGCGGTGCTTTCCCATTTCGACGAAGCGTGGGACGCGATCGGGACCATCACCCGGGAATGGCCCCGCTGACCGCCCTCAGGCTGCCGCTCTGGCCGTGTTCTTCGATCCCTGCCTGACGCGGACCGGCGCCAGCGTGCGGCCGTCAAGCCAGGTATCGATCTCGCTTGCCGCCATCGGCCTGGCAAACAGGAAGCCCTGCATCACCCGGCAGCCGGCGGCTTTCAGCAGTTCGGCCTGACGCTCGGTCTCGACGCCTTCGGCGACCGTCGTATAGTCGAGGCAATGGGCCATGCTGATGATGGTGCGCACGATACGCTCGCCATTGCCGTCCGCGTCGCCAAGCTGCTGCACGAAGCTGGAATCGACCTTGAAGTCGTCGAAGTTCAGCCGCGACAGTTCGGCGATGTTGGAGTGGCCGGTGCCGAAGTCGTCAATCGCGAAGCGAATGCCGACCGCCTTCAGGGTTTGAAGATGCGCGGCGGTAAGCGCGGGATCCAGCATCGCCATGCTCTCGGTGACCTCAAGCTCCAGCAGGCTCGCATCGGCTCCCGTCTGGGCGAGAATGTCCATCACGGTGAGGGCGAAGTCGCTGCGGTTGAACTGTTGCATGGAAATGTTGACAGCGATCGGCAGCCGCCGGCCCTGGCGCACAAAGGCGTTGATCCTCTTGCAGGCGGTCTCGATGACGTAGTTGCCCAGCGGTTGAATGAGGCCGGAATCCTCGGCGATCGGAAGGAATTCCGCCGGGCTGACCATGCCGCGCCGGGGATGGTTCCAGCGGATCAGTCCCTCAAGCCCCGCCACGGCGCCGGTCTTGCCGTCGACCTTGGGCTGATAGTGCAGTTCCAGTTCGTCGTTGTAGATCGCCTGGCGCAATTCGCTTTCGATCGCCACCTTGCGGCCCGCCATGGCATTGAGCTCTTCGGAGAAGAAGCGGAAGGTGTTCCTGCCCTCTTCCTTGGCCTGATACATCGCCATGTCGGAATGCTTGAGCAGCGTCTTGTAGTCGGTGCCGTCGCGCGGGAAGGTCGCGATGCCGATCGACACGCCGATGGTGACGTCGCGCCCGTCGATGACGAACGGCCTGGTCAGCGATTGAAGGATGCGCCGCGCCACGGTGGCGGCATCGGTCTCCTCCCGGATTTCGGGAAGCAGGATGGTGAATTCGTCACCGCCAAGGCGCGCGAAGGTGTTGGTGCGGGAGGCCTCCTGCGTGTCGTCGCCAGGGCCGCGGACTTCGGTGCCCGGATCGTGGCAGACCTGGTCTCCCTCGCGGACCAGCGAGGTAATGCGCCGGGCAAATTCGGCCAGCAGCTTGTCGCCGGCCTCATGACCGGAGGTGTCGTTGACCTTCTTGAAGCCGTCGAGATCGAGAAAGAGCAAGGCACCGGAGGAGCCGCTGCGGACGACGCGCGACACCGATTTGGCGATCTCGCGGCGGAAGAACTCCCGGTTCGGCAGTTGCGTCACCTTGTCGACATAGGCCAGATCGTAGATCTGCGCGATGTTGGAGCCGACCTTCCTGACCATCTGGTTGAGGGAATCGGCCAGCAGCCGGATCTCCCGAGCCCCCTCGCCGGCCGCTTCCTGCTCGAAATCCCCGCCGGCAATCGCCTGGGCGGTTCTTGAAAGGTTGCGCAGCGGTGCGGTGATCTGTGAAATCATCTTCGCCGCGAGCAGCAGGCCGATGATCAGGATCGGTACCATGGTGGAAAGCTTGGCGCGCACCGAAGAAACCAAAGTGTGCCAAAATCCCGGCATATCGATGCCGATCAGGACGGAACCGACGGCACCCGCCCGGGCAAGGATCGGCTCGGCAACCCGAATCTGCGGTCCGCCCTCGTCGACCGCCGTCAGCCCGCTCCGGACGGCCTGGTCGTGCAACCGGCCGATCACCGAGGCCGTTTGCGGCCCGCTCTCGTGGGTGCCGTCATACAGGACGGCATGGTCTCGGCCGATCACCGAAAGCGAACGGATCGACCCGCGCGACCGCAGGGCGGCCATCATCGTCTCGATCTCGCCCGGGTCGAAATTGCCGAAATCCTTTTCGAGTCCGCGCGCAACCGCACTGGCAACACCCATGGCCTCGTTGAGCCCGAGCTCGCGCTGTTTGCCCATCTCGATATAGGTGTCCGTCACCAGTTGCGCGGCAAGGATGAGAACCGCCAGGCCGGCAACCAGGCTCAGAAATCGGAAATGGAGCCCCGACAGAAACGCCCACAAGCGCTGTTTCATCAATTTCACCCCCCGGCGCATTCGAATTTCGGTTGCCGGATGCTCTGCGTCGGGCCAGTTTGTCGCAGCCCGGCTAGAAAATCGTAAAGAGCTCGGCCAACGGACGCATTTCCGTGCGCGATGGTTATCAAAGACTTACCGGGGTTGTCGAAGGATTGCGGGCAATGCGCCGTCTCAAGGCGGGTTGGTCGGCTTCCACCTTGTATTTGCCCGTCGTGCGATTACAAACACCCAGACTCCCGGAAGCGCGTCGGGGCCATCGGCCGGCCATCAGCCACAGGCTCACTCCGAGGGCCACTTCTTACGGCATCTCTGCAAAGGCATTCCCATGACAAACTCTTCCTCGCCCGCTGCCAGCACGCTCTTTCCCACGACCAACCCCACGGGCGGCGATGCAACCGAATACCGCAGGCTCTCGGGCGATCATGTCGCCACCGACACCTTTCGCGGCGAAGAAATGCTGGCCGTCGATGGCGAGGGGCTGCGCCTGCTGTCGGAACAGGCCTTCATGGACATCAACCATCTGCTGCGCCCGGGCCATCTCAAACAGCTTGCCTCGATCCTCGACGACCCGGAAGCGACCGACAACGACAAGTTCGTTGCCTATGATCTGCTGAAGAACGCCAATATCGCCGCTGCCGGCATTCTGCCCATGTGCCAGGATACCGGCACGGCGATTATCATGGGCAAGAAGGGGCGCCGCGTGTGGACCGATGGCGGTGACGAGACGGCGCTCGGCCAGGGCGTGCTCGATGCCTATGAAAAGCGTAATCTGCGCTATTCGCAGTTGGCGCCGCTCTCCATGTTCACCGAAAAGAACACCCGCAACAACCTGCCGGCGCAGATCGAGCTCTATTCGGAAGGCGACGACGCCTACAAGTTCCTGTTCGTCGCCAAGGGCGGCGGCTCGGCCAACAAGACCTTTCTCTACCAGGGCACGCCCTCGCTGCTGACCCATGAACGGATGATCGAGTTCCTCAAGGAGAAGATCCTTACCCTCGGCACGGCCGCCTGTCCGCCCTATCACCTCGCGGTGGTGATCGGCGGCCTGTCGGCAGAACAGACGCTGAAGACTGTCAAGCTTGCCTCGACCCGCTATCTCGACGCGCTTCCCACCTCGGGAAGCGAAACGGCGCATGCGTTCCGCGACCTCGAGATGGAAGCCGAAATCCACAAGCTGACCCAGTCCCTCGGCGTCGGCGCGCAGTTCGGCGGCAAGTATTTCTGTCACGACGTGCGCGTCATCCGCCTGCCGCGCCACGGCGCGTCGCTGCCGATCGGGCTGGGCGTTTCTTGTTCGGCCGACCGCCAGGCGCTCGGCAAGATCACCCGGGATGGCATCTTCCTCGAAAAGCTCGAAACCGATCCGTCGAAATATCTGCCGGAGGTCACCGACACCCATCTGGGCGGCGACGTGGTCAAGGTCGACCTCAACCAGCCGATGCTCCAAATTCTCAAGACATTGTCACAACATCCTGTAAAAACGCGCCTTTCTCTTACCGGAACGATCATCGTCGCGCGTGATCTGGCGCATGCGAAGATCCGTGAGAAGCTCGAGGGCGGCGGCGCGATGCCGGACTATTTCAAGAACCATCCGGTCTATTATGCCGGCCCCGCCAAGACGCCCGAGGGCATGCCGTCCGGCTCCTTCGGCCCCACCACGGCGGGCCGGATGGATTCCTACGTCGACCAGTTCCAGTCCTTCGGCGGCTCCATGGTGATGCTCGCCAAGGGCAATCGCGGCAAGCAGGTGCGCGATGCCTGCGCCCGCCATGGCGGCTTCTATCTCGGCTCGATCGGCGGTCCGGCCGCCCGCCTCGCCCAGGACTGCATCAAGAAGGTCGAGGTGCTCGAATATCCCGAACTCGGCATGGAGGCGATCTGGCGCATCGAGGTCGAGGATTTCCCCGCCTTTATCGTCATCGACGACAAGGGCAACGACTTCTTCAAGGAACTCAATCTGGGGTGAGGTCGCCTGCGCGCCAAAGGTGTATTCGATGTCGTCCCTCCTTCCCCTTCTCTTGGATCCTGCCGCCTGGGCGGCCCTTCTGGCGCTGGTCGTCCTGGAGGTGGTGCTCGGCATCGACAATCTGATCTTCATCTCGATCGTCACCAACAAGCTGCCGGAGGCGCAAAGACCCCTCGCCCGGCGCGTCGGCATCAGCCTCGCCCTTGGCCTGCGGCTTGTCCTGCTGGCGGCGATCGCCTGGCTGGTCGGCCTGACCGAGCCGGTCTTCGACCTGGGGATCACCGGCGAACTCAACGATCATGGTATACCGGTGTTCGAGACCGCCTTTTCCTGGCGCGATCTGATCCTGATCGCCGGCGGCCTGTTCCTGGTCTGGAAATCGACCACCGAAATCCACCACTCGCTGGATGCGGAAGCCTCCGGCGCCCTGCTCGACAAGCAGCGGTTCGGCACCAATCTGGCCGGCGCCATCGTCCAGATCATCCTGCTCGACATGGTGTTCTCGATCGATTCGATCCTGACCGCCATCGGCATGACCGATCATCTGCCGATCATGGTCGCAGCCGTCATCATCGCCGTGACCGTCATGCTGGTCGCGGCAGGCCCCGTGTCGGATTTCATCAACAAGAACCCCACCGTGGTCATGCTGGCGCTCTCCTTCCTGCTGATGATCGGCATGGTGCTGATCGCCGACGGCTTCGGCGTCCATGTTCCCAAGGGCTATGTCTATGCGGCGATGGCCTTTTCCATGTTCGTCGAAGCACTCAACATGATTGCCCGCGGGCGGCGCAGCCGGCTTCAAGCAAACGGCAGTGCAGCAAAATAGGTGCCGGTCATTGAGTGCCGGCCCCTTAAGTACCAGCCGCCTTAAGTACCAAATCGGCGCCCTTGACCGCCTCCACCCGCAGGCATAGGTTCCGCCCGATGGAACAGACCGGTATGCCTGTGCGCTCAGAGATTTCAGCGGTTGATCCCGCAGCGACCATGACCGACCCCTTCGGCCGGATGGTTTCCTATCTGCGCGTGTCGGTGACCGATCGCTGCGACTTCCGCTGCACCTATTGCATGGCGGAAGACATGACCTTCCTGCCGAAACGGGACCTGCTGACGCTCGAGGAACTCGACCGGCTGTGCACCGTCTTCATCGAAAAGGGGGTGCGCAAGCTGCGCCTGACCGGCGGCGAGCCGCTGGTGCGCCGCGGCATCCTGCAACTGGTCCGCTCGCTCGGCCGCCATCTCGAAACCGGTGCGCTGGAAGAACTGACGCTGACCACCAACGGCTCGCAACTGCATCGCTTCGCCGATGAACTGGTCGATTGCGGCGTGCGCCGGGTCAATGTCTCGCTCGACACGCTGGATGCCGACAAGTTCGCCAGGATCACCCGCTGGGGCCGGCTCGAACAGGTGATGCAATCGCTCGAAGCAGCCGGAAAGGCGGGCCTTTCGATCAAGATCAACGCCGTCGCGCTGAAAGGCATCAACGAATTCGAGATCGAGGACATGCTGAAATGGGCGCATGGCGAGGGCTATGATCTCACCCTGATCGAGACCATGCCGCTGGGCGAGATCGGCGAGGATCGCACCGACCAGTACCTGCCCCTGTCGCTCGTGCGCCAGCGGCTTGCGGAGAAATTCAGCCTTGAGCCGATCGCCTACAAGACCGGCGGTCCGGCGCGCTACGTGAGCGTCGCCGAGACCGGCGGTCGCCTCGGCTTCATCACGCCGATGACCCATAATTTCTGCGAAAGCTGCAACCGCGTGCGGCTGACCTGTACCGGCACGCTCTATATGTGCCTTGGCCAGGACGATGCCGCCGACCTGCGGGCGCCGCTCAGGGAATCGGAAGGCAACGAACTGGTCGCGCAGGCAATCGACGAAGCGATTTCGCGCAAGCCCAAGGGCCACGATTTCGTCATCGGCCGCAATGCGGCGCCCGCCGTTTCAAGACATATGAGCACGACCGGCGGCTGATTTCGCCGTTTCAGGCCGCAATAGGGGCCGCGAGCCATGCGCCGCAGCCGCCAAGCCATGCTTTTATGGGGCTGGTCGCGCTTCCGTCTCAAGCCTATAAGACTGATAACCCTCCGCTTTCGGGCTGAAACAGGCCCTGTTTCCGAGACCCTCCTTGCCCCGATCCCCCGCCAGCCACACGATGGCAAGCCATCAACCCGCCAGCCTTGCCGAAAATCTCCAGGGCAGCCTCTTCATGCTCATCGCGACGGCGGGGTTCACCGTCAACGATCTGATCGTCAAATCGATGAGCGCCGTCTTTCCCGTCGGCCAGACGCTGTTCATGCGCGGCTGCTTCGCCACCCTGGCGGTCTTGCTGCTGGCGGTGGCCCAGGGCCAGTTCAGGAATGCCGGCCAGTTGAAGGACCGGGCGGTCATCCTGCGCTCGATTGCCGAGGCCATCGCGACCATTTTCTTCGTCACCGCGGTATTCAACCTTCCGATCGCCAATGTCTCGGCGATCTTTCAGGCGCTGCCGCTCGCCCTGACGCTGGCGGCCTACTTCTTTCTGCACGAGCCGATCGGCCCACGCCGGCTGATCGCCATTCTGATCGGCTTTGCCGGCGTCCTGCTGATCGTCCGCCCCGGCCTTGCGGGGTTCTCGATCTATTCGCTGCTGGTCCTGGGCGCGGTCGCGGCATCGGTCGTCCGCGACATCATCACCCGCTCGATCCCCAAATCGACGCCCGGTCTGATGATATCGTTCACCACCGCCGCCACGGTCACGGTCGGCGGGCTGGTGATGAGCCTTTTCGAATCCTGGGCCCCGGTCCAGGCCCTCGACCTCGCCAAGCTCGCCGCCACCTCGGTCTTTCTGGTGGTCGGCTACTATTTCGTCGTCACCGCCATGCGCAGCGGCGATATCGGTTTCGTCAGCCCGTTCCGCTATTCCGTTCTCTTGTTCTCGATTGGCGGCGGCATCGCCTTTTTCGACGAGGTGCCCGACCGTTTCACCCTGGCCGGCTCCGCAATCATCGTCGCAAGCGGCATCTACATGCTGTATCGCGAGCGCGTCGTCCATCGCCAGGCCATCACCCCGCCCCCCATCCGTTCCTGACCACACTCCCCGATCATTCAACCACGCCGCCGCATCCCGGCACCCGTCATCATGGATTTCACGTCTCATCCACCATCCGACCGTCCCGACGCCGCCCATCCGCGCGAGCACACGACACAACCGCGCGCGCGCTTTCTCGATCTCGACACCCCGCCGCACATCGTGACCCTGGTACTGGTCGCCAGCGTCGGCGCCCTGAACATGACCTCCATCCTGCCGTCTCTTCCGGCGATGACGGCCTGGTTCAAGACCGACTATACGGTCATGCAGCTGGCGATTTCCGCCTATCTGACCATGACCGCCATGTTGCAGCTCATCGTCGGCCCGCTGTCCGACCGGTTCGGCAGGCGGCCGGTGCTCATGGGTTGCATCACCATTTTTCTGCTGGCCACCATTGCCGCGGCCCTCGCCTCGACCATCGAGGCTTTCCTGGTCGCAAGGCTGGCCCAGGCGACGGTCGTTGGCGGCTTTGTCCTGTCGCGGGCAATCGTCCGCGACATGGTTCCCGTGGAGCAGGCA
>JAGRLT010000081.1 GCA_020441665.1 Nitratireductor sp.
CTGATCGCCGGTGCGAAATATCGCGGCGAGTTCGAGGAACGGCTGAAGGCAGTGCTGTCGGAAGTGCAGGCGGCGAACGGCCAGATCATTCTGTTCATCGACGAAATGCATACGCTGGTCGGTGCCGGCAAGGCGGATGGCGCGATGGATGCCTCCAATCTGCTGAAGCCTGCGCTGGCCCGTGGCGAGTTGCACTGCGTGGGTGCCACGACGCTCGATGAATACCGCAAGCATGTGGAAAAGGATGCGGCGCTTGCCCGCCGGTTCCAGCCGGTCTTCATCAGCGAGCCGACGGTTGAGGACACGATCTCGATCCTGCGCGGCATCAAGGAAAAATACGAGTTGCACCATGGTGTGCGGATTACCGATTCGGCGCTGGTGGCCGCGGCCACCCTGTCGAACCGCTACATCACCGACCGCTTCCTGCCGGACAAGGCCATCGACCTGATGGACGAGGCCGGATCGCGACTGCGCATGCAGGTCGATTCGAAGCCCGAGGAACTCGACGAGCTCGACCGGCGCATCATTAAGCTCAGAATAGAGCGCGAAGCCCTGAAGAAGGAAACCGACAAGGGCTCCAAGGAACGGCTCAAAGTGCTCGATGGCGACCTGGCCGGCCTGCAGGAAAAGGCCGATGCGCTGACCGCGCGCTGGGAAGCGGAGAAGAACAAGCTCTCCGGCGCCCGCGACATCAAGGAAAAGCTCGACCATGCGCGCATCGAACTCGAACAGGCGCAGCGCAAGGGCGATCTGGCGCGCGCCGGCGAGCTTGCCTATGGGGTGATCCCCGGACTCGAGAAGCAGCTGAGCGAGGCGGAAGCCGAAGGCGGCGGCGAAAACGGCCTGGCGCCGATGGTCGAGGAGGCGGTGACGCCCGATCACATCGCCCATGTCGTCTCGCGCTGGACCGGCATTCCCGTCGACAAGATGCTCGAGGGCGAGCGCGACAAGCTGCTGCGCATGGAAGACGAGCTCGCCCGGCGGGTCGTCGGCCAGGGCGAGGCGGTGCAGTCGGTGTCGCGCGCGGTGCGTCGCTCGCGCGCCGGCTTGCAGGATCCCAACCGGCCGATCGGCTCGTTCATGTTCCTCGGCCCGACCGGCGTCGGCAAGACGGAACTGACCAAGGCACTGGCGGGCTTCCTGTTCGACGACGACAGCGCCATGGTGCGGCTCGACATGTCGGAGTTCATGGAGAAGCATTCGGTTGCGCGCCTGATCGGCGCACCGCCCGGCTATGTCGGTTATGACGAGGGCGGCATGCTGACCGAGGCGGTGCGGCGCCGGCCCTACCAGATCGTCCTGTTCGACGAGGTGGAAAAAGCGCATCCCGACGTCTTCAACGTGCTTCTCCAGGTGCTCGATGACGGTCGTCTGACCGATGGCCAGGGCCGCATCGTCGACTTCAAGAACACGCTGATCGTCATGACCTCCAACCTCGGCTCGGAATATCTGACCGGGCTCGGCGAGGGCGAGGATGTCGACAGCGTCCGAGACGAGGTCATGGCCGTGGTGAAATCCCATTTCCGGCCGGAATTCCTCAACCGGGTCGACGACATCATCCTGTTCCACCGCCTGCAGCGGGCCGACATGACCGGGATCGTGCGCATCCAGTTGCAGCGGCTCGAAAAGCTGCTCGCGGACCGGCGCATCACGCTCGATCTGTCGGATGAGGCGGTCGAATGGCTGGCCGACAAGGGCTATGACCCGGCCTATGGGGCGCGGCCGCTCAAGCGGGCGATCCAGACCACGCTGCAGGATCAGCTGGCCGAGCGCATTCTCGCCGGCGAGATCCATGACGGCATGGTGGTGAAGGTCTCCGTCAGCGCCGACCGGTTGCACCTGACAGGGCGCGCCGCCGCGCCGGAAAGGTCGGCGGCGTAGTCAATTCGGTGGTCAATTCGGTGACAGTTTACTTAATTCCCGCTGATCCCCTGTCTCGGGTGGGATGCGGTGGGAATTAAGTAAACTGTCACCGAATTACAGAATCAGTTGCTGGCGAAGCTTGCGCCGGCAAGGCGGCGTTCGGCAACCAGCGCATCGATGCGCTCGCGCTCCGCCTCGAAGGCGGCCAGTTCCTCGCCGCGAAAGACCTTGCCGCGCGGCAGCTTGATCTTCAACGGGTTGACCTTGTTGCCGTTGACCGAGACCTCGTAATGCAGGTGCGGGCCGGTCGAAAGACCGGTCGATCCGACATAGCCGATCACCTGGCCCTGGCGGACGCGGACGCCGGGGTGAATGCCCTTGGCGAAGGAGGACTGGTGCAGATAGTAGGTCTCATAGCCATTGGTGTGGCGGATGATGGTGCGCTTGCCGCTGCCGCCCGCCCAGCCCGCCTTCTCGACGACGCCATTGCCGGCGGCCAGGATGGGTGAGCCGCGCGGCGCGGAAAAGTCGACGCCCCAATGCATCTTCATCACCCGGGTCACCGGGTGGCGGCGCATGCCGAAACCGTTGTTGAAGCGTCCATTCGGCACCGGCTGGCGCAACAGGAACTGTTTGGCGCTCTTGCCGGTCTCGTCATAATAATCGATCACGCCGGTTTCGGGATCGGGGAAGCGGTAGTACTGCCGGTTGACGTCGCCCAGCGACAGGCCGGCGAAGAGGATCTCCGCCTTGTCGGTCGGGCCGTTGCTGCCCTCTTCGAGGGACAGAAAGAGATCGAGCGTGTCGGCGGCGGTGATGGTGCCGCGGAAATCGACGTCGAAGGCGATGATTCGAACCAGGTCGCTGGCGGTCTCTACCGAGATGCCCTCGTTGAGCACGGCGCGATAGACGGCGTTGTAGACATTCGGCAGCTGATTCTTGGCTAGCAGTGCAGGCGGTTTGGGGCCACGCTCCTCGGCCTCAAGCGCCGTATCAGGCGGCGGGGCATAGGCGAGCAGGCCGTTGTCCTTGCGCACCACGGTGACCATGTGGCGGGCATTGCGGAAGACGCTGACCCGCTCGAGGGTTTCGGTATTGGCACCGTCGGCCGGATCGACCTCGAAGGTGAGCAGCAACTGGTCGTCGCCGAGAAAATTCTCCGATGACAGGTCGGAGGCGATCGCATTGGCAAAGGCGATCGAATCGTCCTGCGTCATGCCCTCGCCCTGAAGCACGAGGGCGATCGGCAGTTCGGATTTGACGCGCGCCTTGCGTTCCTCGTAGCGGATGCCGGCATAACTGTCCTCGTCGACCCGGCTGGCGACGGAGACGTTCTCGGCGGTGATCGACAGGCCGGGCGTGCTGAGCACGTCGCTGTCCTCGGCGGAGAACCGTGCCGCATCGAAATAGGGAACGGAAGTCAGCGCCGTGCCGCCGACATCGAGGGTCGGCGCGGTGTTGCGGACGATCGCCTCGATGTCGCTGGTGGTCTTGCGCTGGATGATGGTGATGCGCGGATCGCCGAGCGGAAAGGGATCGAGGCGAAGGGCGATCTCGCCCTCGACATCGGCGCCGTAGATCTGATCGGCGGAAACGGCGATCGGCTCGGGCTTGCCCGATTCGGAAAAGATCGCCAGCGGGTCGAAGCGCGGATAGTCGAATTCGCGGCGCGGAATGGCGGCAAGCGGCAGCGAGACATACAGGAAGGGCTTGAGCTTGACGACGTCCTGCTCGCCCTCGCGCGAGACGGTGGGAACCATGAAGACCTTGCCGTCGTCATTGGCCGGGTCGAAACTGGCCGTTGTCTTGACGGGACGATCGGATTTCTCGGTTCTGGCGGAATCGGGCGCAGGCTCGGTCGACAGGCGCTGATAGGCCTGGGCGGGAACGGCAAGGTTCTGCCGGCCGTCGAGCGCGGCGTACAAGGCGCCGCCCATCAGGAAGACGGAGGCAAGGCCTGTGAGCACCGAGCCGCCGAACCAGCGCAGCGAGATGCCGCGCCGGTCGGTTTCGGCCGGATTGCGCCGCGGGCTGAGCGGTTCGAGATCGCCGAGAAAATCGGCTTCGATGTTCTTTGCCGGTCGTTTCATCTGTCGGATATCCGCCGGTGCAAGGGGTGCCGCGGTTGATTCAGGCTGTCTGATTGCCACGAAGCGGCATTTCGGGGCAAGGGGCGGGTTCCTGCCGCGCGCCGGTTTGCGTTTTGCGTTTTGTCGAGCTTCCCATCCACCATGAAGAAAAACCAAACAAAATGGCCGATTTCGGGCCGCAAACGGCCGAAATCCGCCGCCGTGAGCCGGAGCGCCGGGAAGCGCCGGGGGGCTGCGGAAAAGGCCAAGCGAAAAAAAAGCATTTTTTTAAAAAAAGCTTGTTGACACTTCGAAGGGCCACGGCCTATATACCGCTCACAACGAGGGCGGGTCGCCGCTGGCGGCAACACTTTGCGCTCTCGGGTTCTTCAAAGAGATGCACACCGAAAGGTGATCTCGAAGGCTGGTAGCCAGATGCTGAGGCATCCGTCCAACAGCCGGCAACATGCTGTCGCGCAAGCGATTTTTCATGTTGGTTCTTTGACAAGTGAATATGAAGAAAGAGAAACGTGGGTAGCAGAGTTCCTGCTGAACACGTGGCCGTTATTCCTTCGGCTGCGATGTTCAAAAGAGACATGGCTATGTCCACGTTTCGAGAATGTTACACAACATTCGTCGTGAGCCGGTTTTCCGGTAAACGACGGTGTGTTTATGTTCTCGTCAATTTGCTGCGAAAGCAGCAGGTTTTATGCGTGACGGACATGCAATTTCCGCATGTCA
>JAGRLT010000082.1 GCA_020441665.1 Nitratireductor sp.
GATGAAGCCGATCTCGCCGGGGCGCAATTCGCCCGTCTGCACCATTTTCGGCGTGATGACGCCGACGCGCTCGACGGGATATTTCGCGTCCGTGCCCATCATGCGGATGGTCTGGCCCTTCTTCAGGACGCCGTCGATAACGCGCACCAGCACGATGACGCCGAGATAGGCATCATACCACGAATCGACCAGCAGCGCCTTGAGCGGCGCGGCAGCATCGCCCTCCTTCGGCGCAGGCAGGCGGGTGACGATCGCCTCCAGCACATCGCCGATGCCGAGCCCGGTCTTGGCCGAGATCTCGATGGCGTTGGACGCGTCGAGCCCGATCACTTCCTCGATCTGCTCCTTGATCCGCTCGGGCTCTGCCGCCGGCAGGTCGATCTTGTTGAGAACCGTGACGATCTCGTGGTCGTTGTCGATCGCCTGATAGACATTGGCGAGCGTCTGCGCCTCGACGCCCTGCGAGGCATCGACCACCAGCAGCGAGCCCTCGCAGGCGGACAAGGAGCGCGACACCTCATAGGCGAAATCCACATGGCCGGGCGTGTCGATCAGGTTGAGCACGTAGTGATGCCCGTCCCTGGCATCGTATTCGAGCCGCACCGTATTGGCCTTGATGGTGATGCCGCGCTCGCGTTCGATGTCCATCGCGTCGAGCACCTGCTCCTTCATCTCGCGGTCTTCGAGCGACCCGGTCGCCTGGATCAGCCGGTCGGCAAGGGTCGACTTGCCATGGTCGATATGGGCGACGATGGAGAAATTGCGGATGCGGTCGCGGCCGGGATAGCGGTTTTTGGCGGATGTCGTCATGGCGCCGCATATAGAGGGGCGGCGGGAAAAGGAAAAGCGGGAAAATGCGCCTAGCGCCGCCGCCGGCGTGGCGCCTGCGCCGGAAGACGTGGGTTCAGTCCGGTCACGCTTCCCCGCAACGATTCCAAATGAAAGTTTGATAGACAATGAAATATTTTGAATTCTTCAAAATATTGATCAGTACAATATTGACATAGAAGGTATTCGGTAAAATAATGAAACGGGGCGCGATGAACCAGGAGGCATCTCCATGTCATTATCCCGCGCTAAATCCATTTCTGTGCAAGATTTCTCCGCCGCGGTTGCCGAGGCGGTCGGCCGTGCTGTCGAGGCGGACGGCCGCATGAGGGTCGATCCGGCGGATATCGGCTATTTCGTCGATCCCGGTGTCGTTGGTTTCATTCTGCGCGACCGCGACGTGTTTGCCCGTTCGGCCGGTGATTTCAGCAAGGTCGCCGGCACGGTTGCCGAAATCACGGGTGGCGCCGGCATTTCCGCCACCGTGATCGTCGACGACTGGATTCTGGTCGGCTATTTCCCGCGCGAAACCTTCCTGCAATTCGGCGCCTAGGCGATGGCGCGTGATGGCAAGACGTCGCGGCCGGGCTCGACCGTCGCGGTGGAAGAGGGCGCGCCCCTCTTCTGCCCCAGCGCCCAGCCGGGCATGCGGGATCCGGTGGTGATCGGTGTCGTCGAGCAGGACGGCGCTCAGGACCGCCGCATCGCCTATCTCGAGCAGGCAATTCCCTATGACGAGAAGGTCGCCGCCCTGTCCGGCGCGGTCGACCCGGGCAAGGTGATGCGGATCGCGGCGCGCTGCGAGGAAACCAGATGCGCCCATTTCGACGGCAGCCGCTGCAGCCTGGTCAGCCGCATCCGCGATCTGCTGCCCGAGGCCGCCGTCAAGGCGCCGCCCTGCGCGATCCGCTCCGCCTGCCGGTGGTTCGCCGAGCAGGGCGCGGCAGCCTGCCTGCGCTGTGAAAGGATCACGACCTCGGTCGGGCCGGAGCAGGTCCGGGCGGACAGCCGCATCCGTCAGGCGGCGACCCCGCCGCCCCTTTAGCGGAGCCTTGTAGTGGTGGTCTGTGACGGCGCCTTGCGCGACCCGCGCCCGGCGGGGCGGCATTGTTCGCCCCGTCACGGGCTGGCCGTATCCCCGTCCCGGCTTTCCGGCCTATCGGGCAGCGTCGCTTGCGTCCGCAGGATGTCCTTGTCGGAAACCTTGCCGCTCCAGGAAAGCTTCTTGTAGTCGAAGCCGAATTCGATCGTCGGCTTGACGATGCGGAAATAGGGCGACAGGTCGAAATCGCGCGGCGTGAACAGCGAGTGGTGGCGGATGTGCAGGATTTCCCGCCGGGCGTGATCGCTGTCGGCATGGGCCCGGCCGGGCGCCAGCGTCACCTCGGGCAGGATCGGGTAGTGGACCGACTGGAAGGCCTGGGCGATGAGCGAGGAACAGATCGCCCGGGTCGGATCGCCGGAGCCGAGCGCGAGCATCCGCCGCCGCCATCTGACCGGCACCGGCGGCGTCGGGAAGAAATAGCGCAGCAGGTCGAATATGTTGCGCGTGTCGTATTGCAGGCCGATCTTGGCCACCATGAAATCGATGATCTGCTGGCGGTCCTCCTTGGTCAGCCCGACCGGCCGGCAGATGCGTGTATTGTAGCTGCGATAGCGCGCCAGCGAGGTCGCGACGCAGCCCTCGCCGAGATTGACCTCGATCAGCACGCAGGGCCCGCCGAAGCGCGCATCCTCGCAGGCGAGCACATCGCCGGCATAGAAGGCGGCATGGCTCCAGGTCGACTGGGTAAGGTATTTGATCGAGGCCGAGACGAACTGGTTGCCCTCGATCAGCAGGATGTCGCCGGGTTCGAGCGTGCGCGACAAGGTCTCTGGATCGGACGGCGTATAGGGCTTGTAGCCCGACGATTCCTTGACCAGCACCCTGGCCAGGAACCTGCCGATCCTTTCGAGCCCGCGATCGAACAATCCCATGGAAACTTCCCTTTCGCTGGCTTTTTGGCGCGGCTTTGGCCGGGCGTCAAATCACACCGGCTTTATGGCCGGGCGGCGAACGCGCCGCGCTCTCTCCCTTGAGGGCGGCGTATGCCGGGGCTCCGCCCTTCAGGCGCGATGCAGAGCAATCCAGCCAACCATATTGACAATTAATTGATCGTTTGATTAATTTTGTCTTCCGGATGGCGCCCGCCGCCGGAAGAGATGAGCCCATGCCTGGAAATATGCCTGAAAACATGCCTGAAAACATGTCTGGAAACAAAACCGGCCCCCGGCCCAGTGGAAAGACCGGTGGAAAGACCGGCGGGAAGACCGCCGGGAGGGCCGCTGAGAGCGGCAAAGCAGGCGCCCGTGACGTCATTCCCCGAGAGGATGGCACCCGCGCCGCGCTGATCGGCGCCGCCACCATCCGCTTCGGCGAAATGGGCTATGCCGCCGCCTCGATCCGCGCCATCGCCGCCGATGCCGGCGCCAACATCGCCCTCATCTCCTATCATTTCGGTGGCAAGCAGGGCCTGCACGAGGCCTGTGCCGAGGCGATCATCGAAAAACTGTCCAAGGTCGCCGGCAGCGCCGTGCTGGCGGCAGCCGACGAGGCCGATGGGCTTCCGGCGCAAGCGGCGGCGGCGATGCTGGAGCGCACCGTTTCGGCGATGATCGCCTTTCTGGTGGCCGACGAGGAATCGCGCCCCGTCGCCCTGTTCATGATGCGCGAGCTGGCCGCCCCCGGCCCGGTCCTCGACCGCATCTATTCCGGCCTGATCGAGCCGGTGCACGGCGCTGCCTGCCGTGTCTGGGCGGCGGCGACCGGCGCCAAGGCAGACGCGCCGGACACCAAGCTCGCCGTCTTTTCACTGCTCGGCCAGGTGCTCTATTTCCGCATCGCCCGGTCGGTCGTCATGCGCCGGCTCGACTGGCCGGTCATCGCCGCCAGCGAACACGCGGCGATCGACCGCACACTCGCCACCAATCTGCGCGCCAGCATCGATGCGGCGCGGGCCGCCAACGGGCTCGGCCCACTCAACACCGGCTCCTTCGGGGAGGTTTCTTCATGACCGGCCTTCTGTGCTCTCTTCCCTTTGTCGCATCGTTGATCGCCGCCTGCGCGCCGCCGCCGCCCCTGGCGACCGGCTATGTCGAGGGCGAATACGTGCTGGTGGCGCCGGTCGAGACCGCGCGCATCGAAACCCTCGCCGTGCGGCGCGGCGACCGGCTCGAGGCCGGCGGCGAGTTCGCCATGCTGGAGCGCCAGGATGCCGACATCGCCGTGGCGCAGGCCAGGGCTGCCCTTGCCGAGGCGCGCTCGAAGCTCGCCAATCTGCGCACCGGCAGACGACCCGAGGAGATCGCCGTGCTCGAAGCCTCGCTCGCCTCCGCCGAGGCCCAGGCGGGCGATGCCAGGCGAACCCTTGAGCGCCAGGAAAGCCTGATCGGCAGCGGCGCCACCACGGCGGCCCGCCTCGACGACGCCCGCACCGCGCTCAACATCGCCGATGCCAAGGTGGCCGAAGTCCGCGCCAATCTCGAAGTCGCCCGCCTGCCGGCCCGAGCCGGGGAGATCGCCGCCGCCGAAGCCGCCGTCGAACAGGCGGCAGCCGCCTTCCGCAATGCGCAATGGCGGCTCTCCCAGCGCCGTCTTTCCGCTCCCGCCGCCGGCACGGTCTACGACATCATCCGCCATCCCGGCGAGATCGCCGGGCCGCAGGCGCCGCTGCTCTCCTTCCTGCCCGACGGCGCGGTGAAACTGCGCGCCTATGTGCCGCAATCGGCGCTGGCGCGGATCGCGATCGGCGGGGCGCTCGCGGTTTCCTGCGATGCCTGCCCGCAGGGCCTTGCCGCGCGCATCACCTATGTGTCCGACGATCCCGAATTCACCCCGCCGGTGATCTATTCGATCGATAGCCGCCAGAAGCTCGTCTATCTCGTCGAGGCGGTGCCGATGGGGGAAGCGGACATGCTGAAGCCCGGCCAGATCGTCGATGTCGACCTTGCGCCGCTCGATGCCGTCGACGGACAGGCCCGATGACCCCCGGCGAGCAACCCGCCCCCCTGTCGGCGACGCCCGGGGCGGCCGCGCCACCGGTCATCGATGTGCGCAACCTGGTCAAGCGCTTCGGCGACAAGACGGTGGTCGACCAGGTCACCATGCAGGTGGCCAAGGGTGAGATTTCGGGTTTTCTCGGGCCCAACGGTTCCGGCAAGACGACGACGATCCGCTGCATGTGCGGCCTGCTCAGCGCCGATGAGGGCGAGGGCAGGGTGCTCGGCTACGACATCCGATCGGAGGCCTGGAAGATCAAGCGCGAGACCGGCTACATGACCCAGCGCTTCTCCTTCTACGAGGACCTGTCGATCAGGGAGAACCTGCAATTCGTCGCCCGGCTCTACGGCCTCGAGGCGTGCGCGGTCGCCGACACGCTCGAGGATCTCGGCCTTTCAAGCCGCCGCAACCAGCTGGCCGGCACGCTTTCGGGCGGCTGGAAACAGCGCCTGGCGCTCGCCGCCTGCATCATGCACAAGCCGGAACTGCTGCTGCTAGACGAACCGACCGCCGGCGTCGACCCCAAGGCGCGGCGCGATTTCTGGGATGAGATCCACGCGCGCGCCGCAAGCGGCCTCACCGTCCTGGTGTCGACCCACTACATGGACGAGGCCGAGCGCTGCCACCGCATCAACTACATTTCCTATGGCAGGCTGGTCGCTAGCGGCACGGTGGCGCAGGTGCTGGCAAGCGCCGGCCTCACCACCTTCATCGTCGAGGGCGGCCGGCTCGACCGCGTGGCGCGCCATCTCGCCGGCGCGCCGGGGGTCGACCAGATTGCGCCCTTCGGCATGACGCTGCATGTGGTCGGCCGCGAGAAACAGGCGCTGGAGCGCTCGGTGCGCGCGGCGGCGAAGGAATTTTCCGTCTCCGTCGAAAAGGGCGAGACCAGCCTCGAGGACGTCTTCATCCAGTTCATGGCCGAGGCGAGCGACAACATGGCCGAACCTGCATCGACGCCGCAAAAGGGGACGGCGGCATGAACCGTTTCTTCTCCTTGCACCGCCTGGCCGCCATCCTGGCCAAGGAAGCGATCCAGATGCGGCGCGACCGCATCACCTTCGCCATGATGCTGGGCATCCCGCTGATCCAGCTCGTCCTGTTCGGCTTCGCGATCAACACCGATCCCAAGGGCCTGCCCTCGGCGCTGGTCGCCGCCAGCCAGGACCGTTTCACCCGCGCCATGGTGAGCGCGCTGGAACTGACCGGCTATTACCGCTTCCGCCATGTCGGCATTTCGGCCGGCGAGGCCGAGACCCTGATCGAGCGCGGCGACGTTTCCTTCGTGGTGACCATCCCCTCGGACTTTGCCGAAAGGGTCGAGCGCGGCGACCGGCCGCAGATCCTGATCGAGGCCGATGCCACCGACCCCTCGGTCGCTTCCGGCGCGATCTCGACGCTGGAGACCGTGGTCTCCGGCGCCCTGCTGCGCGAACTCGGCACCGAGGCCGAGAGCGCCCGCAGCAAGGCTTCCGCCATGCAGGTGATCGTCCACCGCCGCTACAATCCCGAAGGGGTGACGCAATACAACATCGTGCCGGGCCTGCTCGGCGTCATCCTGCAACTGACCATGGTGATGATGACCTCGATGGCGCTGACCCGCGAGACCGAGCGCGGCACGATGGAAAACCTGCTCGCCATGCCGGCAAGCCCGGTCGAGATCATGCTCGGCAAGGTGCTGCCCTATCTCATCGTCGGCGCGGTGCAGGTCGTGGTCGTGCTGTCGGCGGCCAAGCTCATCTTCGGTGTGCCGTTCTTCGGCTCGATGGTCCTGCTGCTCTGCTCGATCCTGCTCTTCGTGCTGGCGCTCGTCCTGCTCGGATACACGATCTCGACCATCTCCCGAAACCAGATGCAGGCGATGCAGCTCACCTTCTTCTTCTTCCTGCCCTCGCTGCTGCTGTCGGGCTTCATGTTCCCCTTTCGTGGCATGCCGGGCTGGGCCCAGGTGCTCGGCGAAGTCTTCCCGCTGACCCATTTCCTGCGCGTCGTCCGCGCCATCATGCTCAAGGGCGCCGCCTATCCGATCATCTCGGCCGAGATCGCCGCGCTTGCTGCCTTCGCCCTCATCTTCGCGCTGCTGGCGCTGCTGCGCTTCCGCCGCACGCTCGACTGATCCGCCGACGCCGACGCCGACACCGACACCGACGCCTGCGGCGGCATGGCATCGCAACGGCGTTGACTTGGCCGCGCCAGCCCATAGATTGGAATCGTTCTAATCAGGTAGTCTCCACCATGGTTCTGTCCCTCGTTCCCCGCTTCGCCGATTTTTCCAAACGCCGTTTCGACGACCTGTCGGAACAGGAAATCCTCGCGCTGGCGATTTCCTCCGAGGAGGATGACGGCCGCATCTACATCGCCTATGCCGACATGCTGCGCGAGACCTATCCCGACTCGGCGAAGATCTTCGAGGACATGGCGGAGGAGGAAGACCAGCATCGCCGCTGGCTGATCGATCTGCACCGCGAGAAATTCGGCGAGACCATTCCGCTGATCCGGCGCGAGCACGTGCGCGGCTTCTATTCCAGGAAGCCGATCTGGCTTGCCCGGGGGCAATTGGCGGCCGGCGGCATCGAGACGATCCGCAGGCAGGCAGCCGACATGGAAGCCCAGGCCGCGCGCTATTATGCCGCCGCCGCCAAGCGCGCGAGCGATGCCTCGATCCGCAAGCTGCTGGGCGATCTCGCCCGCGCCGAGGCCGGCCATATCGGGGCCGCCATGCGCGCGGAAAAGGCCCACACCCCGCAGGATGTGCGCGAGGGCGAGGAGGCCGAACAGCAGCGGCAATTCGTGCTGACCTATGTCCAGCCGGGCCTGGCCGGCCTGATCGACGGCTCGGTTTCGACGCTGGCGCCGATCTTCGCCACTGCCTTCGCGACCCAGAACACCACGACGACCTTCCTGGTCGGCCTTGCCGCTTCCGTCGGCGCCGGCATTTCCATGGGCTTTACCGAAGTCGCCTCCGATGACGGCATCATTTCAGGCCGCGGCTCGCCGATGATCCGCGGCGTCGTCACCGGCATCATGACGGCGCTCGGCGGGCTCGGCCATGCACTGCCCTACCTCATTCCCGATTTCTGGCTGGCGACTTACGTGGCGATCGCCGTCGTCATCGTCGAACTGCTGGTGATCACCTGGATCCAGCACACCTATATGGAGACCCCCTGGGTGAAGGCGCTGACCCAGATCGTGCTGGGCGGCGCGCTGGTGCTTGGCGCCGGCATGCTGATCGGCAGCGGCTGACGCGTTCTCAGCCGCAAGATCAGATCAAGTCCGGCCGAAATGAGCCGTGGCCTGCCGCGGACCGTTCCTGCCCCGGCTGAAGCGCGTCAGCAGGAAGGCAAGGCCCGCGACCGCGACAAGGATGGCGATCGACAACATCGGTCGGTACCACAACCAGGCGATGGCGATCACCCCGCCGCCGATAAGACAGGTCGCGGCGAGCGCTACCAGGCCCGTGGCGGTGCGCACCAGATTGCCGATGAACGGAACCACGTCGCCGAAAACGCCCAGAAAGCCGAGCACCATCCTGAAGGCGATATACATCGCCAACAGGCCGAGGGCGCGCATCAGCCAGGTGGCGGTGGTATTGGCGGAGATGGCGCTGGCGAACATCGCATCCGATGAATGCAGCCCCTCGCGCACCATGCCGATCGCGACACCGTTGGCGGTCGGGAAACTCTCGAACCGCCCGTTGACGATCTGGCCGACCGCGCTCGCCGCGTCGGCCGTGCGGACCTGAAACCGGATACGGCTGTCGCCCAGTTCCGGCTGATCGGCGCTGCGCCCGATGAACACCGTATCGCCGTCCACCAGCGTGCCCGGCCTGCCCATGGTGCGGGCGATCCGCCGGGAAAGCGCGTCGCTCAGCGGCAGATCGTGCTCGGCACCGAGCGGCGAGACGAAATTGGCGGGCAGGGTGACGGCGCCGATCTGCCCGCCACTGGCATCGAACACCCGGCTTTCCAGCGTGCCGGCGGGTGGGTTGCGATGGCCGACGGGTTCGCGGAAGGTGGCGGAGTCCTTGTAATCGTCGGTCCACGCCTTCTGATAGCTGTAGGTGGTGACGGTTTCCTCGCCGCCGCCAAGCTTCTTCTGCGTCTTCCGGCTGGTCTTTTCGGTCCACAGATAGGTTTCGACCGTGCGCCGCAGATGGGTCGCATTGGCCGGCACCGGCAGGCCGCCGAACGTGGCGTCGGCGGGCGGACCGATCACGGCAAGCGGTCCGGAAAAATGCACCAGCCTGCCGGCGAGATCGGGAGTCAGCGCCGCCGGATCGATGGTCGCCACCAGGCCGGCGCCCTCGTTGAGCGCCCGGTCCGTGCGCACCGCGCTGCCCTCGTTCCAGAACAGCAGGACAATCGCGCCGAGAACGAGGGCAAGTCCGGCCAGAAAACCGCTCATCGAGCCGCGCAGACGGCTGCCCCAGGAGCGGTGGGTAACTTCGGTGAATGAGTCGGCCATGGACGGTTTCCGGCAGGGACGCGCAACGCGCCGCGCGGTCGTTTCGGCCGGGCAACGCTGTGGCGAAGAGCATTGCCCCCTGGGGCGGGTTCGAAGTGTGTATTCAGTCACACTTTGGCGGGGGGAAATGTGGCAGCCGCCCGGACCGACTCACCGAGACCCGCCGCGGCACGGGCCGGCAGGCGGGAGACGGTCAGGCGCCTGCCGAAGATCGGCCGCGTCCGATGAGATTCGGCAGGAAGAGCAGGGTCAGCCCGGCGGCAAGGCCCCAGAAGGCGGCGCCGACGCCGAAAAACGCAACCCCCGAAGCGGTGATCGCAAAGGTCGCGGTCGCCGGCAGCCGGCCCGCGGGCTCGGCGAGCGCGATGGCCGCGGCATTGGCGAGCGGCGCCAGCAGGGCGAGGCCGGCGATGAGTGCGATCAGCGTCGGCGGCAGGCTGGCGAAGATCGCCGCCAGCGACGCGCCGAAAAAGGCGAACAGGGCGTAGCAGGCGGCATAGGGGAAGGCGACGAGCCAGCGTTTCGTCTTGTCGGGATGGGTGTCCTCGCCGGTGCAGATTGCCGCGGTGATGGCCGCCAGATTGGTGGTCGAGGCGCCGAAAAACGCCGACAGGAACGAGAAGAAGCCGGTCACGGCGACGATCGGGCCGGCCGGCGGATCGTAGCCGTCGGCCTTGAGCACGGCCATGCCCGGCAGGTTCTGCGAGGCCATGGTGACGAGATAGATCGGCACACCGAGGCCGATCAGCGCCGCGATGCTGAATTCCGGTTTGACCCAGGTCAGCGTCGAGGCTTCCGGCGGCGGCAGGGTGCTGCCGGCAAGAAGCGCCCAGACAACGCCGATGCCGAGCACCGCGATGACCGCGAAGGGTGCGCTGAAAAGCCGGACGAGAAAGAACAGCGCCGCCAGCGGCAGCACGAAATGCGGCTCGAACTGTGCGGCCTTCGCGGCGGCCATGGCGAAGGGCAGCAGGATGCCGGCCAGCATGCCGGCCGAAACGCTCGGCGGAATTCTGGCGACCAGCGTCGTCAGCGGCCTGAACAGCCCGGTCGCGACCAGCAGCAGCGCGGCGAGCAGAAAGCTGCCCACCGCCTCGCCCATGGTGATGCCGCTGCTGGCGCCGATCAGCGCCAGCCCCGCCGTCGACCAGGCGGTGATGATCGGAATGCGATGGCGCCAGGACAGGATCAGCGTCTCGAACACCTTGGCGATGCAGATCGCGGTGACCCAGCTGCCGGTCTGCTCCGGTGTCGCGTCAAGCGCGATGGCCGCCGCGATGATCAGAGCCAGCGTGCTGCCGAAGCCGACGACTGCCGCGACGATGGCGCTTGAAAAAATCGAAAACCGCATTGCCCGCCTACCCGTCCTGTCCGGCAAGTGCATCGAGACTGCGCGTCAGGAGTTCGATATCCTGTTCGCGCGACAGCCGGTGATCGCCGTCCTTGACGAGCGTCATGGTGACGTTTTCGCCCGGCAGGAACTCGCAGAGTTTCATCGCATGCTGCCAGGGCACGTCCGCATCCCGCATGCCCTGCAGGATATGGACGGGGCAGCCGGTCTCGATCAGCCCCGCCATCACCCGGTTCGTCTCGCCGTCTTCGAACAGCGCCCGGGTGAAGATATTGGGTTCGTCGGAATATTCCGACGGTTCCTCGAGATAGCCCCGTTCCTCGATCTGTCGCTTTTGAGCTTCGCTCAACTGCGGCAGCATCAGCTCATGGGTGAAATCGGGCGCCGGCGCGATCAGCACCATCGCCCGCAGCCTTGCGCCATCGCCGCGCCTTTGAAGTTCCTGCGCCATGCGAAGCGCGATCCATCCGCCCATCGACGAGCCGACCAGGATCTGCGGGCCGTCGGTAAGTGTATCGAACACGGCAAGGCTCTCTTCGAGCCAGCGCGATATCGTGCCGTCGATGAACGCGCCGCCCGATTCGCCATGGCCGGAATAATCGTGTCTGAGACATTGCCGCCCGTGCCTTCCGGCCCATTGGTCGAGTGCCGCGGCCTTGGTGCCGGTCATGTCGGAACGGTAGCCGCCCAGCCACACCACGCCGGGTGCCGATCCCGCGCGCAGGCGATAGGCGATCTCGCGCGCCGTCCCGTCCTTGCCGACGGTCATGAAACGGGTATCGCTCAAGCGTCCCTCCAGCCTGTTTGCCCCGGTTCTCCATTGCATTTTTGTGTGATTTTGAAAACGATTCATGTTATGCGGGCGCGTCCGGGCCGGGGAAAATCCCAGATTTCGGCCCATCAACGCGAACGCAGCCGTCAACGCAACAATACAGGAGTAAACGACCATTCGCCGTCCGCACAGAGCGCAAGCACCCGTCAAGACCGGCCCCAGAGCCAATGACGAAATCAATGTTCCCGAAATCCAGCTCATCGATGCCGAAGGCAACAATGTCGGTGTCATTGCCACCGCCAGGGCGCTGGAGATGGCCGCCGAGGCCGGCCTCGATCTGGTAGAGATTTCCCCCAACAATCAGCCGCCGATCTGCAAGATCCTGGACTATGGCAAGTACAAGTACCAGGCGCAGAAGAAGGCGTCCGAACAGCGCAAGAAGCAGAAGACCCAGGACGTCAAGGAAATCAAGATGCGTCCCAACATCGACATCCATGACTATGAGGTGAAGATGCGCTCGGTGACGAAATTCCTCGGCGAGGGCGACAAGGTGAAGGTCACGCTGCGCTTCCGCGGCCGCGAGATGGCCCATCTTGAGCGCGGCATGGAACTGTTGCAGCGGGTCAAGGGCGACATCCAGGAAATCTCCAAGGTCGATCAGGAGCCGAAGCTCGAGGGCCGCCAGATGATGATGATGGTCTCGCCGCTGAAATAGCCGAACGATATTTTCGCAGGATTTCAAAACCGGGTGCCGCCGCGCCCGGTTTTTTCATGTTCCCTGATAGCTCTGAGGCAGGTTGGGCAGGAATTCCTCGCTGATGAAGCTGACGAAATGGCGCGACAGCGAGCGCGAGCCGCTATTGGCCGGCCACACCGCATAGATACCCACCGGTTCGGTGACCCAGTCCGGCAGAACCGGCGCCAGCAGGCCGGGCTCGCGATGGTTCTGCAGGTAGAAGCGCGGCGCATAGCCGATGCCGACCCCGCGCTCGATCAGCTTGAGCGCGCCGAGGGAATTGTCGACGACGATCTTGTTCTTGTGCACGATGTGCTGGACCTCGTTGCCGCCGCCGATGCGGCGGAAGGCGAGCTTGCGGTTCATGGATTGCGCACCGATCCAGGGAATGTGGTCGGCTTCCAGATCGGAAGGCTGGCTGATCGGGCCGAGGGCTTCCAGCAATCCGGGCGAACCCACCGGCAGCAGCTCGCCCTGCAGCAGCTTGCGCGCCTTGAGGGTCGAATCCTCCAGGACCCCGCCGCGGATCGCCAGATCGTATCCCTCCTTGACCAGATCCTTCACCGCATCGTCGAAGGACAGGCGCAGCTGGATGTCGGGATAGCGGCGGACATATTCCGCCAGACCGTCCATGAAGGCCGAATCGAGGATCAGCGCCGGCAGCGCCACCGATAGCGTTCCCTTCGGCGATTCGGTTTCATCGGCCAGTTCCTCGAACCCGTCTTCCATCGCATCGAGCATGCGGCGAGCATGAATGGCAAAGCGCTGGCCGGCATCGGTAAGGCTCAGGCTGCGCGTCGATCGGTAGACCAGTGCCGTGTCGAGCCGCGCTTCGAGCTGGCTGATATGCTGGCTGACCACCGGCGCCGACAGTTTGAGCGCCTTGGCGGCGGCGGTGAACGAGCCGGTCTCGGCGACCTTGGCGAAGACGGCGACGGATTTGAGGTTCTCGATCATGGCGGCCTGTGGGGGTTTTGCCGGAAACGGAATTTCCCATGGGGATTCAGGACAGGATTATTAGGCCTGAAAAACTAATAGTCAATTTCTTTTATAATGGATTATCAGCATAATCCATCCGACCTATCTTGCCCTCACCGCAAGACACAGACCGGCGAACCGGTCACCGCCAAGCGGGATACTGTCGGCCTCCACTTCAGTCAACCAACCGGCCGGCAATGAAAGGACAAAACGATGAAACGCCTTATCGCAACCACCCTGATCGCCCTGACCGTCGCGAGCCCCGTCCTTGCCCAGGACGTCGCCGGAATTCCCCTCGGAGTAAACGTCCCGGCGGTCGGCACCGCCACCAAGCAGGTCTCGGCCTATGCCGCGCCGGCCTCCTTTCGTGGCGAACAGGCAACCGTCTCCGCGCGCGATGGCGGCCGGCCGGCCGTGTTCAAGCTGCGCCACGCCCAGCCTTCCCTCAGCGGGTTCACCGGCATTTCCGGCAGCGTTGCCGTCCAGAACGCAGGCCCTGACGGTGGCATACCGGCGGTTCTCCGGTAACACGGAAGGACTAAAGGGCAGGGCCGAAGTCTATCCCGCCGCCCTTCGCCTCCAATAGCCGTTCCCCCGCTGTTTGGGCGAAGGCCGGCAAGACCCCCGGATCCCGGCAACGGGCCGGGGGTTTATCGTTTCGAGGGCACGGTTTTTCCTTGCCAACCGGGCTTTGCCGGCCTATAAGCCGCCCCGGTTGACCGTCTGGCAGGGCATGCCAGGGCGGTCTGAGAGCGAAAGCTCCCCTGCGACATTCTCCTGTCTCATCCGATATGGGAAACGTCTTCGGCAGGCGGGGCTTTTCTGTTTGTTGATTATCAGGAGACGCAAATGCCCAAGATGAAGACGAAATCCTCTGCCAAGAAGCGGTTCAAGGTGACCGCCTCGGGCAAGGTGAAGGCCCAGCAGGCCGGCAAACGCCACGGCATGATCAAACGCTCGAACGACTTTATCCGCAAGGCGCGCGGCACCACGGTGCTGAGCGAAGCGGATGCGAAAATCGTCAAGCGCTACCTGCCCTATTCGAACTGAAGACGGCACAGGTTTAAGGAGCAAGGATCATGGCACGTGTAAAACGCGGCGTTACCGCCCACGCCAAGCACAAGAAAGTTCTCAAGAAAGCCAAGGGCTTTTACGGCCGCCGGAAGAATACCATCCGCACGGCTTCGGCTGCCGTCGACAAGTCGCAGCAATACGCCACCCGCGACCGCCGCGCCAGGAAGCGCAATTTCCGCGCGCTTTGGGTGCAGCGTCTCAACGCGGCTGCGCGCGAAAACGGTCTGACCTATTCGCGTCTCATCGACGGCCTCAACAAGGCCGGCATCGAGATCGACCGCAAGGTTCTCTCCGACATGGCGATCCATGAAGCGGAAGCCTTCACCGCGGTCTGCGGCAAGGCCAAGGAGGCGCTTGCCTATCTCAAGGACACGACCCCCAACGCTTTTGAAAGCGCCGTCAAATAAGGCTGGCGCTTCCGAAGCAGGATCAAGTGATGTAATCGGAACCCGCGTCGGCCGGTAGGGCCTGCGCGGGTTTTTCTTTCTGACAGCATAGCCGGCGATGATGCAATCGCGAAACGGGACCGCAATGACTGATTTGAACACGTTGGAAACGGAAATCCTCGCCGCCATCGGGGCGGCCGGCGACGAGGCGGCGCTCGATGCGGTGCGCGTTGGCGCGCTCGGCAAGAAGGGCTCGATCTCCGAAAGGATGAAGACGCTGGGCGGCATGAGCGCCGAGGAGCGCCAGGTGATGGGCCCGGCGCTTAACGGCCTCAAGAACGCCGTCGGTGATGCGATCGCCGCCCGCAAGCAGGTGCTGAAACGCGCGGCGATCGAGCAGCGACTGGCGACCGAGAAGGTCGACGTCACCCTGCCGGTGCGCCTCTCGCCCGCCGAGGCCGGCCGTATCCATCCGATCAGCCAGGTGGTCGACGAGATCACGGCGATCTTTTCCGATATGGGCTTCTCGATCGCCGAGGGGCCGGACATCGAGACCGATTACTACAATTTCACCGCGCTCAATTTCCCCGAGGGCCATCCGGCGCGCGAGATGCACGACACCTTCTTCTTCAATGAAAAAGAAGACGGGGAGAGGATGCTGCTGCGCACCCATACCTCGCCGGTGCAGATCCGCACCATGGAGGCGCAGAAGCCGCCGATCCGCATCGTCATTCCGGGCAAGACCTATCGCTGCGACAGCGACGCGACCCATTCGCCGATGTTCCATCAGCTCGAGGGCCTGGTGGTCGACAAGGCGGCCAACGTCGCCAACATGAAATGGGTGCTGGAGGAGTTCTGCAAGGCCTTCTTCGAGGTGCCGTCGCTCAACATGCGCTTCCGCCCCTCCTTCTTCCCCTTCACCGAACCGTCGCTGGAAGTCGACATCCAGTGTGACCGCTCCGGTTCGGAGGTGAAGTTCGGCGAGGGCAGCGACTGGATGGAAATTCTGGGTTGCGGCATGGTCCATCCCAATGTGCTGCGCTCGGGCGGCCTCGATCCGGACGAATATCAGGGCTTTGCCTGGGGCATCGGCATCGACCGCATAGCCATGCTGAAATACGGCATGCCGGACCTGCGCGCCTTCTTTGACGCCGATGCCCGCTGGATCTCGCATTACGGCTTCCGCCCGCTCGACCTGCCGACGCTGTTCGGGGGATTGAGCGGGTAGTCAAAAACCGATGGCACAACACACACCTCGTCATCCTCGGGCTTGACCCGAGGTGGCTGGTACGCAAACGGAAGGTGCGGCTCGCTCTTCGTCATCCTCGGGCTTGACCCGAGGATCCAGAAACACAAACTGACACCATGACCGGCTTTGTTTACATCATGGCGTCGAAACGAAACGGAACCCTCTATACCGGGGTTACAAGTGATCTCGGGCGCAGGGCATATGAGCACAGGGAAGGGTTGATTGACGGTTTTTCCAAGCGCTACGGCTGCAAGATGCTGGTCTGGTATGAAGAGTACTTCAACATCGCAGATGCCATTCAGCGGAAGATGAACATCAAGCACTGGTATCGCAAGTGGAAGCTGGACTTGATTGAGGCAATCAATCCCGAATGGAACGATTTGTATGAAACATTTTGCTCTTAGCTATGGACTGGATCCTCGGGTCAAGCCCGAGGATGACGAAGAATGGGGATGAGGATGAAGAAGACCGGGAGTGCGTCGACCTTGCGGTTCGGTCGGCCCAAGCCATGCGGAACGGTTGCCGTGTGAAACGGTTCCGGAAATCGAAGCGAGCAAACCAACACAAGATAGTTGTCGGGTTCCGACAATGAGCCCGATGTTTAAAGAGCGAAGACAATGAAATTCACCCTTTCCTGGTTGAAAGACCATCTTGAAACGGAAGCCTCTCTAGACGAGATCGTCGAGGCGCTGACCATGATCGGCCTCGAGGTCGAGGCCGTCGACAGCCGCGCCCAGTTCAACGCCTTCGTGATCGCCAAGGTGCTGACGGCGGAGCGCCATCCCGATGCCGACAAATTGCAGGTACTGTCGGTCGACACGGGCGATGGCAAGCCGGTGCAGGTGGTCTGCGGCGCGCCCAATGCGCGCGCCGGTCTCGTCGGCGCCTTCGCCGCCCCCGGCACCTATGTGCCCGGCATCGATCTGACGCTCGCCGTCGGCAACATTCGCGGCGTCGAGAGCCATGGCATGATGTGCTCGGAGCGCGAGCTCGAACTTTCCGACGCGCATGACGGCATCATCGATCTGCCGGCGGACGCGCCGGTCGGCACGTCCTTCGCCGCCTATGCCGGCCTCGACGATCCGGTGATCGAGATCGGCATCACGCCGAACCGGCCCGACGCGCTCGGTGTGCGCGGCATCGCCCGCGATCTCGAAGCCGCCGGCATCGGCACCATGAAGCCCTGGGCCGCGCCGAAGATTGCCGGTAACGGCGCATGCCCCGTCAAGGTTTCGATCGAGACTCCCCAGTTCTGCCCGGCGTTCGGCCTGCGCCTGGTTAGAGGCGTGAAGAACGGCCCGGCGCCGAAATGGATGCAGCAGCGCCTGCGCGCCATCGGCCTGCGCCCGATCTCGGCGCTGGTCGACATCACCAACTATGTCACCTTCGATCTCGGCCGTCCGCTGCACGTCTTCGACGCGGCAAAGGTCAAGGGCCATCTTGCCGTGCGCGAGGCGAGAGAGGGCGAGGCCTTTCTCGGCCTCGACGGCAGGGAGCGCACGCTTTCCGCCGGCATGTGCGTCATCGCCGACGATAACGGCGTCGAATCCCTGTCCGGCATCATGGGCGGCGAGGAAACCGGCTGCACGGCCGAGACCACGGACGTGCTGGTCGAATCGGCCCTGTGGGAGCCGCTCAACGTCGCCCGTACCGGCCGTACACTGGGCATCAACACCGATGCCCGCTACCGCTTCGAGCGCGGCGCCGATCCGGCCATGATGGCGCCGGGGCTCGACCACGCCACGGCGCTGGTGATCGAACTGTGCGGCGGCGAGGCGAGCGAGGCCGAGATTGCCGGCGAGGTTCCTCAGCCGGACCTGATCGTCGATTTTCCCTTCTCCGAGATCCGGCGGCTGACCGGCATCAAAGTCGCCGACGATCGCGCCGTCGAAATTCTCGAAAGCCTCGGCTTCGCCGTTTCGGGCACCGGCGAGACGGTGCAGGTCGCGGTGCCGAGCTGGCGGCCCGATGTCTTCGGCAAGGCGGATATCGTCGAGGAGGTGATGCGGGTCAACGGCGTCAACCGGATCGCGCCGCAGCCGCTGCCTTCGATGGGCAGCGTCTCGCAGAAGATCCTGACGCTCGGCCAGACCCGCTCGCGCAATGCCCGCCGGGCGCTGGCCGCTCGCGGCATGCTGGAGGCCGTCACCTGGTCGTTCATTTCCGAGGACCACGCGAAAGCCTTCGGCGGCGGAAAGCCCGAACTGGCGCTCGCCAACCCGATCTCAGCCGACATGGCGCATATGCGGCCCTCGCTGCTGCCGGGCCTGCTGAGCGCGGCCCAGCGCAATGCCGATCATGGCGTCGGCGACGTGGCGCTGTTCGAGGTCAGCCATCTGTTCAAGGGCGACCGGCCGGAAGAGCAGCACCGCGTCGCCTCGGGCATTCGCCGCGGCACGGCGAAGCTCGACGGTTCGGGCCGCCATTGGGCCGGCAAGGCGGAGGCCGTCACCGTGTTCGATGCCAAGGCCGATGCGCTCGCCGTGCTCGAAGCCTGCGGGCTGGAGGCTTCGAAGGTGCAGATCGAGGCCGGCGGCCCCGACTGGCTCCATCCCGGCCGCTCGGGCACGATCAGGCTCGGGCCGAAGATCGTGCTCGGCGCCTTCGGCGAACTGCATCCGATGACCCTGGAAACGCTGGATGTGCGCGGCCCGGTCTGCGGCTTCGAACTCTATCTCGACGCGATCCCCGCGCCGCGCGCCAAGCCGACCCGCACCAAGCCGGCGCTGCAGCTTTCCGCCTTTCCGGCGGTCCGGCGCGATTTCGCCTTCGTGCTGGAAAGGGACAAGGATGCCGCCGCCCTGCTGCGCGCGGCCTCCGGCGCCGACAAGAAGCTGATCTCCAGCGTCGCCGTCTTCGATGTCTTCGAGGGCGCTTCGCTGGGCGAGGGCCGCAAGTCGGTCGCCATCGAGGTGACGCTGCAGCCCACCGACCGGACCCTGACGGACGAGGAAATCGATGCCGTGTCGCAGAAGATCATCGACAATGTGGCGAAATCGACCGGCGGCGTGCTGCGCGGCTGAACTCGAACGGGAAAGCGCGTGACACCCCCAGCCATCCCATCTCAAGCCACACCCCTGCCGGTACCGGAAAACGAACTGGAGGAAAAGTTCATCCACGCTTCCGGTCCCGGCGGCCAGAACGTCAACAAGGTCGCGACCGCCGTGCAGTTGCGGCTCGATGTCGCCCGTTCGCCGAGCCTCACGGCCTATGTCAAGAACCGGCTCAGGCTGATCGCCAGCCATCTGATGACCCGCGATGGTGAATTGCTGATCGAGGCATCGCGCTTTCGAAGCCAGGCGAAGAACCGCGAGGACGCCCGGGCGCGGCTCGCCGAACTCATCGCCGAAGCCGCCAAGCCGCCGCCGAAAAAGCGCAAGCCCACCAGACCGTCGAAAGGCGCTGTGGAGCGCCGCCTGAAGGCCAAGGCGGGCAGGGGGCAGGTCAAGAAGATGCGCGGCCGCGTCAGCCGCGACGATTAGAGTCTTTCAGGCCCAGATCAGCACTTCACCCGTTCCATCCTCGGATCGTGGAGCGGTTGCAGATGCACCTTGCAGGCGACGCGTTCGGTGCCCACTTCCAGTTCGTAGGCGCCGGAAAGGACGTAGTCCGCATCGATGATCTCATCGGAGCGCACATAGCCGAGGCCGATCCACCGGTTGAGCGTATGGCCGAAGCCGGCGGAGGCAAGGTAACCGGCCCGCCTGCCATTGCGGAAGATCGTCGAGCGGCCGCAAAGGATGAAGTCGGGGTCGTCGGTGGTAAAGGTCGCGAGCATCCGTTTGACGCCGTTCGCTTTCTGCGCCGCCACCGCTTCGCACCCCTTGAAGGGAAGGCCGCTGCGAAGCTTGCAGGCCCAGCCGAGCCCCGCCTCGATAGGGGTATGATCGGGCGTGATCTCGCCCGCCCAGGCGCGGTATCCTTTTTCGAGCCGCAGGGTTTCCATCGCCCGGTAGCCGGCATCGATCAGGCCGAATTCGGCGCCCGCCTGCATGAGGGCCGCATAGACGGTGGTGGCATATTCCACCGGCAGGTGCAGTTCCCAGCCCAGTTCGCCGACATAGGTGATCCTGAGCGCGTTGACCGGGCATCCGGCGATGCCGATCGTCTTGAAGGTGGCGAAGGGAAAGGCCGCATTCGACACATCGTCGCGGGTTACCCTCGAAAGAATGTCTCGCGCCCTTGGCCCCATCAGCGACAGCACCGAATAGGCCGAGGTCACGTCGAAAAGCTGCGCGTTCATGCCGTCGGGGATGGTGCGTACGATCCAGTCGAAATCATGGGTCGCAAACCCCGTTCCGGTCACGATGTAGTATTCGTCTTGCCTCATCCGCGCGCAGGTAAGGTCGCATTCGATCCCGCCGCGGTCGTTGAGCATCTGGGTATAGATCAGCGATCCGACCGGCTTTGCCACATCGTTCGCCGCGATCCAGTTCAGTGCGGCTTCCGCGTCGGGGCCCTTCAGCACGAATTTCGCAAACGAGGTCTGGTCGAACAGGACGGCCGCCTCGCGCGCCGCCCGGTGCTCGCGGCCCACCGCATCGTGCCAGTTGGGCCTGCCGAAAGTGTAGATATCGTTCGCGGTCTCGCCGGCTGCGGTATCCGCAAACCAGTTCGGCCGCTCCCAGCCGAGCTTCTCGCCGAAACAGGCGCCCTTCGCCTTGAGGATGTCGTAGAGTGGCGACTTGCGGCACGGCCGGCCGGAATCGTGCTCCTCCGACGGCCAGGCCATGGTGTAGTGCTTGCCATAGGCTTCCAGCGTGCGGCGGCGCACCCAGTCGGTATCGAAATGCGGCCGGCCGAAGCGGCGGATATCGACCGGCCACAGATCATAGGGCGGCTCGCCTCTGGCGACCCATTCGGCAAGCGCCATGCCGGCGCCGCCGCCCGCCGCGATGCCGAAGGCGTTAAAGCCTGCGCCGACGAAGAAGTTCTTGAGTTCCGGCGCCTCGCCGAGGATGAAATTGCCGTCCGGCGTGAAGCTTTCCGGCCCGTTGATCAACTGCTTGACCCCGGCGGTCTCGAGCGCCGGCACCCGGCCGAGCGACAGCGCCGTGATCTGCTCGAAATGGTCGAAGTTCGAACCCAGCAGCGTGTAGTGGAAATCCTCGGGGATTCCATCGAGCGCCCAGGGGATGGGATTGGGCTCATAGCCTCCCATGACGAGGCCGCCGACCTCTTCCTTGTAATAGGTCAGCCGGTCGGGATCGCGCAGCGTTGGCAGGTCGGGCGTCACGCCGTCGATCGGCTCGGTCACCATGTACTGGTGCTCGACCGAGACCAGCGGCACGTTGACGCCCACCGTCGCGGCAAAGGCCCGGCTCCACTGGCCGCCGCACAGGACGACCTTCTCGCAGGCGATCCTGCCCCTGTCGGTCACGACGCCCTTGATGACGCCGTCCCGCACATCGACGCTCAGCACCCTGGTGTCCTCGAAGATCGCCGCGCCCGCCATGCGCGCGCCCCTGGCCAGCGCCTGGGTGATGTCGGAAGGGTTGGCCTGGCCGTCGGTCGGCAGGAAGGCCGCGCCGACCACATCGTCGATCGTCATCAATGGCCACAGTTCCCGGGCCTCCTTCGGCGTCAGCAACCGCATGTCGAGGCCGAAGGAACGCGCCGTCGTCGCCTGCCGCCTGACCTCGGTCCAGCGTTCGGCGTTGCAGGCCAGGCGCAAGCCGCCGTTCATCTTCCAGCCGGTGCCAAGCCCGGTTTCCGCTTCCAGGGTCCGATAGAGCCGGACCGATTCGCCCAGAAGCTGGGTGATGTTGGCATTGGAGCGCAGCTGGCCGACAAGGCCGGCGGCATGGAAGGTCGTGCCCGAGGTCAGCTTCTTGCGCTCGAGCAGCACCACCTCGCTCCAGCCCATCTTCGCCAGATGGTAGGCCGTCGAGCAGCCGGCAATGCCGCCGCCGATGATGACGGCCCTGGCGCTGGTCGGAAAATCGCTCATCGCATCCTCACAAACATTCGAACTCCCTGACTGCGGCGTCGAGCCGGGAGCGGTTTTCCGCCGTGTAGCGGGCGTAGTCGAAATCGATCGTCGAATGGGTTTCGGAGACCATGCTCCACATCGTCTCCCGCAGCAGGGAGGCGCATTTCATGGCGCTGTAGCGGCGCCGGAGCGCGGTATCGACCGGCCGCTCGAAATAGGTTTCGAGCAGCAGCGTTTCCTGCGCCGGCGCAAGGCAGCAATTCGATGCCAGCCCGGCAAGGTCGAAAAGCGGCGAGTTGAGGCCGCCATAGTCCCAGTCGATCAGCCAGAGCCTGTCGCCCGTATCGAGGAGATTGGCCGGCAGCAGATCGTTGTGGCCGAGAACGATGTCGACCGGCCCGGCCGCCTGTTCCAGCCGCTCCGCCAGGCTGAGCAGTTCGCCAAGCGCGGCACGATGGCGCGAACCCTCCCGCTCGAGCCTTGCCGCATAGTCGCGCACCACATGGAACACCCAGAACATCAGCACCGGGCCGCGAAGCTGGCGGGTACCCTCCCGGTGCAGCCGTTTCAGCACGGGCACGATCCTTTCGACCATGCCGGGCCGGCGCACATCCGCCTCGCCAAGGCTGACACCGTCGATGAATTCCATCGCCAGTATGCCGGGTTCGGCATGGACGATCGCCGGCGACAGACCGGCGGCATGGGCCGCCCTGTGACAGGCCAGTTCGTTGAAACGCAACACCTGATGAACCGCAATGTCGCCGCCGACCCGCACCACATAGGCGCGGCCCCGATCGGTGAGCCTGATGTTCCGATTGGTGATCCCGCCGCTGAGCATCACCGCATCGCGCGGGTCCTTCCAGATCGGCAGCGCCAGCGCGCGCCTCATGGCCTGTTCCGGTTCCATGCTCCGTTTCCAATGGGCGATCCGTACGCCGCGCTCGCGGCGGGGGTTGCTGCCATGAACCGACAAAATGCGATAAAAATCAACCGGTCATGAACGGCAAACTGCCGGTATCAGAGCATCGTATGCATCCGGTAGCCCGGCGCGAAGGTCAGGTTGGCCACGGTGATCACCGCCGTCTTGTTCCAGGTCCGCCGCTCGAGCCTGAACAGCGCCGCACCCGGCTCGCAGGCCAGGAGCTCGCTCTCGCGGCTGCCGGCGCCGATCGCCGACAGGGTGATCTTGCCGCGCGTGTAGGTGGCGTTCTCGACGAGCCAGCGATTGGGGCTCACCGTGGAGAAATCGGCACTCGCCGCCGCGCCGATCGCGTCGAGATGGATCCAGCGGTCCTCGAACACATAGGGCCTGCCGGAGGCCGAATGCAGCGCCTCGACATGGCGCACCGTACTGTCCGGCGGCACTTCAAGCCACGCGCCGATATCGGCCGGCGGCGGCAGAACCGCGTCCGTCAGCAGCGCATAGGCATAGGTAAAGCCGTTCTGTTCGATCTCCTGTTCGATGATCGGGATCGACAGTGTCGCCTTGCGCACCGGATGGATAGCGACGCGGGTGCCGGCCTTGCGGCGGCGTTCGAGAAAGCCGGAATCGGCAAGCGCCTGCAGCGCCCGGTTGATCGTGGCGCGGGCGCAGCCGAATTCCTCCGCCAGTTCCTGTTCCCGGGGGATCAGGTCTCCGGGCTTCCAGCGCCGCGACTGGATGCGCTCCAGCACCACATCATGGATCTGCTGCCAGTTGCTGGTTTCCGCAGCGCTCAAATCGTCGCTCCGAGTTCGGCCATGACGGCGCGATAGCGGGCGGTGATCGCGTCGTGGCCGGTGTGCGCGCCATGGCGCACCACATGGCGTCCCGCCGCCCAGACATGGTCGACCATGCGGTCGTCGCCGGCAAAGACATAAGTGTCGAGCGCGGTATCGCCCGCCCGCCCCGCCATGTCGGGATGGTCCGCCGACAGTGCCAGAAGATCGGCCCAGGCGCCCGGTTCGATCCGGCCCGACCGCCGCCCCGCCGCCCGGGCACCGCCCTCGCAGATGGCGTCGAACAGCCGCCGCCCGGTGGATTTGTCCGCCGTGGCGAGCGCCGCGCGGGACTTGTCGCGCAGCCGCTGGGAATAGTCGAGCGTGCGCAATTCCTCCGACAGGGTGATGCGGATGTTGGAATCGGAGCCTATGGCGATCCTGCCGCCGACATCGAGCCAGCGCTTGCCGTCGTAAATCCCGTCGCCCAGGCTCGATTCGGTGATCGGACACAGGCCCGCGACCGCGCCGGTCGCGGCAAGCCCTTCGGTCTCGTGCGGCTCCATCTGGGTGCAGTGGATGAGGCACCAGCGATCGTCCACCGCGACGTTCGCCAGCAGCCATTCCACGGGACGCTTGCCCCAATGTTCGAGCACTTCGGCGACTTCCGCCTCCTGTTCGGCAAGGTGCATGTGAAACGGTGCATCGCCGGCAAGCGCCAGCAGATCGGCAAAGGCATCGGGCGCGACCGCGCGCAGGCTGTGCGGCGCGACGCCGATGGCGCAGTCGGCGGGCAGTGATGCCATCGCCGTTCTGGATGCCTGCCACAGCGTTTCGAAGCCGGTCATATCGGTACCGAAACGGATCTGCCCCGGTCCGAGCGGACGCCTGTCGCAGCCGCCATACTGATAGTGCACCGGCAGCAGCGTCAGGCCGATGCCGGTCGCCGCCGCGGCGGCCGCGATGCGCTCGGCCATCTCCGCCGGATTGTCGTAGGAGACGCCGCCGGGCTGGTGATGGAGATAGTGAAACTCCACATTGGTGGCATAGCCCGCCTCGAGCATTTCCATCTGGACGAAGGCCGCGATCGCCTCGACGTGATCGGGCGTCAGCCGGTCGAGAAAGCGGTACATCAGCTTGCGCCAGGTCCAGAAGCTGTCCCTCGGGTCCGGGCCGCGGCGCTCGGTCAGCCCGGCCATGGCGCGCTGGAAGGCGTGGCTGTGGATATTGGCGGGGGCCGCCAGCAGGATGTCGACGTCGACATCCGCCATGGCCTGCCGCCCCTCGCGCGCCGGTCCGGCCGCGGCGATCCGGCCATCCTCGCCGACCTCGACGTCGATATCCGACGCCCAACCCGTTGGCAGCAATGCCTGTTTCGCCCTGATGATCGTCACCTTGAACTCCTCAATGCCGGACCGCGCCAGAGAATCGGTTCTGGATAGCGGTCGAATAATATGTCCATACATAATATGCATAAGATTGCCCGGCGCAACAGATATTTGGCGGTGTGCGTACCGGCCGCTGCGGGCTCTGCGGAAGGCCGACGGTCCGCGCGGGGGTCCGAAGCAGGGAACCGGCGCAAAGAAGATGACAAGTCCTTTCAAATCCGCTCCAATAGGCGGCGGCCGGCCACGATCACGCGGGCCGGACGGCGGCAGGCGGACCGGCTTGCCGGCGCGATCGGGAGAGGAGCATTTCTCCATGCAGCATTCAGCCGCCCTTGCCGTGCTCGACGCCCTGCGCGCCAACACCGATGCGCCCTTCGAGCGGGCCCGCGCCATGCCCCCCGAACTCTACCATTCCGAGGCGTTTCTGAAGCTCGAACTCGAGCATGTCTTTGCCAGGGAATGGTACTGCATCGGCCGCGCCAGCGCGCTCGGCGAGCCGGGAAGCTATGTGACCTGCGACCTTGCCGGCCAGCCCGTTATGGTGATCCGCGATCGCGACGGCGCTCTGCGGGCCTTTTCCAATGTCTGCCTGCATCGCATGTCGACGCTGCTGCATGGCCGGGGCAGGACCCGGTCGATCGTCTGCCCCTATCACGCCTGGACCTACAATCTCGACGGCAGCCTGCGCGGCGCCCCGGCGATGACGCTCAATGAGGGCTTCTGCAAGGAGGACTACGCCCTGCCGTCGATACGCTGCGAGGAATGGCTCGGCTGGGTTTTCATCACCCTCAACCGCGAGGCCGAGCCGCCCTCCGTCCGCTTTGCCGAGGTCGAGAGCCTGGTCGCCGGCTATGACATGACGAATTATACCGAAAGCTTTTTCGAGGAGCATGTCTGGGAAACCAACTGGAAGGTGCTCGCCGAAAACTTCATGGAGAGCTATCACCTGCCGGTCTGCCATGCCGGGACGATCGGCGGCCTCAGCAAGCTTGAGGAAATGGTCTGCCCGCCGGGGCGTCCGGCCTTCAACTACCACACCATCCTTAAGGACGATTCCCTGCGCATCGCCATGGCCCATCCGAGCAATGACCGGCTCAAGGGCGACGAGCGCCGCACCACCTTTCTGCTGGCGCTCTATCCCTCGCTGCTGATCACGCTGACGCCCGGCTATTTCTGGTACCTGTCGCTGCATCC
This sequence comes from Nitratireductor sp., assembly GCA_020441665.1. Classification (GTDB taxonomy): domain Bacteria; phylum Pseudomonadota; class Alphaproteobacteria; order Rhizobiales; family Rhizobiaceae; genus Salaquimonas. Next base: position 26,090 of record JAGRLT010000082.1, read on the forward strand.
CAGGACCCCGGGCCAGGTCCATATCCGCTTCGGCGGCGGCATGTCGGACGACTACCGGGACGATGCCGGCGCGCAGCAGAATTTCACCGCGCTGAAGACCCTGCTCGACGCGGTCAATGTGGAGGATCGCGGCTGCACGGAGAAGGTCTATCGCGGCCTGTGTTCGGGCCTCGCAAGGCCTGGCCATCTTTCCCATCTCGAACGGCCCAATTACGATTTCGCCCGCTACCTGCGCGCCCGCATGGACGCCATGGCGGCGTAACCCCGGTTTTTTCGCAACCCTTTGTCCGAGGCAGCCATGGCCCATACCCGCATCCGCAAGTTCAATACCAAGGACACCTATCCCGAGCAGAAGCTCGACAACGATCTCTGCCAGGCCGTGGTCACCCGCGGCGGCAGCACGGTCTGGCTGCGCGGCCAGTGCCCGCAGAACCTCGATGACGCAAGGAACATCGACAGCCACGATCCCGCCGAGCAGACCCACAAGGTGATGCAGAACATACGGCAGTTGATCGAGGAGGCCGGCGGCCGGATGGAGCATCTGGTCAAGGTGGTCGTCTACATCACCGATGTGCGCCATCGCGAGGCGGTCTACCGGACCATGGGCGAATACATCAAGGGCGTCCATCCGGTCTCGACCGGGCTGGTGGTGCAGGCGCTGGCCCGACCCGACTGGCTGGTCGAGATCGATGCTACCGCCGTCATACCCGACGAGCCGCAGGCATGACCTTCTCGCTCGTAGCCCGCTGCGCCGAGACCGGCATGTTCGGTATCGCCATCGCCTCGTCCTCGCCCGCCGTGGCGGCGCGCTGTTCGCATGCCAGGGCAGGCGTCGGCGCGGTCGCCTCGCAGAACGTCACCGATCCGGCACTCGGGCCGCTGGCGCTCGACCTGATGGAGGGCGGCATGGCTGCTGCTGCGGCCATCGAGGAAATCCGCGGCCGGGCGCGCTTCATCGAATACCGCCAGGTGCTTGCCATCGACCGGCATGGCGGAACGGCCATCCATTCCGGACCCAATGCGCTCGGCATCTGGAGCGAGGCGCGCGGCAGGGATGTCGCCTCGGGCGGCAATCTTCTCGCCGATGATCGCGTGCCGCGGGCTATCGCCGATGCGTTCGAGGCGTCGGCCGGCCATCTCGGCGACCGGCTGATCGCCGCCCTGCGCGCCGGCCTTGCCGCCGGCGGCGAGGCCGGGCCGGTGCATTCGGCCGGCATGAAACTCGTCGACACGGTGGCCTGGCCCGTCGCCGATCTCAGATGTGACTGGACGCAGGACTGCCCGATCGAGGCGGTGGCGGAAGCCTGGCGGGTCTACAAGCCGCAATTGGCGGCCTATGTGCAGCGCGCGCTCGATCCGCGCGAGGCGCCTTCCTATGGCGTTCCGGGCGACGAATGACGGAGCGACCCGCCGCCGGGCGGGCCGTCAGCCTTCCCGCGACTGTTCGCGGTGCTGCCGCAGGTCCGCCGCCTTGCGGCCGCGATAGTGCAGGGTCAGTTCGGGTTCGGCATCTTCTTCCTCGACCACCCCGATCATCACCCCCTTGCGGCTTTTCGCGCTGCGCCCGGCGACAAGCTTCGCATCGGTGATGGTGGTGCGCTGCGAGGGCCGTTTCGCCCAGCCATTGAGCTGTTCATACAGCCGATCGACGATCGCCCGGTGCGCGCCGCTGTCGCCGAGATCGGCAAGCTCGCCCGGATCGTTGACGAGGTCGAACAGCATCGGCCGGAAGCCGCCCTCGAAATGGATCAGCTTCCATTCCCTGGTCGCGACCATGAAGATGCGCGCATCGCGGGTCGAAAGCCCGAGCCGGGCGGCGGCGGGCCGCATCGAATAGTCGTATTCGCAGATCGCAAAGCCGCGCAGCGCGCCCTGCTGCCGGCCGTGCAGCAGCGGCAGCAGCGACCGGCCCTCGAGGATATGGCTGAGCGCCGCGGCATCCCCGCCCGCCACGTCGACAAAGGTCGGCACGAGATCGATGCACTCGACCAGTTCGTCGCAGACCGTGCCCCGTGTGGCATCGGCCTGGCGCGAGGGATCGTAGATAATGAGCGGCACCCGTGTGGCGGCATCGTGGAAAAACGTCTTCTCGCCCATCCAGTGATCGCCGAGATAGTCGCCGTGATCGGAGGTGAGGACGATCATCGTGTCGTCCATGCGGCCGGTCTCCTCCAGCCAGTTGAACAGCACGCCCATCTGGTCGTCGCATTGCTTGATGAGCCCCATATAGGCCCGCAGCACCTTCTCCCGCACATCGTCGCGGCTGAACGCCTTCGAGACCGGGGCCTCCATGAAACTGCGATAGACGGGGTGCGCCCTGTCATATTCGGCCTGACTGCGCACCGGCGCCAGAAACTGGTCCGGCCCGTAAAGCGCGTGATAGGGCGCCGGCACGATATAGGGCCAGTGCGGCTTGATATAGGACAGGTGACAGCACCAGGGCGCGCTGCCCTGCGCCGCGATGAATTCGATGCCGCGCCGGGTAAGATAGGGCGTCTCGCTGTCGTTTTCGGCGATATTGGCCGGCAGGTCGGAATTGCCGAGAAACCAGCCGGACAGCACATTGCCCGCATCATCGATGGCCGAATTGGCATGGTCGTGCCAGGGATTGTCGCCCTCATAGCCGCGCGCGCGCAGATAGGCGTTGTATCTGAGCGCGCCGCGTTCGTCGTAGAACCCGTCCGGCCCCTGCGGCCGCATGCCGTCGTCGCGCTCGAAGACATCGAAGCCGCATTCGGCGATGCGCGCGCCGATCACGCTGTCCGCTTCGAGGCCGAGCCGCCGCATGCCCTCGGCATCGGCCTCCATATGGGTCTTGCCGACCAGCCAGCAGCCCATGCCGGCATCGCGCAGATAATCGCCCAGCGTCCGCTCGCCGACCTTGAGCGGCACCAGGTTTCCCGATGCGCCATGGGAGTGGACATAGCGCCCGGTATAGGTCGACATCCGCGACGGGCCGCACAGCGGCGACTGGATATAGGCGCGGTCGAAGCGCATCCCGCGCGCCGCCAGCCGGTCGATATGGGGTGTCGCCAGATGCGGATGGCCATAGCAGCTCAGATAATCCCAGCGAAGCTGGTCGAACATGATGAAGAGGATGTTTTTCGCCCGTGCCATGCACCACCTCTAGGCAATTTTTGCCGGAAGTGGAATGCGAGATCGAAAGGCCGCCCGAACCTCCATGGGACAGAGGGTTGGGGCAGACGGGCGGTGCTTCCGCCGTGAGGGTCTCGTTGGTGCCGAAGCCGGACAAGTTCCTTGGACCGCATTGCCGGCGGTCTGTTCGGGCTGCCAACCTGTAACGAGACCATCACGAATTGACGGCACCCATTGCGGGTTGCGCCAGAAGGTCCTCGCAAGCAGGCGTGTCCGGGCGCCGCATCTCGATCGTCGGCCAGATTTCCTCGATCCGGTCGGCGAGCGCTTCGACATTCTCGAAACCCGCATTCTGCGAGATCACCGACAGCCTGAGGACGCTGCGCCCTTTCCACTGGGCCGGGCGCACGAAGAGCCGCCGCTCGGCGTTCAGCCGGTCGGCCAGGGCCGAAATCTTCCAATGCTCATTGCGCCGGTCGCGGCAGCCGATGACGACCTGGTTGAGGTCGACCCGATTCACGACCGTAAGCCCGTCATTCCGACGGACACGATCGGCCAGGTGCGCCGCCGCCGCGCAGTGGCGATCGACCAGCGTGGCGACGCCCCTGCGGCCGAGGCTGCGCAGGACCGCCCAGGCGGCGAAACCTTGCGCCCGTCTCGACAGGCCGGGCGTCAAGGAAGACGGATTGCGCCCGTCTTCTTCGTCGCAGTTGAGATAGCCTGCCGTCTTCTGCATTGCGCGCCGATGAGCATCGCGATGCCGGACGATGGCAAAGCCGGATTCATAAGGCAGCTGTATCCATTTGTGTCCGTCGACCGACCAGCTGTCGGCAAGCTCCGCCCCGACTGTCAGTCCCTTGCGGACCGCCGAAGCGCGCGCCCAGAGCCCGAAGGCGCCATCGACATGCATCCATGCACCATGGGACCGCGCCAGCGCCGCGATCTCGGCCAGGGGCTCGAACCCGCCGGAATTGATATGGCCGGCCTGGGCCAGGACGATCTTCGGCCCGCCGCTGCGGGCCATGGCATTGGCGAGATCGGCCGGGCGCATCAGCCCGGCGCTGTCGGACGAAAGTTTGTGGAAGTTCGCCTCGCCAAAGCCCAGTTGCCGCAGGGCGGCGTAATTGGTCACATGGGCGTCGTCGCTGAGGAAGATATGGACCTTCGGCGCGCCTTGAAGCCCCTCGGCCTCGACATCGTGGCCGAAGCGCCTCAGCACTTCGCCGCGCGCGGCGGCAAGGCCGACAAAGGCGGCCATGGTCGCGCCGCCGACAAAGCCGACCGAGCTTTCACGCGGCAGGTCGAGCAGTTCCAGCAGCCAGGCCTCGACCGCCTCCTCGGCAATCGCGGCGGCTGGCGAGGCCTGGTAGATCGCCGCATTCTGCCCCCAGGCCGAGGTCAGCCAGTCGGCGGCGACACCGACCAGGTTCGACCCGCCCATGACCCAGGCATAGAAGTTCGGATCGGTATTGCCGACCAGCCCTGGTTCGGCCGCCGCGATCAGCGCGTCGATCACCTCTGCGCCGGGAATGCCCTTGTCGGTCAGCGGCAGGCAGAACCGGTTCCTGAGCGCCGCCGCTGAGGCCGAGGGGCTGATCGGATGGGTTCCGCCTCGCCAGGCCCGCGCATAGCTCGCCGCGCGGGTCAGGACGTCGGTCGGCAGGGGATCGGTTCTGTTCGGTATCATGGTCCTCTCCACCCTACCTTGGATGCATCCAGCTCGGCAGGAACCCGTACGGGTTGGCGGTCTTCGTCGCGTCGAAGGTGAGGCCGAGAGCGGCGAGCCTTTCGGCCATCGACCCGTCCTTGAAGGCGTCGAAGGTATCCGTCGCCCCGCCGATATGCTCGCCGCCGACAAAGATCTGCGGGATGGTCGGGGCGCCAGCCCTGACGCCCAGCGCGGCCCTGAGATCGCCGCCGAGATTGTCCTTCTGCATCGCCGCCGAGTCGAGTTCGATCGCATGATAGGGCAGGCCCGCGGCAGCAAAGAGCTTGCGCACCGACCAGCTGAATTCGCACCATTCAAGGACGAACATCACCACGGGATGCTGCTCCACGATGTCCGCGATCATCCTTGCGGCTTCGGGTTTGCAGGTCGGGGCCGCGGCAGGGGCGGCAGGGGCGGCCGGTGCCGGGCTGTCGAAACGCGCGCCGGGCGTCGATCGCGACAGTGCGGTCTCCTCCTCGCTCATATCTGCCTCGATCCCCTCGAACAGGACGGTGGACATATAGCGCTCGCCCGTATCGGGCAGCATGGCGACGATACGCGATCCCCTGGGGGCGGTTTTCGCAACCTCGAGCGCCGCGGCGAAGGTCGCGCTGCCGCTGATGCCGCAGAAGATGCCCTCCTGTGCCGCAAGGTCGCGCGCCGCCTGCAGGGCGGCGTTGCCGGCGACCGGCTGGAACTGGTCGATCGCACCGGCGTCGACGGCATCCTCGGCGAGCTTAGCGATGAAGTCCGGCGACCAGCCCTGCATCAGATGCGGGCGGAACGTCGGGTGGCTGGCCGGGCGGCCCGCCGCGTCGCGTTCCTGCCGGATTCCGCTTTGCAGCATCGGCACGTTGTCGGGCTCGGCCACGACAATGCGCGTTGCGGGGCATTCGGCGCGCAGGACGCGGGAAACGCCCTTGAGCGTGCCGCCGGTGCCGAAGCCCGTTACCCAGTAGTCCGGGCCCTGCCCGCCAAAGGCATCGATGAGTTCCCGTGCGGTGGTGCGGGAATGCATGTCGGCATTGGCTTCGTTGTCGAACTGGCGGGCGAGAAACCAGCCATGTTCGCGGGCCAGTTCCTCGGCTTTGGCGAGCATCCCCGTGCCTTTCTGCGCGGCCGGCGTCAGCACGACCTTGGCGCCCAGGAAGCGCATCAGCTTGCGCCGCTCGACGCTGAAGCTTTCGGCCATGGTCACGACCAGCGGGTAGCCCTTGGCAGCGCAGACCAGCGCAAGACCGATCCCGGTATTGCCCGATGTCGCCTCGATCACGGTCTGGCCGGGCTTCAGCGCGCCGGAAGCCTCGGCTGCCTCGATGGCCGCCAGGGCGAAACGGTCCTTGACCGAACCGCCGGGATTGAACGCTTCAAGCTTGACGTAAAGCTCGATCCCCTCGGGTGCGAGCCGGTTGATGCGGACGACCGGCGTATCGCCGATCGTCTCGAGGATGGAGCCGCGCAGCAGCGGGGCGGCCTGGAGGGCGGGTTTCATGAGCATGTCCTGATGTCCTTCTGGTTGGGTATGGGGGATCACGCGGCCGGAATGGCTTGCGGGGCCGCGATCATGTGAACTTCGTGGTGAACGATCTGGGCGTCGCGCAGCGCGAGGTACCAGGGGTCCTGCGACAGGGCGCGATCGACGAGGCTTCGGACGGTGGCGCGGTCCTCGTCGGTGTCGATCTCGATCCGGATCCGCGATTCCAGCGGTGCTGCCGTGCGCGCACTCAGCCCCATCAGTGCCGCGTCGTCGAAATCGCATTCGATCCCGACATCGACCGAGCGGAATGCGAGCCCCTCGCGCGCCGCCATCATCTTCACGCCGATGCCGACGCATCCGACGATGGCCGCACGGGCGAAGAAGCCCGGGCTCGGCCCGTTGGCGTCGCCGCCCATGCCGGGCCCCATGTCGAGGGTGGCGTGGAACCTGCCCTGCGCGACGTGGCAGGTCAGTCCCTCCTCGATCCGCCCGGTTGTCACCAGCGTGCTGCAGGCGGCATCGGGGTCCTGCCGCATCCGTTCGATCACGGCGGTCTGTGCCTGCCGGACCACGGCGTCCCGCGCGGGAAGCGCTCCGGCATCGATTTCAGGTTTCAGAGTCATGGGCGTTTCCTTTCAGGCCGCCGAGCGGTCGCGGGTGCGGACAATGTGATCGGCAAGGGCGGCGGCATCGGCGCCGACGCCGTCGATGAGGGCCGAGTTGCGCCGTCTCTGGAAGGGCAGGCCGAGGACGTAGAGGCCCGGCGCGACGATGCCCTGGTCGTGGCACAGCCGACCCTTCCGGTCGAAGACCGGCATATGCAGCCAGCGATAGTCGGGCCGGAATCCCGTTGCCCAGAGGATGGTCCGGACCTGCCCGCGGGCAAGGTCGAGCATCAGGCGAGGTGCTGCCGGACAGGCCGTTGCGGCAAAGCGTTCGACCGGGCCGAGCCCGCCGGTGCCGCGTTCCCCGGCCCAGGCGTCGAGCGTCTCGAGCAGCCGGTTCATCTTCAGGTCCGACAGCGCGCAATGGTTGGCCAGCGCACCGGAGAAGAGCGCCGTCCCGTCGCGGATGGCGCTGAGGCGGCCGGTAATCTCGACCCCTTGCTCGGCAAGGCTGTTCAGGTCGCAGAAGCGCTGCGCGTGGGAGCCGACGAGCTGCAGTGAGGGAACCCGTCGCGCGCGCTCGATGTCGTCGATCTCGTCGGGCCGCTGGGTGTGAATGCCCGCCCGGTCCATCCACCACTGGATGTCGCGGCCTCGATAGTGGCGCGGCATGCGGATATGTTCGCCGGCGGAAAGGAACACCTCATGTCCGGCGGCCCGGATTTCGGCGGCCAGCTGGACGCCGCTCGCCGAAGCGCCGACGACGAGGACGCCGCCCGGCGCAAGCTGGCCGGGATTGCGGTAGTCGAGCGCGGTGATCTGTGCGATCTGCTGCGGCACGTCTGCCGCCAGCGCGGGGATGGCGGCGATGTTGCAGGCTCCGCTGGCCAGAACCAGCGCGTCGCAGTGCCAGTCGCCCCGGTCGGTGACGACGTCATAGCCGTTGCCCTGTGCCGTGACCGAGAGAACGCGGGTGCGCTCCTCGACCGGCGCCTTGCTGGCGGCGGCGTAGCCGGTGAGGAAATCGATGACCTGCGGCATCGACATGAAGCCGTCCGGGTCGTCACCCCGATAGGCATGGCCGGGCAGCCGGCTTTGCCAGTTCGGGGTAAGCAGCCGCAGGCTGTCCCACCGCTCATGCCGCCAGGAATTCGCGATCTCTCCGCGCTCCAGCACGACATGGGGAAGGTTGCGGTCCGACAGGGAGCGGCTCATCGCGAGGCCGGCCTGGCCGGCGCCGATAATGAGGGTTGCGATGTGTTTCACGGTGCTTGCTCCTGTCGGACCGGCCAGAACCTGAAAGGCTCCGGGTCAGGCAACCGTCACGTTGACGGCGGTCGGGTTGGTGAGGATGTCGAATACGGCCGAGCGCTTCTGCGACTGGGCAACCAGCGCGCGGATTTCCTCGGCAGTCGCGTCGGCGTCGATCTCGAAGCGGACGCGGATGGCGGAAAAGCCGTTGCGGACCTCCGGGTCCATGCCGAGAATGCCGCGCACGTCGATGTCGCCTTCAACCATGGCGCGCATGCGGTGCAGCTGGATGCCGCGATGCTGGGCGACGGCGGCCACGCCGCCGGTAAGGCAGCTTGCGAGGGCGGCCAGCACGATCTCCGGCGGGGTCGGGGCGCGATCGGCGGCGGCAAAGACTTCCGGATGATCGCTGTCGATGCGGAATGTCTCCTTGCGCTCCTGATCCTGGCCGAGGCCGAAATAGCCGTTGATCGTATTGGTGCTGTAGGTGCCTTCCTTCCAGTCGCAGGTGCTGCCGAAGGTGAAGGCTGCTGCCTCGGGCATCTGTTCGAATGCGCCGCGCGCACCGATCAGGGCTTCGGTATTGACGCCGTTCGAGATGGGCTTGGTCATCGTGGAGGTCTGCATCTTTTGTTCCTTTCAGGGGGGGTCGTTGGTCTGTTCGTGTGGGGTTGAGGGAGTGGCCGGGGGGTCGGCCGGGGATGGCGGGCCATGCGGCCCGGCGCATTCAGGGATGCCGTCCGCCCTGCCGGGGCTCGGCGAAGAACGGGCTGCGTACCGCGTACCGGTGCCGGGAGGGTTCGTTCGGGACCAGTCCCGAAAGCCCGTCAAAGCCGCTGCCATGGCTGGGCCCGCGGCCTGTTTTCATCCTGTCGCTCATGTCGCTTTCCTTCTTCATTCCGAACCCTTTCGGGCTGATGGCGCACCAATACAGCCAGCTTTTGCTTGCGGTCTTGAGGGGAGGTTGGGTAATTTGTGGGGAAAGTCTGAGTTTCGATGAGGAAGGCTTCTTGCACTACGCGTTTGACGGCTTCGCGCTTGACATGAACCGCGGCGATCTGCGCCGTGGCGATACCGTATTGCCGGTCGAACCGATGGCCTATGCTGTGCTGGGCCATCTGGTGCAGAACGCCGAACGCCTGGTTGCGAAGGACGAACTGGTCGAAAAGGTCTGGGACGGGCGCTTCATCTCGGATGCGGCGGTTTCGATCGTGATCAAGTCGCTGCGCCGGGTTCTTGGCGATGATGGCAAGCAGCAGCGCTATATCCGCACGGTCCATGGCCGGGGGTTCCGGTTCGTCGCGGATGTGCGGATCGTGGCGCCTGCGGCAATGGCTGCCGACCCGCATGCGCAGGATGCGGCACAGGCCGACGGCACGCTCCCGGTCGATCGGAAACCTTCGATCGCGGTTCTGCCCTTTACCCTGATCGGCGGCTCGCAAGCCTATTCCGCCATCGCCGACGCGATTCCCGGCGAACTGATCTCCACCTTGTCACGCCTGCGCTGGCTCAAGGTCGTGGCACGCGGATCGAGCTTTCGCTTCCGCCCGCCCTTGCAGGATTTCGAGACGATCCGCTCCGCCCTCGGCGTGACCTATGTCCTGTCGGGCGAGGTGGAGGTCCTGGATCCCGCATTCGGCATCGTGGTGGAACTTGTCGATGCGCGAACATCTCAGGTTGTCTGGGGCGACCGGTTGTCGGGCAAGATCGACGATGTCCACGAAATGCGCGAGCGGATCGTGGCGCTGATCATCTCGGCGATGGAACTGCACATCCCGCAACACGAGGCGCAGCTTGCGCGGCTGCGGGTGCCGTCGGGGCTCGATGCCTGGTCGCTCTATCACATCGGCCTACAGCACGCCTTCCGCTTCAATCGGGCCGACAACGCCCTTGCGAGCGACTATTTCCAGCGTGCGACCGAGCTCGATCCGCTCTTCGCCCGCGCCCATGCCGCGCAGTCCTTCGTCAGTTTCCAGGCTGCCTTCCTGCGCTATTCGCCGGATCACGCGCAGGCGATCGAGGACGCACGGCGCCACGCGGAACGGAGCGTGGAGCTCGACCCCATGGACCCGTTTGCGAATTTCAACTTCGGGCGCGCCCACTGGCTCAGGGGGGATCCGGCGGCCGGGCAATCCTGGCTGGAACGCTCCTGCAGCCTGAGCCCGAGCTTCGCGCAGGGTTTCTATGCGCATGGCTGGGCCGATATCATGGCGGGCGACGGACAGGCCGCGCTCGAAAACCTCGAGAAATCGATCAACCTCAGCCCGCTCGATCCGTTCCGATACGCGATGCTGTCGGCGAAGGGCATGGCCCATTTTCATGTGGACGAGACAGACCAGGCGGCCCATTGGGCCGATCAGGGCGCGCGAACCCCGGGGGCGCACTATCTGATCACCACATTCGCCGCGGCGATCAACGAGGCCACGGGCCATCACGATCAGGCGCGCTACTGGGCGCTGGAGGCGAAGGCGCGCCGCGGGGACGCCTCGATCGAGGCATTCTTCACCGCCTTTCCGTTCAGGAACGAGGCCAAGCGAAAGGCCTTGTCCGATGCCCTTACCGCTCTGGGGTTCCCTGAAAGGTAAGGCGATCCAGCCCTGCTTCGGCTCCTGCGTCCTGCCACCGGTTGTCCGGCAGGGCCGCCCTCCGCACCGATCCGCCCGCATCGATCCACATAGGCGATCCGGCCGGCCGATCCGAAGAAGCAATTGAAACACGGAGGGCGCATCCGCGAAACAACGGCGAAACGTGCGGGCGATAGTCTCCCTTTGTCACGAATTCAAACCTCAAGGAAAACGAACATGACAAAGCAGAACACCTTCACCCCGGTTCGCGCCATGGTCCTGCTGCCGGTGAAATCCGATGGCAAGGAACGTGCCCGCGTCTTCGCGCATGGCAATGCCGCCCTGGTCTGGGAAAAGAACTTCAAGAACTGACCAGTACCCCTCTTGCTCCCGTCGAACGCCCGCATCTGATGCGGGCGTTTTTTTGTGCCCGCCGTCCCGCGTGGCGACAAGCAGAACAAGAAAAACCCGCCGTTTCCGGCGGGTGGAGTGGAGGGAGAGGAGTCCTGGACGTGTCAGAAAATGGGCATGTTCTTGCGCCGGAACGCCACTTCCTGGCGCGTCGTCCCGATGTCGCGGAAGATATCATCGCCGCCCTGCAGCAGCATTTCGTATTCGCGGCGATGACGGGCGCGCTCGTCGGCGCGGCGAAGGGCATTCTTGATGGTGGTGATCATGGGGCTACTCCAGGGTTGGTTTGTCGATGGACGGACAATCGCAACCCTTCGTTTCAGTGCGATTTCGCCGGACGGGGAACCCTGTTTCATTTGTTTCTCCGCCCCGCTGAAACAGTTGAAACAATTGGAGGGCTGTCGGGACACGCGTCTGAAACGCGCCGGTCGTAGCAAAAACCCAAGCAAAATCAGAACGAACCCGGAAAGTGCCCCAATGCCCTACCTGAACGCAAACCAGACAGTTGTTCATTACCGCGAAGACGGCGACGGCGTTCCCGTCATTGCCATCCATGGCTCGGCCTCCAGCAGCCAGCAGTGGGAAAGCCTGACCGGCTACATGTCCGACCGCTCGCGCGTCATCAGGCCCGACCTGCCCGGATACGGCAAGACGCCGGCGTTGAAAGGTCCGAGGTCGCTGGCCGCGATTGCCGCCACGCTGGTTCCGCTTCTTGAGGAAATGGGCGAGCCGGTTCACCTTGTCGGCCATTCCTTCGGCGGGGCGGTGGCGCTGAAACTCGCCAGCCTGCGCCCTGACCTGGTCCGCAGCCTGGCCGTCATGGAACCTGCCGCGTTTCACCTGCTGGAGCCGAATTCGCCGCTGCTCGATGCGATCATGTCCGTCGAGAAGGCCATGCGGCGCAGCCTGCGGCACGGCGAGGGGGATGACGCCATGCGAGGCTTCATCGATTTCTGGAACGGCGATGGCGCATGGCGGCGTTCGAGTGCCGGCCTTCGGCAGAAACTCGCTCTGCTGGCAGACCAGGTGATCGCGGATTTCGACGCCGTCATGGCGGAATCAGCAGGTCTCGCCAACTACGCGGCCATTCGCTGCCCGGTGCTCGCGCTGACCGGCCGCCAGTCGCCGCGGGTCGCACAGGCTCTGACCGCAAGGCTGGCCGGCGCGATGCCGTCGGCAAAGCTCGCATCTCTTCCCGGTGCCGGCCATATGGCGCCGCTTACCGACCCGCATCTCGTCGACCCGATGATCGCCGCCCATGTTTTCGCCAGGCCCGTCTCGGCCGAGCGCACCGGCGATGCGAAACTGGCTGCCTAGAAAAGGAAATCCGATTGGCAAGAAGTCCGATCTCACCCATGTAATGTCGCCCGGAATGGCAGTTGGGCTTGCCCGCTGCCGCAGGGGTGGGGCAAGAATTACCTTTTGTGGCGGAAACAATCCGTGCGCGAAGGCGGGTGTTCGGGCATATAGGGCCAGGAGTTGCAATCATGGAAAAGAACCTGTTTCAGAAATACGGAGGCTTCTCGAAGATCAGCCGGATCGTGCTCGACTTCTATGAGCGCCTGCTCGACGACGACGATGTGGGCCCCTTCTTCGACGAGGTCGACATGGCGCGCATTGTCGACCACCAGACCAAATTCATCTCGTCGCTGCTCGGCGGACCCACCTCCTACACCGACGATCAGATCTCGAAGCTGCACAGGCATCTGACGATCAACACCGGGCATTTCGATGTGCTGGCGCGGATCCTGCGCGAAACGCTGGCCGATCACGGTATGGAGCCCGACGACGTCGATACGGTCGTTGCCGCTCTGGATTCCCGTCGCGGCCTGGTTGTGAGCTGACCGATGTCGATCGCCGCAATCAACGAACAGCTGCTGCGTGCCATCGGTGTCGGGGTCGCCCTGCTCGACATCGATGACCTCAAGTTCCAGTTCTTCAACGACACCTTCGTCGAATGGTTCGGCGAGCCCGACTCCGACGCCCGCCTGACCGATCTCTTCACGGCCATGGATGCCGAGGTGCTCCGCCGCGGTCTTGCCGAGGGTGGCCGGTTCGCGACCGAAACGACTTTCAAGCTCCGCAGACGAACCATGACGGTGGCGATGGAGTTCAACCGGGCGCCCGATGCGGGCGGCAAGATCGCGGTCGTCGTTTGTCAGAACATCACCCGGATCAAGGAGCTGGAATCCATGATCGATTCCTATTCGATGATGGTCGAGCGCAACACGCGCGAGATCAAACGCGAAAAGGAACAGGTCGAGAAACTGCTCCTCAACATGATGCCGCGTTCGGTCTATGAGGAGTACAAGACCTTCGGCGTCGTTACCCCGCGCCTGTACGACCCGGTTTCGGTCCTGACACTCGATTTCTGCGGCTTCTCGGATCTCGTCGCGACGGTCGATCCGGGCGTCATCGTCAGTGAATTGAACGACCTTTACAGTGCCTTCGATCGCATTGGCGAACAGTTCGGCTGCGAAAGGATCAAGACGATCGGCGACGCCTACATAACGGTCGCCGGCATGCCCGACCCATCGCCCGACCACGTGCAGTCCGTGGCGAACGCGGCAATCCGTTTCCTGAGATATATCGCTCATCGCAATGAAAGCCATCCGATCAAATGGCAGTGCCGCATCGGCCTTTCCGCCGGTTCGGTGATTGGATCGGTCGTCGGCGTACAGAAATACATCTATGATGTCTTCGGGCCGGCCGTGACCCGGGCGCTCCGCATCCGCGCCCATGCCGAGCCGATGACCATTTGCGGCGATGCCGAAATTGCCGGGTCGCTCAACGGCAAGTTCCGCAAAACCGGCCTGGGTGGGCAGGACATCGGCGGCGAGAGGATCGAGATCGTCCGGATCGAGGCCGAAACCGAGCCGGCGAGGGCAGTCGGAATCCAGTCATGACCGCCAGCCGCAAGACATCCCCGGGCGAAAAGGCGAGCCAATCCTCTGGCGGCATGTCCGGGGCGCCGGATCTGTTTCGCGAAGTCATGGAGGCGATGTCGGAAGGGCTTGCCCTTTTTGACGAGGATACCTGCCTGCTGCGCTGTAATTCCAGCTTCCGCGCGATGAACCCGTTGATCGCCGACGTTCTCGAGACGGGCATCGAATGGGAACTCATCCTGCGCGAGATGGCGATGCGCAATGTGATGACGGCGAAAGCGATCGAGCGCCTGCGATGGATGGAAAACCGGCTCCATACCGGCTGGAAGCTGTCGTCGCTGCTCGAAATCGATTTCACCAATGGCGCTAGATACGAGTTTTCGGTGCGCCCGACGCCGGTCGGCGGCTTCCTGATCACCCAGTCCGATATCTCCCAGCGCAAGCAGTATGAGGACAATCAGCGCGAGGCCGATATTCTTCTGCGCGAGGTTCTCGAAGCCTGCCCGGCGAATGTGATCATGTCGCGCATCGGCGACGGGCACATCATCTACCGCTCGCCGGCGGCAACCGAACTGCTCGGTACCTCGCACAATTCGCACACCCATTTCGCCAGCCGCGAGGAACGCGCCGATTTCGTGACGGCATTGCTGCCGAACGGCCGCGTCGACGACATGCTGGTGACGGGCCTGAGACCCGACGGATCGACCTTCCCCTGCTCGATATCGGCGCGGGTCATCGAATATCGCGACGAAGAGGTGATCGTATCGAGCACGGTCGACATCTCGCGCGAAGTCGAGATGCAGAAAACGCTCGTCGAGCAGCGCGAGCAGATCTTCCAGTCCGAGAAGATGTCGGCCTTGGGCGAACTGCTGGCCGGTGTCGCCCATGAGCTCAACAACCCCCTGTCGGTCGTCGTCGGTCATGCCCTGATGTTGCGCGAGGAGACATCCGACCCGGACGCCTTGCGCCGGCTGGAGAAGATTTCCGATGCCGCCGAGCGTTGCGCGAAGATTGTCAAGTCTTTCCTCGCCATGGCCCGCCAGCAACCTGTCCGGCTGGCGCCGATCGGACTGTACGAGACGGTGGAGACCGCGGTCGAAGCGCTGCGCAACGGCGCAAGCGGCCTCAAGGTTGCGGTCGACATCCAGTTCAAGGGCGGTCTGCCCTGGACCCTGGGCGATGCCGACCAGCTGGTCCAGGTGATTATCAACCTGGTGACGAATGCGGAACAGGCGATCGTTTCCTCCGGTGTCGGAGACGGCATCGCCATCACCGCCCGCCACGACCGCGCGGCCAACATGATCGAGATGCGCGTGTCCGACAATGGTCCGGGCATTGCTCCCGAAATCCGCAGCCGGATTTTCGATCCATTGTTCACGACCAAGGATGTCGGCCAGGGCACGGGCATAGGTCTCGCATTCTGCCATCGCGTGATCACCTCCCACAACGGCCAGATCCGCGTCGAACCCGCCTCGGGGCACGGCGCGATCTTTGTCGTCAGACTGCCGATCGCGACCGATGCACCCGGCGCGGAGCCCGATACCGAGACCGAGAACCGCAAGCAGGCGCCGGCGCGCATTCTTGTGGTCGACGACGAGCCCGACGTGGCCGACCTGATCCGCGAGATCCTGCAACGCGACGGCTTCAACGTCGATCACGCCGGTTCGGCGGAAGAGGCGCTGGCGCTGGCGCGCGAATATGCCTATGCGCTGGTTCTCAGCGATCTGAACATGCCCGGCATGGGCGGCCGCGGGTTTTACGAGATCATTGCCCGCGAATTACCGGAACTGGCCAGACGCATCGGCTTCGTGACGGGTGACACGATGAGCCCGTCGGCGCGTGGGTTCCTCGACAGCGCCAACCGGCCGTTTCTGGAAAAGCCCATCGCGCCGACAGAAGTGCGCTTGCTTGTAAGGCAGATGCTTGATGCGGTTTCCGACAAAGGAGGCAGGCCATGAACACCACCAGCCAGACGATCCTGGTCTGCGACGATGAGGTCGATGTTCGCGAGATGCTCGCCGAATATCTTGCCAAACGCAGCTTCAATGTCGTCACCGCGGGCAATGCCGACGAACTGCGCGTAAGGCTGGAAAGCGACGGGCCGGATCTGATCCTGCTCGACATCAACATGCCGGGAGAAAACGGTTTGTCGGTGCTGCGCAGCCTGAACGGCGAGGCGGGCCCGCCGGTCATCATGCTGACGGCGGCCGCAGACGTCGTCGACCGGATCATCGGCCTCGAAATGGGGGCGGATGACTATCTCGCAAAGCCGGTGGACCTGCGGGAGCTCGAGGCGCGGATCAAGGCCGTGCTGCGGCGACAGACCGTCGCCCGGCAGGAGGCCGACGAGGCGATCGATGACGGCCGCAAGCGCTTTCGCTTCGGCAGGACCTGGCTCGACATCGAGGCGGCAAAGTTGACCGAGGAGGACGGCACCGAGATTCCGCTCACCTCGATGGAATTCAACCTGCTCAAGCTGTTTGCCCGCAACCGTGGCCGGGTGCTCAATCGAGACCAGATCCTCGAAGGCGCCCATGACCGGTCCTGGGACCCGTTCGACCGCAGCATCGACATCCGGATTTCACGCATTCGCCGCAAGATCGAGGCAAATCCGCAGAAGCCGACGACGATCAGGACCGTGCGCGGGATCGGCTACATCTACGACGAGCAATAGGCCGGCCGGCCTGGTTCCGGTTGTTTGGCTGGGCCGATATGCTTCAAATAGAAGGGGCCCACGGCGTCGTGCCATGGGCCTTCCTTGCTGGGTCTGCGCTTAGTAGGAGTAGCGGTCGACACAGTGGCTGTATTTGCGCCACCAGTAGTGCGAGCCGGTGTGACGGGCCTTCCGCTTGAGATAGTGGCACTCTTCGACCGGGTCGTAGCCGCCGACATAGAAGCCGAAGTGCGGGCGATAATACCGGTGCTTGTTGTAGTGATTGTTGTAGTTCTGGTTGTGCTGACCGCCCTTGTTGCCGGCTTCAGCGGAGACTGCGCCGAGCAGGGTCGATGCGGTCAGGACCAGAGCTGCGATCGTTTTTGCTTTCATTGGATTTTCCTTTCTTGGGGTTCGTTTTCCAATGAGCGCCTTATCGGTCATGCACGTTTCAATGCGTTCTCGCCACGCGGGTTGAAATGCTTCGATTGTTTCGGAGCGGTTTCACGGGGATGACGCCGACCCATGATGAGGTCGGCGCCGGCCATTCTCTCACGATGACGGCTTGTGGCCGCGTAGCAGCTTGCGAGACCAGGCCCGTGTCGCGCGGCGAGGGTGGCGCGCGTCAGGGAACGCTGTGCCCGGCTTGCGGGTAGAGACCGCACATGGCTGCCGGGGCAGCAAATTCATTCCAGGTGTCGCCCTGCTGGGCAAGGCGATCCGCCACGGCGTACAACGCCGTTGGCAGATGGACGAGGCCGCTATGGCTGCCGATGACCTCGATGTTCTCGGCATCGCGGGAATCCTCGTCCAGGCAGGTTTCCCAGGCCACGATCCCGTCCGAGCGGGTGTAGATTGCCGTCGCGGGAACCGGCAGCGGTTCCCTGGGCAGGGTCCAGACCGAAAACCGGGACGGATGCACGTGGAGCGATGACAGGGAGTCGAACACCGCGCCCAGGCTGCTCTGCGAGCTGCGCTCGATGCGGAACGGGCTTGCCAGCGTGATAACCTGACGCACCGAGTCGGGACGGCGCCGGGCCAGATCCCGCGCGTACAGCCCCCCGAGGCTGACGCCGACCAGGCTGACCGGCTCGCCATGGGCCAGGAGAATCTCGTCGAGCCGCTGTTCGAGCCCGTCCAGAATGGCTTCGGTGGGCCCCAGATTGACGCCCAGCGTCCACGGATAGGCGATATGCCGCTGCTCC
This sequence comes from Nitratireductor sp., assembly GCA_020441665.1. Taxonomy (GTDB): domain Bacteria; phylum Pseudomonadota; class Alphaproteobacteria; order Rhizobiales; family Rhizobiaceae; genus Salaquimonas. The sequence goes on from JAGRLT010000082.1 coordinate 43,945, forward strand.
GACAGATAGTGGCGGAGGACGGCCGTCGCATCGTCGTCGGTCAGGAAGCCGGGCAGGACAAGCACCGGGCGGCCGACGCCCTTGGGCGCCAGCCGCAGCATCGGCCTGGCCAGCGTGAACTGCCAAAGTTCGAACAATGCCCGGCTCTGCTCGAGCGCGAACCAGACGTTCGAACTTCGGGTATTCGTATGGAGCGCAGGCACGCCTTCAGGCAATGAGATCACTTGTCACCCGAAGTCACGAGCGTCCGGATGAAATCCACCTGCGCCTTGAGCACGGATTCCAGATAGGTAAAGTGCGCTTCGGTGAGCACCGTGGAACTCACGCGCGGCGGCAAAGCGGCGGCCTGGCCCTCCGGCAATCCGGCTGCGGCCTGCTTCGCCATGGTGTCCCAGTATTTCGCCGACTCCATGGCCAGTTCGCGCTGCTGCGAAAGCGCCTCGAGCTGCTGCTTGTTCGCCTGGTTGAGGGCATCGAGCTGCTGCTGCTGGAGGTCGGGCGCTGCTTCCACCTTGTCTTCGGTACTCATTTTTTGTCCTTTCTTCACTCGTTTGAACGTTCGGATTGTATACTTCTATCCGTGGCCTGCCACCGGCTCGCGATCCTTGTCGCTCTTACGGCACCGGCGCCGGATCGAGGGGCTGCCGCGTCTCAGGATTTTTTCTTGGATTTCTTCCCGGACTTCTTGCCGCCGGCGGGCTTCTTCGCAAGCACGGGGTTCTTCCCTGCCGAGGCCGCCGTCGCTATCAATTCGCCGATACTGCGGTCGAGCCCGTCGGCGAAAACCTGGATATCCGGCATCGACTCATAGTCGCCGGTAACCCCGAAGCGGGCATATCCGTCATAGGAAAACACGCTGGTACCCAGCCGCATGGTGCTGGCCAGCGGGACATAGGGATAATTGTCGAGCATCCGGCAGCCCAACACGTATAGCGGGTGCTGGGGTCCCGGCACGTTGGTCGCCACGGTATTGACCGGATTGGGCGCATGGCTGGCGGTGCGGGCGCTCATCGCCATCAGGGCGGGCGGCTGGAAGCCGGCCAGCGAGGCGAGCACATCGGCCGCAAGCGCCTGCTTGGATGCCTTGAGGCCATCCATCTGCGTGCGGATGCTGGCCAGCCGCTCCCGGGGATCGGCGATGCCGACC
>JAGRLT010000083.1 GCA_020441665.1 Nitratireductor sp.
CTATCTGCGGCCGCTGTATGACGCGCTCTACGACCTGATGGGCTTCGACCGCGTGGGCAAGCTGTTCGAGCGCAGCCTGATCGAGATCGCGCCGCTCGCCTTCATGCGCGGGCGCACGCTCGCCAACGCCGCCGTCATTCTGGACGAGGCCCAGAACACGACCTCGATGCAGATGAAGATGTTTCTGACCCGGCTCGGCGAAAACTCGAAAATGATCGTCACCGGCGATCCGAGCCAGGTCGACCTGCCGCCGGGCCAGATTTCGGGCCTGGTCGAGGCGATGGAGATCCTGCCGGTCATCGAGGGGGTCGAGAAGATCACCTTCAAGGCGGCCGACGTGGTGCGCCACCGGCTGGTGACGGAAATCGTCAACGCCTATGACGCGGCGACCAGCCGGAAACTTGCCGGCCGCCAGGAATCCAGGCGGGGTTCGGGACGCGACGAAGCCTGACGGTGATGACATCCCAATTCGACATGGCGATCGACCTTACGGTGGAGGCGGGCGACTGGCCGCGGGCAGGGGCACTCGAGGCGCTCGTCGCCCGCGCCGTCGGCAAGGCGGCGGAGTGCGAGAACCTGCGCTGGCGGGAGGGGGCCGAACTCAGCCTGCTGTTTACCGACGACGCCCGTATGGCGGAGATCAACGGCCAGTGGCGCGGCAAGCCGAAAGCCACCAATGTCCTTTCCTTTCCCGGCGAGGACCGGAGGCCGGGAGACATTGCCTCGCCGATGATCGGCGATCTGGTCTTTGCCCTTGAAACCGTGTGTCGCGAGGCGGAAGAACAGGCAAAAAGCTTCGAGGATCACCTGACGCATCTTGCGGTTCATGGTTTTCTTCACCTTTTCGGCTATGATCACGAGAGCCTGGAAGAGGCGCAGTTGATGGAAGCGGCCGAAACGCGCATTCTCGAAGCGCTTGGAATTGGCGACCCTTATGCCTATCTTGACGCATGAACGGGAAATCCGCATGCCGGCAGTCCCGACCTTGAACGTGACGATTGAAGCATTTCGATGAGCAGCCACGATACCAGCCAGTCGCCGGCCCGGCCCGAAGCTGAAACCAGCCCCGAAGGCGGCAGCGAAGACGGCGACCCTTCGCGATCTGAAACCACGATCCATATCCCGGACGACCCTGCCGAGGACGGCGCGCAGAACGGCGCGGGCGGCGGGCTGATTACCCGCCTCCTTGCGCCGATGCGCCGGTCGGGAAAGACCAGCATCCGCGAGGGGCTGAGCGACGCGCTTGCCCAGCAGGACGTGGCGGGCAGCGATATCAGCCCCGAAGAACGGGTCATGCTCAACAACATCCTCAAGCTGCAGGAAGTGCGGGTCGAGGATCTGATGGTGCCGCGCGCCGATATCGAGGCGACCGATCTGCACGCGACGCTGGGCGAATTGCTGCTGCAGTTCGAGACGTCCGGCCATTCGCGCATGCCGGTCTATGACGAAACGCTCGATGATCCGCGCGGCATGATCCATATCCGCGACCTGGTTGCCTATATCACCAAGCAGTCGGGCGGCCGGCGGCGCAACGGCCGGAACGGACCGCCGAAACTCGATCTTACCAGGGTCGATCTCGACAGGGAACTCGGCAAGACCAATCTGGTGCGCAAGGTGATCTTCGTGCCGCCCTCCATGATGGCGGCCGACCTGATGGCGCGCATGCAGGCGACGCGCATGCAGATGGCGCTCGTCATCGACGAATATGGCGGCACCGAGGGCCTGCTCTCGCTCGAGGACATCGTCGAGATCATCGTCGGCAACATCGAGGACGAGCATGACGATGAGGAGGAACTGATCCGCCCGGGCGATGACGGCACGATGATGCTCGATGCCAGGGCCGAGATCGACGATATCCGCGAGGCGCTGGGCGGCCGGTTCCATGTCGGCGATCACGATGACGACGCGGAGACGATCGGTGGTGTGATCTTCTCGCTGCTTGGCCGTGTGCCGGTGAAGGGCGAGGTGATCGATGCGTTCGGTTATGAGTTCCGCATTCGCGACGCCGATCCACGACGCATCAAGCTGATCCAGATGGTGCCGTCGAAGAAGCCGCAGGGCCGCAAGGCCAAGAACGCCAACTGAACCAGCATCGGGCACGGCGTCGCCGCTTGCCCCGGCCCGTGACCGGCTTTATCCAGATTGGCCGGAGACTTTTCGATTCGGGGACTGGTTTGGGCAGACTGGAAAAACTCGCGGGCTGGTTCATCCTGCTTGAGGGCTGGCGGCGGCTCTGGGCAGCCTTCGCCCTCGGCCTGATTTCGGCGCTGGCGCTGGCGCCGGTCGATCTCGTTCCCGTCATGTTCGTCACCCTGCCCGGCCTCGTCTTCATCCTCGACGGCGTTTATGGCGATGCCAGGCGATCGTTCTTCCGCACCCTGCTCGCGGCCTTCGCACCGGGCTGGTGGTTCGGCTTCGGCTATCTGCTCGGTGGATTGTGGTGGATCGGCAATGCCCTGCTGGTCGAAGCCGAGCTCTTTGCCTGGGCACTGCCGCTCGCCATCCTCGTCCTGCCGGCAGGCCTTGCCCTGTTCTTCGGACTGGCAACCGTGATTGCCCGGATGCTCTGGAGCGAGGGCTGGGGCCGCGTCATGGCGCTTGCCTTCGCTCTCGGCGCGACGGAGTTCCTGCGCGGGACGGTGCTGACCGGTTTCCCGTGGAACACCCTCGGCTACACCGCCATGCCGGCGGCGCTGCTGATGCAGAGCGCATCGGTGGTGGGCGTGTATGGCATGACGGTGCTGGCGGTGCCGATCTTCGCCCTGCCGCTCGTCACCCTTGCCGGACCGGGCAGGGGACGGGCCCTGAAGCGGCCGCCGCTTCTGCTGGCGCTGCTGCTCCTGGCCGCTCATACGGGCTTTGGCGCTTGGCGCCTTGCCACAAATCCCGAAGACAATGACGGCACGATCCGCATAAGGCTGATGCAGCCCGACATCGACCAGCGCGAGAAGCTGACGCCCGGCAACGAGGCGCTGGTGCTCGCGACCTATCTCGACGTGTCGCGGCAGGCGCCCGCCGCAACCGGCGGCGAAGCGTCGGGCCTCAATGATATCGACTATCTGATCTGGCCCGAATCGGCCTTTCCCTTCCTGCTGACCGAGGAACCGCAGGCGCTGGCGGCGATCGCCGAATTGCTGCCGGCCGGGACCCGGCTCATCACCGGCGCCCTGCGCGCCGAGCCGGGCGCTGCCGGCAACCCGCGCGGCAAGGTCTATAATTCGGTCTTCGTCATCAGCGATGCGGGTGAAATCGAGGAGGCCTCCGACAAGACCCATCTGGTGCCCTTCGGGGAGTACCTGCCGTTTCAGGACCTGCTTGAAGCCATCGGGCTGGAGCAGCTGACCCGGGTCCAGGGCGGGTTTGAACCGGGAAGCCAGCGGCGGGTGCTGCAGGCTGCGAGCAGCCGGCCGTTTCTACCGCTGATCTGCTACGAGGTCGTTTTCAGCGGCGCCATCCGCGACAACCCGACAGCGCAAAGTGCCGCGAGCTGGATCGTCAACCTGACCAATGATGCCTGGTTCGGCCACACGCCCGGCCCCTATCAGCATCTGCGCCAAACCCGGGTGCGGGCGGTCGAAGAAGGCCTGCCGATCGTCCGCGCCGCCAATACCGGCATTTCGGCGATCATCGATCCGATGGGCCGGCTGGTGGCGAAATTGCCCGTCGGGATGCGCGGAACCGCCGATGGCAGGCTTCCGGCGGCGATATCCACGACATTTTTTATTCGATTTGGAACATGGATATTTGCGACTTTGTTGGCGATCAGCTTGGCCGGGAGCCTGCTTTTCCGCGGCAGGCGAAGTAATTGAATTCTCAACTGTGGCAAATGCTGACGCAGGCGCGAAACCCGCGCCGAGCGCGAATGCGCGCTCGCGGCTATGCATTTGACTCAGGGGGGAAAACCACGTCTTATTGCGCGCGCCGGGACAGGACCCACACCGCTGTCCCGCAATGCCGTCGCCGGCGAGGGCGGACGGCAGACACTGACCCACACCGGGACTGCGACCGGGGACTGCCCCGGCTGCGCCCGAACTGATGCACGGCATGGCGCTGCCGTGTGCGGAGACCACTATCATGGCGGTAGAAAAACGTAAGCCCAATCCGATTGATATCCATGTCGGAAGCCGGATACGCCTGAGGCGAACCATGCTCGGCATGAGCCAGGAAAAACTTGGCGACGCGCTCGGCATCACCTTCCAGCAGATCCAGAAATATGAAAAGGGCGCCAATCGCGTCGGCGCCAGCCGGTTGCAGCAGATTTCGAGCATTCTCAACACGCCGGTATCGTTCTTCTTCGAGGACGCACCGGGACAGGAAGTCAGGCCCGGCGGCTTCGAGGATGCGAGCTCGACCAGCTACGTGGTGGATTTTCTGTCCTCCAGCGAGGGGCTTCAGCTCAATCGCGCCTTCGTCAAGATCGAGGATGCCAAGGTTCGCAAGAAGCTGGTCGAACTGGTCAAGTCGCTGGCCAATATGAGCGACGACTAGTTCATCGCGGCCGGCCTTTCCCGCAATCTTCGCCCTGGCGGGGAAGCGGTATTGATTTTGCCGGATCAACCATTACAAAGCGCCTGAATTTCGGCCCGGCACCGCCGGGCTCAACGCATATTGTCAGGTGGTACCCTTTTCATGGCTCGGCACAACTATCTCTTCACCAGCGAATCCGTCTCCGAAGGACATCCGGACAAGGTCTGCGACCGTATCTCCGACGAGATTGTCGATCTGATCTATCGCGAGGCGCGCAAGACCGGTGTCGACCCCTGGACGGTGCGGGTTGCCGCCGAAACGCTGACCACCACCAATCGCGTGGTGATCGCCGGCGAGGTGCGGGTGCCGCCGTCGCTGATGAAGACCGACAAGAACGGCAGGCAGGTGATCAATCCGTCTCGGTTCCGTTCCGCCGCCCGCCGCGCCATTCGCGACATCGGCTACGAGCAGGACGGTTTCCACTGGAAGACGGCGAAGATCGACGTGCTGCTGCACAGCCAGTCGGCCGACATCGCCCAGGGCGTCGACA